>NZ_AUGA01000020.1:0-171922 GCF_000426785.1 Bradyrhizobium sp. th-b2
CATCAGCACGCCGCCGGAGCGAAAAAAGGGGGTCTGAAGATCAAGCGCTCGGCCGCTCGCGCGGCGGTCTGAGCACCAAGATACATCTGGCCGTCCGAGGCCTGGGATGCCCGGTGCGGTTCACGCTGACCGCAGGCCAGAAGGGCGACGCGCCGCAAGCTGCCGAACTGATCGAGGGATTGCCTGCCGAGGTCGTTATGGCTGATACGGCCTACGACGCCGATCATTTGCGCCAAGCCATCGCAGCCAAAGGGGCACTCGCCGTCATCCCCAACAACCCGTCGCGGGCACTCAAACATCCGCTCGACAAGCATCTCCATGCCCAGCGCCATCTCGTGGAATGCTGCTTCAGCAAACTCAAGCAGTCCGTCGCGTCGCAACCCGCTTCGAAAAACCGCCCGAAATTACCTTGCCGTCGTCACTCTCGCAGCCATCGTTCTATGGATGCGATAAGTGTCCACGCCACCTAGAGCATGATCCGGAAAAGTGTGTAGCGGTTTTCCGAAAAGATCATGCTCAAATCAAAGAGCTAGAGCGGGATGACGGTTCGAAGAAAAGTCATTCCGCTCTGGTCGACGGTCGTACCACGCCTGCCACAACCCGGTGCGCTTGCTGACTCGTCTTCATGACCGCCGACCCTGGAGCCACGCGATGCCTAAGAACCGGTGGAGACCGGCAATCGGAGTTGCGGTCATCGGCCTCGCTCTGTTCGCTGCGGCCGACGTATACGCCGAAGGCCGCAAATACGACCCCGGCGCCGGCGATGCCGAGATCAAGATCGGACAGACGATGCCCTATAGCGGCCCGGTGTCGGCCTTCTCCGTCATCGGCAAGGTGCAGGCCGCCTACTTCCGGATGATCAACGACGGCGGCGGCATCAACGGCCGCCGGATCAACCTGATCTCCTATGACGATGCGGCAACGCCGGCCAAGACGGTCGAGCAGGTTCGCAAACTGGTCGAGCGCGACGAGGTCCTGTTCACGTTCCAGGGCGTCGGTAACGCCTCGAACATCGCGGTGCAGAAGTATCTCAACGACCGCCATATCCCGCAGCTGTTCGCGGGTGGGCGCGCCACGCGGTTCGAGGATCCGGTCGGCTTTCCCTGGACCATGGGATTCGCGCCGAACCTGCGGACCGAAATCCGCATCTATGCGCGGTTCATTCTCGACAATTATCCGAACGCCAGGATCGGCCTGCTCTACCAAAATGACGAGAGCGGAAAGGAATATCTCGCGGGGCTCAAGGACGCGCTCGGCGCGCGGGCGCCGGACATGCTTGCGTCCGAAGCCCCGTATGATGCGACGGACCCGACCATCGACTCGCAGGTGGTCCGGCTCAAGGCCGCAGCGGTCGACGTGCTGATCGACATGGCCTCGCCGAAATTCGCCGCCCAGGCCATCCGCAAAACGGCCGAGCTCGGCTGGCAACCGCTACATTTGCTCGGCGTCGGTTCGTCCTCGATCGACGCGGTGCTGGTACCGGCTGGAATAGAGCATGCCAAAGGGCTGATCTCGGCGAGCTCGTTCAAGGAGGCTGCCGACCCGACCTGGGCTGACGATGCGGGCATGAAGAACTGGCGCGCATTCATGGACTCCTATTATCCGGACGGCGACAGGAAGAGCCTCTTCACGGTCTACGGCTATAGCGCCGCCGAGCTGCTGGTGCATGTGCTGCAGCAATGCGGCGACGACGTCTCGCGCGACAACATCATGCGCCAGGCCGCCAGCCTGAAGAATGTGAAGCTCGATCTGCTGCTGCCGGGTCTTGCCATCAATACCAGCCGCACCGACTATCGCGTGATCAAGGAGTTCCGGATGATGCGCTTCACCGGCGAACGATGGGAGCCGTTCGGGCCGATCGTCGCCGACTAGAGTATCGGTTCTGATTGAATCAGAGCCAATACTCCAGCTTGTTGTTTTGACGCGTTTTCTTCACGCGAGCCGGTGTCCACTCCGCTCGAAAACGCCTTAAAGCGCGATGAGATTGGGTTGAATCGTCATCGCGCTTTAGCTCTTTGTTCAAGCATGATCTCCGCGCAAACGCGTTCCGCGTTTGTCGCGAGGGAAAACCGCTTCGCGCTTTTCCGGATCATGCTTTAGCGCGAATGTCTTGGTCGCTTGAGTTCGGCGACTCGAAACTTCCCGGCGGCGTCCAGGCTGCTGCAAACCCAGTAGGCTCTATTTCGGTAATCGCCCAAGAACACTTTGGTCTCGACGCAGTCTACGTAGGATTTGTAGGTGAGGTTGTCTCTGCACGTTGACGAGAAAGGCCCATGTGCTTGTCCGCCCGCCGACTCGCTACATCCAACCCAAGGGTCTTTGCCGTGTGGGAGGCTTGATTCACAACCACCGTTGCAATTGCTGGCGACTTTCTCCAGCCTGGCAATCCTCCCCAATATTGAATCTGGCGCTGGCGATGGCGTTCGAGCGGTTGACGGTTGAGCGGTTGCCGATGGCGCTTGACGGGTTGACGATGTCCGGCGAGATGCCACTGTGTGTTCCGCCTGCTTCGGCCTATTTGGCCTTGCTGCCTCCTTCGGCGCATCGACCGTGATGCCGGGAAGCGGGTTGGCGGAGCCTGTTGGGGTTTGCGACGCTGCCGGGCCACACAGCAAGACAGTTGAGAAGAAAGCGACAGCGGAGGGCGCGACAAGCCTCGACGACAATCTCATGACCATGTCCTCTGGAGGACGGACATCCCGTCCCAATTGCGTTACCACGCATACTCAACTAGCCGAAATATCCGAACCTGGCCACTGAGGGTCAAAGGGATTTCTACCGATGGCCGCCATTGACATGGTTGCCGAGGATCATGCGGACACCTGGCCCAAAGCCGTTGCCGTGTCTGATCTTGGCCCACAACCGACCGGCTTCGATGTCGCCATTTTGACGACAGCGGACTCGGGTTTTATGAGTACGCGCCCTATCTCGGATGCCACCAGCGTCCGCCGATCACGACGCCTTCGGATGCGATCTTGCGATCGCCCGTCAGGTGCTCGCCGACGACGTCGACATAGTCGAACTGCCCTTCCCTGATCGAGATCAGCGTGGCGTCGCCGACGCTGCCCGGCTTGAGGCTGCCGAGCTCCGGACGCCGCAATGCCATCGCGGCATCGACTGTGGACGCAGCGATCACGTCCGGCAGCGGCATCCCCATGCAGAGGAACTTCGACATCGTCGTCACCTGGTCGAACGCCGGGCCGTCGATGCAGAGCTGATGGATGTCGGAGGAGATGGTGTCGGGGTAAAAGCCGTTGGCGAGCATCGCGCGCGCGGTCTTGAAGGCGAACGAGCCCTTGCCGTGGCCGATGTCGAACAGCACGCCGCGCTCGCGCGCCTCCAGCACCACCTTCTTCACCGTGCCTTGCGCGGTCGCGGGCGTGTTGGGGAACGGACGGAACGCATGGGTCAGCACATCGCCAGGGCGCAGGCGCGCCAGCACCTCCTCATAGCTCGGCGGCGGGTGGTCGATATGCGCCATCAGCGGCATGCCGACCTGTTCCGCAACCTCCAGCGCGATCTCGAGCGGCACCAGCCCCGAAGTGCCCGAGGCGAACAGACCGACCCGCACCTTGATGCCGACGATCAGGTCGCGGTTCTCATCGGCGACGCGGGCGGCGTCGACCGGGTTCATCAGCCGCAACTCCTCGCTCTCGCCGACCATCACCCGGTCCGAGAAGCCGAAGATGCCGGCATGCGAAACATGCAGATAGGCGAGGATGCGGACCTGGCTCGGCTCGATGACATGCTTGCGGAAGCCGGCAAAATTTCCGGGGCCGGCGCTGCCGGTATCGACCGAGGTGGTGACGCCGCAGTTGCGGCAGAATTCCTCCGCGTCGATGCCGAGCGAGGTGCCGCCCCAATAGACATGGGTGTGCAGGTCGATGATCCCGGGCGTCACGATCAAGCCGGAGACATCACGCACGTCGGTTGCGGGATCGGCGACAAGCCGCTGTCCAACCGCAGCAACCTTGCCGCCCGAGAACGCCACGTCAGTCACGGCATCGAGCTTTTGCGACGGATCGATCACGCGTCCGCCGCGCAGAATCAAATCGAAAGGCATCGTCATCTCCGGATTCCAGTCCGGCACGATGGTCGAGATCGCCGGTGCCTGCAAGCGGCTCAGCCGGCGCGGGCCTCATGGGAAACCGGCGCGGTCACCGTCGCCTCATCCGCGCTGTTGTCCGCCCCCTCATCCGCCGCCTTGGCCGACGCGACGATCGCCGCAATCGCCGGGTTCTGCGCCGCCTCCGAGGCAGCAATGGTCTCGCGGGCCCAATGGTAGGAGGATTGGAAGATCTCCTGATGGCGGTCGAAATCGGTCACGTCGATGCCATCGGGCGTCGGTGGGCGCATCACCATGTCGAGCGGCGTGGTCGGCAACGTATCGTAGCGTTGATGGGCGACGAGGCTCCGCCACAGCACGTTGACGGCGCTCGGCGCGGCCGGGAGCGATTTCCTCCGGAACGGCGTCAGCAGGGACGCAAGCAGTTCAAGACGTCCCGGCAGCTTGGCATAGTCGACGTCGAACAATTCACTGGCCGGCTCGCCGAAATGGACCACCAGATTCGGGCCGCTCTTCAACTGATGCATTTGCGCCAGCGGCACGTTGTCGACGAGACATCCATCGACCAGCATCAAGCCGTCCCTTGTGTAAAACGGCGGCAGCAGACCGGGGATGGCGCTCGATGCGCGCACCGCCTGCCAGAGCAGGCCGGTCCGGATCAATTCGAGACTGTGCGTCGAAAGATTGGTCGCAACCGCCGCGAACGGCCGCCAGCAGTCCTCGATCCGGCAGTGATGGCCGTACTGATCGGCAAGCGCGGAATCGAAGGCCTTGTGATCCAGCAGTGCGTAGCGCGGCCAGGTCGGACGACGGAAGCTGCGGCTGGAGACGAAGATCTCATGCGTGCCGCGCTCGAGATGCTCGGCGTCGTAGTTCTTGGCAAAGCCCGCCGCCATCGCCGAACCGACGCTGGTGCCGACGAAGATGTCGAACATCACGCCGCGCTCACGAAACGCCTTGTAGATTCCGACATGCGCCGTGCCGAGGCTGCCGCCGCCACCGGCGACAAATCCGACGGCGCGCCCGCAGAGAAAGCGGACCAGGCTGTCGATATCGATCATGTCCTCGAGCGCGACTTGGTGGTGCATGAAGCAGGGCAGTCGCATCAGCCAGGCCGCGGTGCCGCTGACCTCGTTGCGCCTGATATCATGAACACGGACGAGGCGTCGCGTTGACGCCGGATGCACCCCGCAGGCGAACCTTTCGATCTCCGTCAGATCAGGCGCAGGCGCATGGCCACGGCAGGCGAATACGACGAGGTCAGCCTGGCGGATGGTTTTTCGCGCCCACTCCGATGCGTCAGCTCCACCGAAATAGGCCACCAGCGGCGCGTCATACTCGATCCTGTTGAGCCAATCGGCCACTTCGGATGCATCCAGCGGGCGGCCGGGAAACATGGCCTGAACTCGCGCGAGGTCGACGATCTCGGCACCGGCGGCGGCAAGGCTCTGACGCATGCGCTGTTCAAAGGCCGCAGGCACCGGCTCCCGTCCGCCGGAGATCAGCGCGACGGTGCGTGCCTTCGGCGACGCCCGGGCGGGCAACAGGCGCGCGGTCTGGATGGCAAACCGCTGAGCAAGAGCGGCAAGCAGCGCCTCGACGATCTCAGGCGTTTCCTGCACAAGCGTCGCATAGGCCGCACGTGTCAACACCAGCACGCTGCTATCGCGGATCGCGATCACATTGGCCGTGCGCGGGATGTTGGCGAAGAATCCGATCTCGCCGACCAGTTCGCCGGCGCGGAGCTCCGCAATCGGTTCAGGATGATCGGTCCGGTACACCGCGAGCGCGCCGTGCAGCACCAGAAACAATGCGTCCGAGGGGCCGCCCTGCTCGACCAGCAACTGGCCACGCACGAGGTCTTGCCGGGTCATTGCGCCGATGGCGATCAGCCGCTGCTCCGCGCTGAGCGTTCTGAACAGCGGGAAGTCCTCGGACACGTTTCCCCACGCAGACGTTGCACTCGGCGGCACACGGTTCGATTGCATGCGCCGATGTTAGCCCCGGGCCGCCGTCCCGGCGAGCGATATCAGGGCCATACCGGCCTCACCCTCGCCACTATTGTTGGGAGCACTGCAACAGGATTTGCAGCACCGCGTTCGCCGGGCTCACTCCACCAATTCCGGCCACGGCACGATGGTCGACTTCACCGTCTTCATGGCCATCGCGTCCGCGACCGCCTGCGCGACGCCCTCCTCGGTGAACGGATAGATCGTCTGCATATCGAGCCAGGGATATTTGTTGCGGGTGCGATAGAGCATGTCGACGCCGAGCGGCAGGTCGTTGCCGGTAAAGCCCCAGGAGCCGAGCACGTTGAGGTCCTTGGTGCAGATGCGGTGCCACGACGTGTTGATGGAGCCGGCATCGGTGAACTGGCCCATCTCGACATAGGTGCCGCCGTCGCGCAGCATCTCGATGCCTTCGGGGCCGGCGGTCGGATGGCCCGAGCAATCCATCACGAGGTCGGCGCCGAAACCGCCGACGATATCGCGCACCGCCTTGATCCTCTCCTCCGGCGTCCTGAGCGCTTCGATATCGACGGTCGCCTCGGCGCCGAACTTGCGCGCCAGCGCCAGCCGCGGCGTCTCCGGCGCACCGACGCAGATCACGCGCCCTGCCCCCATCTCCTGCGCGGCGGCGACCGCGAGGATGCCGATCGGGCCCGAGCCCTGGATCACCACCGTATCGCCCCAGCTGAAGCCGCCGGCGCGGGTGGCGCGGTTGAAGGCGCGGATGCAGGAGGTCAAGGGCTCCGAGAGCGCGCCCAGCCGCAGCGACATGTCGTCGGGCAATTTGTAGATCTTGGTGCCCGGCAGCATGTCGAGATCGACATAGACATATTCGGCCCAGCCGCCCCACATATGCGGCGGCTTGTCGAAGCCGAGATAGCGGCCGTAATACACCGGCGTCAGGCACTTGTTGGCGCTTTGCGGGTAGTGAATGCAGTAATAGCAACGGCCGCACGGCATCAAGGGCGGGATCATCACCTTTGATCCCACCTGCAGCGGCTTGCTCATGAAATCTTCTGAAAACTCCGGGCCGCATTCGACGATCACGCCGCCGAGCTCATGGCCGAGCGTGAACGGCCATGGCAGCGGCTTCGGCCAGTGCCCCTTCAGGATATGCAGGTCGGTGCCGCAGACGCCGCAGGCGCCGACCTTGATCAGAGCCGCCTTTTTGCTGACATCAGGCCATGGCACGGTGCGGATCACCGGCTTGGCGCCCGGCCCCTCATGCGTGCAGACGCGGATCTGCTCCATCGGTTCGTCCTCCCTGTCCTTGTCGTTGGGCCGGGTTCGGCCGTGCCGACTTTAGGTCAGGACGATCGGGATGTCATGAAGGCAGCTTAAAGCGGCAGCCTTAAGCGGATAGGCTTGTAGCATCGCGGGGAAAGGCACGATGAATCCAGGTATCGAAGGTATCGTTGGCATGTACGTCAAGCTGGGCGAACTGGACACGCTCGAACGGATGAAGGAGCATCGGCAGGGCTTGCTGGAGCAATGCGTCGATACCGAGCATTTCAGCTTCGATGTGACGCGGTCGATCTACCGGAGCGACCTCGACGTGATCGAGGCCGGCATCGAGAGCCTCTCGGGCGAGATCACCGGCCATGTCGACGCCTTCAACGAAAACAGGATCGCCGGCTGGGCGCTCTACGACCAGCACCCCGACAAGCGGGTGAAGATCGATATCTACTTCAACGGCGACCACGTTGCCGAAGTCGTGGCCGATCAGTTCCGCAATGATCTTCTCAAGCTCAACAAGGGTGACGGGCACCATGCCTTTGTGTTCGTGCCGCCAAGCGGGTCGTTTCAGCCGCCCCTGCAGCTCGAGGTCCGCGCAGCGAACAGGAAAGTCCTGAAAGCGGTGACTGTTGAATAGGCAGTGAACGCCGCGATCAATCGGCGCCGAGATCAGATGACGGTGCGGCCCGACAAGCTATCGAGCCGCTCTGTCAGACACAACCCAGTCATCATTCCCAAATAACCTGGGCGAGCTTGTTTGCGCTTTTGGGCGTCCAACGCGTCATGTGCCCATTTGCCGGGCGCCTCGACCTGTAAGTGAAGAGGTCATAGCCCCTCTCCACGATGATTTCCGAGACCTCGACGAAGCCCAGATCGTCTTCCGGCGTCTTGACGCTGTGAAAGGTCGTGTCGCTTTCAATTGGGGCGCCATCGGCAACCGTCAACGCAATTGCTCCCTCTCCATCCCGGAGCGGCTTGCAGATCGGAACCAAGCGCGCCTCAAAATTCGTTGGATGGTAAGCCCGCAGCCGCAGGTTCTTGTAGAATTTCCTGTCGCCCTCGATTTCAAGAACGCCCTTGCACGCCGCGGAATTGAGCAGCATGCCACTTAATGCACTGATGCTTCCGACCTTCAGCTCATAGGTCTTTCCCCGTTCAAGACGCACCCCTCTGAATTCGATCAGGGATGTCTTGTAATTTGCCGGGGCAGCCGCAAGCCGATCCTGCAGGTTGATCACCTCGAACCGGGTGATCGGGAACATCCGGTCCACCTCGATCATCGGCATCGCACGAATTGCGCTGATCAGCTCCTTCATGCTGTCGGCGATGAGTTCCGAGAGTTCCACGCCAGGATGGCTCGGATCCTTGTAGAGGCTTTCCGGACGTCTGGTTCCATCTTCGAGAAGGTGGGTGATGCAATCGCGCACATCCAGATAGAACCATTCGTTTCGTTCAAACACCGAGATGCAGTTCGAGATCAAATGCTTGGAGAGCTCCACGGTGCTGACCGGGATGCAGACGAAGATCGGCTCGCATCCATTCTTCTTGGCGCTGTGCCCGATCCACTCGATCCATTTCACCACGTCGTAAAGCCCGATCGCACCGGCCGATAGCAGCGAGTAATCGATCGCGCACATGTCAATGATGCAAAATTCCGCGTTCCGAAAGAACGAGCGACTAGCAAAATAGGGGCCAAGCAGCGATGGGCTCGCGCCGACGCGTCCCATCGACACCACTTCAACCGGCTGATGACGATCTAAAAATTTGTTGAAGAAACCTTCCTTGAGAATGCTGTTGGATTGACCCAAAATCGCGATCCTAGTCGTCATTCCACTCCCCAACGGCTGTCAGCATATGCTCAGACTTCGACTTCGAACCATCCCGCTTGCATTGTCAATCGTTGCAATGGCCACGATCTCATCAGCGAGTGCCGCGCCATTGAGCGGACCCGCATGCGATGAGGCGGACCAGCAGATCGCGTCAACGCCGACGATCCCCGACTCCGCAAATGCGCTTCGGCGCGATCTGAAGAACGTCAGCTCGCTGCCTGCCCAGGCCTCGATCGTGATGCTTGGCGACTCGCTGGTCGAAGCCTGGCCGGAAGACCTCACATCCTCGCTCGCTGCGGGACGTCCCGTCCTGAATCTCGGGGTCGGTCGCGATCGCATCCAGAATACGCTGTGGCTGCTGACCTCGTTCGAACAGCAGCTCAAGCGCATCCAACCTCAGTCCGTGATCCTGCTGCTTGGCACGAACAACATCTACCTGGACAAGCCGTGCGGCGTCCGGCTTGCCTTTGACCACCTATTTGACCGCATCAGCCGGATCTGGCCAAAGGCTCGTCTGGTCCAGATTCTCATCTTGCCGCGCGGCCCAAATATGACGGGCGCAAAGGAAAACATTTCAGCGGTCAACGCATCGCTCTCGTCGCGAGAGAAGTCGGTGCAGAAGTACCGCGTCCTCGATGCATCGGCGATCGCCTGCCAGAACAGCACGCCCTGCGCCAACTACCGCGAAGACCTGCTTCACCTGACAAGGACAGGATATGAGCAGTTGACGCAGATCGTCAGGACAAACCTCAGCAGCAACTGAGCCGTTTCACGGTCCCCGGAGTCACGACAGGCCAGGTCAAGCCGCCGGAGATGCCAATGTCGGCTGCGACATGACGGACGTTCGCGGCCAATTGACAGCGACGAGCGCTTCACCGCAACCTGCGACACAACCTCAGGTGATGGAATGAAGCTGCAGCCCGGCTCCGAACGAATTCTCGCGGATAGCAGCACCGACCCGCTGGACGGACAGGTGCGATGGGCACCCGCGAAATCGCTGTGGCTCGGCACCATGACCGCGGTCGCGATAATGTTTGGACCAGTGACGTTCTCGTGGAGCGCATTCGCGCTGTTCATCGCGACCAGCGCGATCACGCTGTGCTTCGGGCATTCGGTCGGCATGCACCGCCGCCTGATCCATGCAAGCTTCGACTGCCCGCTGTGGCTCGAACGGCTCTGCGTCTATCTCGGCACGCTGGTCGGCATGGCCGGCCCCTACGGCATGGTACGGCTGCATGATTTCCGCGACTGGGCGCAACGCCAGGCCGCGTGTCACGACTACTCCTGCCACCGCGCCGGCTTCTGGCGCGATGCCTGGTGGCAATTGCATTGCACGCTGGTGTTGAAACACCCGCCGGTCTTCCGGCTCGAGCCACGGCTCGCCGATGACCGCTTCTACGCCTTCGTCGAGCGAACCTGGATGTGGCAGCAATTGCCCTGGGCGCTGCTGTTCGTTGCGATCGGCTCATGGGGCTGGCTGGTCTGGGGCATCTGCGCCCGCGTTGCCGTCTGCGTCGCCGGTCATTGGTTGATCGGTCATTACTCGCATCGCAAGGGCGGACAGACCTGGATCATCGAGGGAGTCGCGGCCCAGGGCTACAATGTCGGCATCGCCGGGCTGATCAGCATGGGCGAGAGCTGGCACAACAATCACCATGCCTATCCAAGCTCCGCGAAGCTCGGGCTGCTGCCGGGTCAGATCGATCTCGGCTGGTGGCTGATCAAGACGTTCGAGGCCGCAGGACTCGCGAGCAACATCAAGACGCCGGACAATCTTGCGCCGCGCCCGGGCGCGCGTCGGGTCGACAGCGCGGGCAGCGCGGATGCAGTCGCCGGGACATAGCGGCCGCGTATTGGTCCGCACGCCAGTTGCGGATCGATCGCCATCCCGTTATATAGCCCGCGTTGGAAAAGGCAGACTTGGTTTGGTAAGCCCAAGTCCTTTCGGAAACGAAAGCTCTGATCTTCTGCCTCGTGCATGAGATCCCCACGACGAACACCGGACGCCATCGAAGCGTCCATTGTTCGTCCGTGTGGTTCTCAACCCGACGAACCGCTCCGGTCGAACATCGACACAGGAACAGTTCATGCACAACCGCGCCCCCCTTCCCCATGACGTCGTGATTTCCGGTGCGGGCCCCGTTGGCCTGCTGCTTGCCTGTCAGCTGCGGCTCGCGGAGCTCTCGGTGCTGGTGCTGGAGCAGGCCTCAGAGGCGCGCTCGCCGTTGAAGCGGCTGCCGTTCGGCATGCGCGGCCTGTCGGCGCCCACCATCGAGGCGTTCTACCGCCGCGGGATGCTGGACGACATCGCGGTGGCGCAGCGCGCGAACGATGGCTCGGGACACGGCGCATCGAACGCCGCGCATTGGCTGCAACAGCCGCGCCGCCCGGCCGGCCATTTCGCGGGCATCCAGTTTTATCACGACAAGATCGACAGCTCGGCGTGGCCGTTTCGCCTGCCGGGTCCGGCCGGCACCAGCATGGCGATCGATATGGAGTCGCTCGAATCCGCGTTGGCTGCGCGCGCAACCGCGATGGGGATAGAGATCAGGCACGGGCTGGCCGTCGAGGATTTCGAACAGTCGCAGGACGGCGTGACCATTCGCGCAAGTGGCGCTTCCACGGACGCTGGCTGGTCGGGTGTGACGGCGGACGCAGCGCAGTGCGCAAGGCCGGCGGCTACGCATTCGTCGGCACCGATCCCGAATTCACCGGCTATTCGGTCGAGGTCGCGATCGCCGATCCGGACCAGCTCCGCGCGGGCCGCCACTACACGCCGACGGGCATGTACACCTACGCTCCGCCCGGCACCATCGCGATGGTCGAATTCGACGGCGGCGCCTTCCACCGCACCCAGGAGATCACGCTTGAGCATGTGCAGGCGGTGCTGCGCCGTGTCTCCGGCACCGACGTCACCTTGACTGCGCTCCAGCTTGCCACCACCTGGACCGATCGCGCCTGTCAGGCGACGGCTTACCGAAACGGGCGCGTGCTGCTCGCCGGCGACGCCGCGCACATCCATTCGCCGCTCGGCGGCCAGGGCCTCAACCTCGGGCTTGGCGATGCGATGAATCTCGGCTGGAAGCTCGCCGCCACGATCCGCGGCGACGCGCCGGCCAGGCTGCTCGACAGCTATTTCAGCGAGCGGCATCCGGTGGGCGCGCAGATTCTCGACTGGTCGCGCGCCCAGGTCGCGCTGATGCGGCCGCGCCGGAGTTCGCGCGCGCTCGAAGCCATCATCCGCGATCTGATCGAGACGCCCGACGGCGCGACCTACTTTGCCGAGCGTGTGTGGGGTGTTTCGCTCCGCTACGACCTTGGCGGCAGCCATCCGCTGGTCGGCCGCAGCGCACCCGACTTCGAGCTCGCCTGCGGGAGCAGGCTCGGCGAGCGGCTCAGGAATGGGCGCGGACTGCTGCTCGACTTTGACGCGTGCGCTTCCCTGCAAGCCGTTGCAGCTCGCTGGAGCAAGCGGATCACCTATGTCGCAAGCGACGCCCGCGATCGGCTGGGCTTGCGCGGGGTGCTGGTGCGCCCCGATGGCTTCGTCGCCTGGGCCATCGACGCTGCCCCTGACCTCGAGGACGCCGCTCAAGCCATGGCACGATGGTTCGGCGAGGCTGACGCGGCGCATGAACGCGCCTAAGTCCTCGGGCACGGCGCGCGTGAAACTCTCTCGCTCCGTGTCCGGGTTCCCGGCCACAACCGTAACGCCCCGTTAACCCTATCAGCCTTAGGGTCATCGGGGCTCCGAATGGACGGCGGCCGGGTTTGTTGTGATGTCGTTTGCACAGAAGAAAACTACCGTCGTCCCCGTAGCCGAGGAGCGACGGCGCTTCCAACGCGTCAAGGTGCACCTGCTCGGCCGCTACATGCTGCCCGACCGGCGCGAGTTTCCCTGCCAGATTATCAACATGTCCCCGGGCGGCCTCGCGCTGCTGGCGCCGGGCATCGGCAATGTCGGCGACCGCGTGATCGCCTATCTCGACCATATCGGCCGGGTCGAAGGCCGCATCACCCGGATCATCGACAACGGCTTTGCGATGACGATCGGCGCCACCGCGCGCAAGCGCGACAAGCTCGCCGCCCAGCTCACCTGGCTCGCCAACCGCGACATCCTCAATCTGCCCGAGGATCGCCGCCACGACCGTATCGTGCCGCGCAACCCGATCGCCCTGCTCACCCAGGAGGACGGCACGCGGATGACCTGCCGCATCATCGACCTTTCATTGTCCGGTGCCGCGATTGCCGCGGAGAACCGTCCGCCGCTGAAGTCGCTCGTGATGCTCGGCAAGGTGCAGTCCCGCGTGGTGCGAAACCTCGAGGAAGGTTTCGCACTCGAGTTCGTCCACGAGCAGTCCGCGGAAACGCTCGAAGAGAGCGTTACCGCGAGGTAAAGCGAAAAGCCGCTCACGCCCCCTTTTTTCAGCCCGCGAAGGCGGCCACCGGTGCACCGGTGGCCGCCTTCGCCGCGTTTGGCCTGGTGAAATCGGCGGTTAACGGCCGGCGCGTTTGGCGCAACAAACCGCACAGGCGCAGCGCGCGCCGAGTTAATGCATAAAATTTGAATCAATTGCAGTTGTTTCAAATTTTATGCGAATTCGATTCAAGTATAGATCGAATTCGCCGCAGGTTTTACGAGTATTCGCGTCAAATCTACTTTGCGTACTTAGCGGCGGCGAAAAAGCTTTGTGCGACACGTGGTCCCAACAAGAAGAACGGGGGCCACAATGTTTGGGTTCAGGGGACAGGGGAAAAGTTTGGCGGTTGCCGCCATCCTGTTTGCGACGTGCGTGTCGGCCAAGGCCGGCGACGTGGTCTACGCCAGCCTGGGTGACGTCGCGCGTTCGCCGATCGGCTGGGTCGAATTCTGCGCCGACAATCCGGGCGAATGCCGCGGCGGCGCGACGCAACCACGCGACATCGTGTTGTCGCAGACCGCCTGGCGCGACCTGGTGCGGGTCAACAAGTGGGTCAACGAGTCCATCAAGCCGATGACCGACATGGATCATTGGGGCGTGATCGAGAAATGGTCGTTGCCATCCGACGGTTACGGCGACTGCGAGGACTACGTGCTCCTGAAGCGCAAGATGCTGATGGACGCCGGCTGGCCCCGCGAGGCGCTGTTGATCACGGTGGTCCGCGACAAGAAGGGCGAAGGCCACGCAGTGCTGACGGTGAAGACCGACAAGGGCGAGTTCGTGCTCGATAACCAGAACGAGAGCATCGTCGCCTGGACAGACACCGGCTACCGCTTCGTCAAGCGGCAATCGCAGAGCGATCCCAATGTGTGGGTCTCGCTCGGCGACAACCGCCCGGCAGTTTCAACGGCAAGCTCGCGCTGAGCAAGAGTTAGGATTTTCGAGTTCGCGACCCGGTCACATCCCCACCCCTCCCCGTCCCAGACCGGTTCGCGCGCGGCCAGGCTTCCCCCAAAGCCTGGCCGCAACCTTTTTGGGGGCGGGAAAGCCTTGACGGATGAAGGTGATCGAGGCTTGCAATGCAGGCCGGCGCGCGTCGCTACGCGAATTGCGTAACCAGCCAGGTCACATAGACGAAGTTCAGCGGTGGAAAGAACATCGCGGTGCTCTTCAAAAGCACTCCGCTGCAGGCAACAGCGCCGCCGCAATCGCCCCAACTGCTCGACAGGCAGTGACCGGCAGCAAAGAGTCCCAGCGCAAACGAAATGCTCTTCCGCCCATCCGTCGCCGTCACGGCATTATCGATGGCATCGAGCATCGGCCCGAAACCGTTCGCGACCGGCCACCAGATCGGCCAGATGAGGGTGCATATGATCTGCTTGACGCCGATCGCGTGCTCGCGATCGCGGTAAAAGGCGCCGATCGTGAAGATGCAGCCCAATGCGTAGACAACGAAAATTGGCAACAGAACCTTGTCGGCACCCATCGCTTCCCCCAGCGTGCTAACAGAACGTAGCAGGGCCTGCTTTGCAGAAGGCCTGCTTAAAAACCTGATCGAAAAAGGTACTAACTGGCCAATATTCTAACTCCGGGCGGGGCCTCCTGCAATCAGTAGGACTTCGGGTGAGGCCCGGTTCCCGACCGCAGGCCTCAGAAGAAACGATCGAGAAAGGACGCAGCCCCGTCCGTGATGCCGACGATCTTGTTGGTGGCCTGGCGATAGAATCTAAAGTTGAGCTCGCGTCCGCCCTCATTCTCGCTGGCAAACAGGACCACGATGTCATCGGCGGCGACGTGCCCGCCGCTATGCATGGTTTTCCGGGCGGTGAAGTTGAACGCCTTCGCCGGTGGATCGGGGATCCCGGTCTTGATCGCAAACGCCATCGCAGGCCCTCCACCGGTTCACTGCGCCATCCGGCATCGGAGACTTGACATGCTGGCCGCAGCGATATTGAATTGAATTCAATTCGGCGGATTGCCAGGCGATGAGCAACCAATGAGCGCGGCGAGCAGCGCGACGAGTCCTGGGACAAGGGAACGGCTGCTCGCGGCGGCGCAAGAGGAGCTCATCGAGGGCCACGGGCAGCTGGAGATGCAGGCCGTCGCCAGGCGGGCGCAGGTGTCGGTGGGGCTCGCCTATCATCACTTCGGCTCCAAGGCGGGCCTGATCGCCGCCGTGGTCGAGGAGTTCTACGGCCGGCTCGATCAAGCGGCATTCGCCGGCGCAAGGCTGTCAGCCGAGAGCTGGGCGGACCGGGAAAGGCAGCGAATCGGGGCCTACGTCGCCTTTCACTACGATCATCCGTTTGCGCCGCTGGTCATCGGACCGCTGAGCCGCGCGTCCGAGGTCCTCGATGTCGAGACCGCCTTCACCAGCCGCCAGCTTGCAGCCGGTGCCCGGATGCTTGAAGCCGCCCGGCGCGACGGGATCGTGTCCAGCGACATCGACCCTCACCTCACCATTGCGCTGATGATCGGCGGCATCCGCCAGGCGCTGATCGGCGCACTGACCGGCGAGCGGCGGCCTGATCCGGCACAGCTGACCGACGATATCTGGGCCTTCATGGCGGCCGCGCTGCGGCTGCCTGCCGAGGCTCAATCCGGGCCGTCAAAGACCATCCGGCGAAGCCGCCCTAACGTTCAACAATAACCGCAATTTCAATGGCCAGCTTGTTCAACCCGCACGATTTTCACCTACCGCAATCGTCCTACACAAGGCCGGATCTGCTGCGATCGAGCGAGGGCGGCTATTTCGGCCCCGGCAACGCCCAGCTGCCGGCGCCACCGATGCTGATGATGGACCGCATCACTGAAATCAGCCTCGACGGCGGCGCCTTCGGCAAGGGCCATGTCGCCGGCGAGCTTGACATTGCGCCCGGCCACTGGTTCTTCACCTGCCACTTTGCCGGCGACCCCGTGATGCCGGGATGCCTCGGGGCGGCGGCAGGCCCGTCGGCTGGTCGGAAGCCGTCCCGTTTTGGGGCAGCGCGTGCAGTTTTCGGCAAATTTCGCTGTTGCCGCATGGGCCTAGCGGGACCCGGGTTTTGCCCGCGCCGCGGTTGTGCTAATCAAAATCTTTCAATTGATGTCCGGTTCTGGTCGCATGGTCGAACTTGCCCCCCGGAATTCACCAGTCGGCAGCCTGATTGGCGTGCAGCCGATCGCGATCGGCGCCGTGGCGCTGGTGCTCGTGCTGTTCGGGATTGGCTCGATCGCGCTGTGGCGCAGCTTCACCGGCAACGTGCCCGAGACCGACCGCATGGTCGCCGCCCGTCAGTTGCAGGCTAGGACCGCACAGGTCTCCGAGGCCCTGGTGGAGAAAACCAAGGGAATCGAGGAGACCCAGCAGGAAGCGATCGACCAGTTGCAGCTGGTCCAGGACGAGCTGCAGACCATGCGTAAGCAGTTCACGGCGCAGCAGGCCGACGCCAAGAAGCTGTCCGATCAGGTCGCCCAATTGACCGAACAGGTCGAGGGCCTGCGCCAGTCACTGGCGAGCGCACAGGCCAACGAGCCGGCCGCCGAGGCCTCCCCGCGCAAGCGCTCGAAGGCCAGCCGCAGCGCCAGCCGGAAGCGCCACAGATCGCGCGGTTGATCCCTCGCGAGGTCTCCACCGCGCTCCCCAATCGGTCGGCCCCGTAAAATTCCGTAAAACCGACCAAGTGCCCGTTAGCGGGAATTAATCCTGACTTTGTGAACTGGTTCACATATCGGACTTCGAATCCGAGTCATCTTCAAATCACCGGATGGCGTGAGCCGATTTCAATATCCGGGGCTGGCAAGGTCGTTGACGGTATACTACGTCGACGGCCTTGTTCTTTTGAGGGCCCTGGAATGCGGCCCGCCCTTCCCGACTATCATTGGCGCGCTCGGGACAGGTGCACCAGCGCAGCGATGCCCACGGCGGGCTCGAGCTGATCGAACCCCCGCGTGCAGTATTGCGGATTTACCTGATGCGTTCGCCTCTGGCGCGATCAACTCGCAGCCTCAGCCGGGCAAGCTTCGGCTCGAGCTGATGGAGCATGTAGATCAACGCAACGGCGAGACTCGACACAACGACCATGAACAGCAATGTCAGATCAGGAATGGTGAGCATCTCTGATATCCTCTGAGGCCCGGCTCAAATCGCAGCCGGGCCCTTTGTTTTCGCGACGCGTTCACGCATCAACTGCCGCAATGCGAAGCAAGCCGCATACCAGTGCACGACAGCCAACGTCGCCCCAGCATCGCAACACCGAGGCCGCGCCAACCATTCCAGGACCATCACCATGGCAATCGAATGGACCCGCCATGCGTCAGTGGATGGCTCAGTTGCAAACCTGCACGGGGCGGATCTGCCAGCCATACGACGTCAGCATGCGACGGCGAACGACGTAGCAGCCGCCATCACTATAGCCGTTGCCATAACCGTAGCCGTAGCCGTCGTCGTAGCCGTAACCGGCGTAATACGGATTGCCATAGTAGCCGTCATAGTAATCGTAGGCGCCGTATCCGAGTCCGAAGCCAACCGCTGCAGCAGCGAACGGATAGCCCCAGCCGCGCCGGAAGCCGCCGCCGTGCCAACCGCGGCCGGCCCAACCGCGGCCAGCCCAACCGCGGCCGGCCCAACCGCCGCCGCCGATCGCAGCCGAGCGGAAGCCGCCGCCTCCGCCCATGGCGCGGAAAGCGCCGCCATGGAAGCCGCCGAAACCGCCGCCGCCGCGGAAGCCGCCACCACCACCATGGAAACCGCCGCCGCCAAAACCGCCGCGCGCCGACGCGGCGTCGACCGTGAACAGGCCGACCGAAGCCACAGCCAGCAAGGCAATCATCGTTTTACGCAACATCACCCGTTACTCCTTCTTTCCAAGGCTTTTCTTTTCAAGCCTCCTCCGCCGCGTCCCGCGCATGCTAACTCAATGTAGGACCGCAGCTTCCGCCGCGCGCCTTTGTCGCACTCACTTCTACGCGACCGTCGTTCATCGAAAACGCAGCCGGCGAAAAGCTAACAGCCGCGGCAGATGCCGTTCATCCGGCGATCGACCATCCTGTTCTCGTCGGCGATTGCCTTGTCGATGCTTTCGGTCGACGCCGATCCGGTGGTGACGCCTTCACCGCTGTTCAGCCGGCCGGAGGATTGCGCCGTGCCGGCGCTGTTGGTGCCGGGTGGCGGCGACGTGACCTGCGCCGAGGCGGGGCTGGCTGATGAAGGGCTGCCGCTCCCATTGCTTGGGCGACGGTAACCGCAGGCGCCAGCAGAATGGCGATTGTCGCTGACGCGACGGTGGCGGATAGTTTGCGCATGGAATTCTCCCTTGCGGACATCAACGAGTCCGCAAAACGGAGGTTCCGGCAGGCGTTGGAGCAATACAGTTTGGGAGTAATGCAATTTGCGCAAGCTGATCGAGTTTGACGACGACACGTTCGACAAGCTGAAGCAGCTTGGCCGCGACCGGATGGCGACCCTGCAGGAGCTCGCCGACGAGGCCTTCGCCGACCTCTTCAAGAAGCACGGCATCCCGATCGACCTGAAGGATGCGCTGCGCAAGAGCGCACGGCTTCAGGGGGCGGCAAGACTGCAGAAGACAGCAAAGCCAGGCACCGCAGCACCGAAGGGCCTACGCAAGCGCGGCGGGAAGCGCTGAAGGGTCAGCCGATCTTCTTCAGCCCGGCTTTGTACTGCGGGCCCCTGATCGCGTAGGACTTCGCCGGCCGCGACAACGCCTCGATCTGGGCGGCGTCGAGCGTGCGCACCACGCGTGCGGGCGCACCGATGATCAGGGAATATTCCGGAAATTCCTTGCCCTCGGTGATGACGGAGCCGGCGCCGACGACACTGCCGCGCCGGATACGCGCGCCGTTCATCACGATCGATCCCATCCCGATCAGCACGCCGTCTTCCAGCGTGCAGCCATGCACGATCGCGTTGTGGCCGATGGTGACGTGGTTACCGATGGTCAGGGGAAAGCCGGGATCGACATGCAGGGTCGAATTGTCCTGGACGTTGGAGCCCTCGCCGATCTCGATCCACTCGTTGTCGCCGCGCAGCACGGCGCCGAACCAGACGCTCGCCGCGGACTTGAGGCGCACCTTGCCGATCACAACGGCATTGTCGGCGATGAAATAGCTGCCGTCAGCGGGAAGATCGGGCCCCTGCCCGTCGAGTTCGTAGATCGCCATGAAGGTCTCCCTGGAGCGTTTTCAAGCGAAGTGGACACCGGTTCGCGTGAAGAAAACGCGTCAAAACGACAATCCCGCGCTTTCGGTTCTGATTAATCAGAACCGAAGCTCTGGTCAGGACGACCTTGGCACAGCGACTGATGTGGTTTCAAGCAACCGCAGCCATTGATCCGGCGCGGATCGCGACCGGATCAGGCGAGCACGCCGGCAGCGCGCAGCGTCATCATGAAGAAGGTGCCCGACATCAGGCTCCAGAAGCCGGAGATCACGGTTGCCATCATCACGAATTCGAAGCGGCGGCGCTCGATGCGGGCGCCGCGCAGCGTGTTGCGCATGATGATGAACGGTGCGGCGAAGACGAGGAACGGGACCGCGGCAAAGGTCTTCGGCGCCACGCCCTCCTGCAGCAGGCCGAAGCCGGCCGGGCGCTCCGCCATTGCCTGATAGCCGCTGGCCAGTGCGCCGGCGAGCGCGAAGCCAATGAAGAGCGTGAACAGGGAATTCAGGGTATCGGGCGACATCGGCACTTCCGCTACGCAACAGGCCACTCACCCTGCTTCGCAGAATTGGCGGCTGGCCGCCACATCATCCTTAAGGAAAGGTTAACCGGACTGCTCCGGCGCGGCGTTTGCGCATGGCCAATCAATTTGGGATTCCATTGGAATCGTACGGAAATTCCTCGCCTCGTGGCATATTCGGCAGGTGATTCGGCCACTCCCGGCCTGCTCTCAGCTTCGCCCATGACGCTTCTTTCGACGGCCCAGCATCTCGCCCGCGACACCCGCCGCAACCCGCGCGCGCATCTCGCTCCGGTCATCGCCTCGGCAGTGATCGCAGCCGGCGCGATCACGCTCGTCGCCTATCTGTTGTGGCCGACCTACACCACCGCTCCGCCGAGCGATCCGTCGCGGTTGCCGGTGAGCGTCGGCGGCACGCTGTTCAACGTGCCGACCATGGCCGTGCGCATGAAGATTCAGCGCCATTCCGGGCCGCAGGAGCGTGTCGATCTGAGCTTCCTCTATCCGTCGCTGGAGGCGCCTGCCGCGCCGAAGCACTACAGTGCCGACACCGTCGAGGACAAGGTGCAGCCGATCGACCGGATCTTCGTGTCGATCGCGGCGCACCACGATTCACTCGCACCCGAGATGCGGCTGCGCACGATCTATCCGCGCTATCTGGACGAGCGCGCGACGACCGATGACAGCTTGACGACGCGCGCATTCCGCGACGGCACGCCCTATGGCGGCGAGGACCTGTTCACCGCGAGCGAGCCGCAGCTGACCGCGCGCTGCACGCGCGATAGCTCGACGCCCGGCATGTGCCTGAGTGAGCAGCGCATCGAGGGCGCCGATCTGACCTTCCGCTTTCCGCGCGGCTGGCTCGCGCAATGGCGCGACATCGCCACCGCGATGAACCGCCTCTCCGCGCAGATGCACAGCGCGAAGGGTTGAGCCCCGCCCGTCATTGCGAGCCACCCGGTCGGCGCGAAGCCGCGGTATCACCGGCTGCGCGAAGCAATCCGCGGCGGCGCGGGTCGAGGCCGTATTGCCTTTGTCGCTTCGCTGGACTAAGACGTCTTCAGGGGAAGTACGGTCTCCCCTTGAGGCTTCGGTCCAAGAACTGTGCAACGCTCGACTTGTCGAGGTCATGCGCACATGGACGAAAGCAAGCCTCCAACTCCTCCCAGCCAATTTACCTTACGGTCTGCCCCTGCGCGGACCCCGGCGGATATCGATCCTCCCCCCGCAAGGTCAGACGGACTCGTCGCCGGCGAGTGGCAAGATTGGTCTGGGCCAACTCAGCCTGGCCGGGACGATTGCTCCGATGAATCTCCGGTCACCGTCTATCACCGGAGCGGAGAGGAAGTCCGGGAAGGATTCCTCATAGCGCTGCGCGCAATGGGGATCGCAGGATTCGAACAACTTCCCGACCCGGTGGAGCCTCCCGTTCAAGGGTCCGGGCTTTTCGAATGATCAGCGCCCGGTCAGTTCGCATTTCACGACGGCGTCCGCATAGTTCGCGATCTCACGGGAGCCTGGAAATGCCCCATCCCCAACGACGCATGGCCATTGCCGCAGCAACGCTGCTTCTCTCGGGAGTGAATGACATGTCAAATTACGCAATCGGCTTTGAGGGTACCCAGATCGGTGTTGCGCCTGACGGCTGGACCGCCACCGTCACGGGGTCAGGCGATTCAAGATGGACGGTCGAAAGCGATGCGACGGCGCCGTCGAAATCGAAGGTGCTCAAGCAATCCGGCCAAGCGACCTACCCGCTGCTGTTGAAGGACGACACCGGCATCAAGGACGGCTTTGTCGAGGTCATGTTCAAGGCTGTCGCGGGATCTCAGGACCGCGCCGCCGGCATTGTTTGGCGGGCGAAGGACGCGAACAACTACTACGTGACCCGCGCCAACGCACTTGAGGACAACGTCGTCCTCTACAAGACCGTGAACGGCGTCCGAAGCCCGCTCGACATTGTCGGCCGCAAGGGCGGCTACGGAACCGATATCAAGGTGCCGTCCAACACCTGGCACACCCTGCGTATCGACTTCAAGGCCTCGCGCTTCGTTGTATCTTTCAACGGCAAGCAATTGTTCGAGGTGGAGGATTCCACGTTCGGCGATGCGGGCAAGGTCGGGCTTTGGACCAAGGCCGACAGTGTGACGCTATTCGATCAAATCACCTATGGAGAAGCGAAATAGGCAAGCTGGCGACCAGTTGGTAACTGCCAAATCGGCAAGCTCGGGGATTCGCATCCTCCCCATCAGATGGACCTCCATCCAAGCGTGCGTCACCTCGCTTTTGGGGGAACGACCGATGGATGGAATGGGTCTTGTTCTTTTTGTTGTTGCCGCTCTTGCCGGCGGGTTCGTCAGCGGCTTTTCGGGGTTTGCGATGGGACTCGTGGTGTCGGGTGTGTGGCTGCACATCATCACGCCGGTCCAGACCGCGGCGCTGATCGCGGGCTACGGCCTGATGACGCAGGGTTACGGCATCCTGAAATTGCGTCAGGCGCTGAACTGGCACGCTATCTGGCCGTTGTCGCTTGGCACGATGATCGGCATCCCGACCGGGGTGGTCCTGCTCAGCTATCTCAGCCCCGTCTATTTGCGATTTGGTGTCGGTACACTGCTGGCAATTTATGCGATCTACAGTCTGGCGCGGCCGGCGTTCAGCCCGATGAAGATCGGGGTCGCGCCGGACGTCGCCATCGGCCTCGTCAACGGGCTGGTCGGCGGACTCACCGGACTTGGTGGCGTCGTCTCGACCATCTCCTGCCAATGGCGCGGCTGGACGAAGGACGCGCAGCGCGCGGTATTCCAGCCGGTCCTGTTCACCGCCTTTGTGGTGATCTCGCTTTCGATGGGCGTCACCGGCGCCTTCACGACGGAAACCCTCAAATTGTATGGGCTGGGTCTGCCATTTCTGCTCGCCGGCCTCTGGAGCGGCTTCAGGCTGTACGGAAAGATCGATGACGAGATATTCCGCAGGGTGGTGTTGGTACTATTGCTGCTCGCCGGCCTGTCGCTGATCGTGCCAACCTTGCTCTCGCACGGCGCCTGAGTCACGATTCTTGGACCCGGCGACCGGTCGGTCGCCGGCGCGAAGCCTAGGCTTTTCGGATTCATTGATTCCGCGCAGCGGGCGCAGCACGCCAATGCTTATCAGCACCGACGCTCATATACGACGGCGCTGGTGGCAGCGAGGCTGTTCGGCCTTACTCGCTCAGATCTTCTTCCAGGATGGCCATCTGGAACTGGAACGAGCGATCATCGTCCTCGTCGTCGACGAACAGCACACCGATGAACTCCTCGCCGATATAGACCTCGGCCGAGTCGTCCTTCTTGGGCCGCGGCACCACGCGGATCTTGGGATTGCTGAACACGCGTTTGAGATACGCGTCGAGCTTCCTGACTTCCTGAACGTCCACGGCCGTCTCCAATCGGGTCGATGATTTTCGGGGGAGTTTTAGGACGAGACGGCAAAGATCGCCAGAGCCTTTTCGGCCTTTGGCGACGTGATGTTGCGCACACGATTCTTGTTTTGGCGCGTTTCCTGACGCGAACCGGCGCCCACTTCGCTGAAAAGCGCGCCGCGGTCAGAAAACGAGTGAAATCAAAGACCGATCGCGTTGAGCATCTGGTCCATGGTGCGTGACGGCTCCGCACATCCGGCTTCGCCGACGATTTTCGCCGGCACACCCGCAACCGTGACGTTGTGCGGCACAGGCTTGACCACAACCGAGCCTGCCGCGATGCGCGCGCAATGACCGATCTCGATATTGCCGAGGATCTTGGCGCCGGCACCGATCAGCACGCCGTGGCGGATCTTCGGATGGCGATCCTCGTTCTCCTTGCCGGTGCCGCCGAGCGTGACGCCATGCAGGATCGACACATCGTCCTCGATGACGGCCGTCTCGCCGCAGACGAAACCGGTGGCGTGATCGAGGAAGATGCCGCGGCCGATCCTGGCGGCCGGGTTGATGTCGGTCTGGAACACCGCCGACGAGCGGCTCTGCAGGTAGAACGCGAAATCCTTGCGGCCCTTCTGATGCAGCCAGTGCGCGAGACGATGGGTCTGCAGCGCGTGAAAGCCCTTGAAGTAGAGCAAGGGGTCGATGAAGCGCGAGGTCGCGGGATCGCGATCATAGACGGCGACGAGGTCGGCGCGGAAGGCGTTGCCGATATCGGGCGCATCGCGCAACGCCTCGTCATAGGTCTGGCGGATCAGGTCGCCCGACAGCGCGGCGTGATCGAGCCGCTCGGCGATGCGATGGACCACCGAATCTTCCAGGCGCTCATGATGCAGCACGGTCGCATAGATGAAGGATGCGAGTTCCGGCTCGCGCCGCAGGATGTCTTCCGCCTCGCCGCGGATTCGATCCCAGATCGGATCGAGCGCCGCCAGCTTTCCCCCCTGCGGATTGACCTGATGAACTGCCATGGCTGCTCTCGCAATTCGTTTGTTCTGATGTGCGTTATAGCACGATGGACCCAGCGCGTCCCGGGATGGCTCGGTACGGTAAACCTCGGCCGAACACCCCCGGGGCCGGCGTCTAAGGGAGTTGGTCGGGATTTTGCCGAAATCAAGCCGTGCGTCTGCAACTATTGACGGATTTCGTCGCGAGTGTGGTTTTGGGCATGGTCGGCCCCAATAAAAAGGGGGGAAACAACATCAATACCCGGAGTTTACGCGCCCGCCTGACCGACGCGCGGTCGGTCTGGATCGCCACCATCGCCATCCCCCTGCTCCTACTCGCCCCTGCCTTCTGGAACGGCTATCCGCTGCTCCAATGGGATACCGGCGGCTACCTGGCGCGCTGGTACGAGGGCTATCTGGTGCCGAGCCGGTCTACGGTGTTCGGCATCTACCTCCATGCCGGCGAGGCATCGGGCTTCTGGCTCAACCTCGGCATCCAGACCCTGGCGACGCTGTGGATCCTGCAGCTGACGCTGCGCGTGCTCGACCTCGCCCAGCCGGTCCGGCTGATTGCGATCAGCCTCGCGCTGGTCGCAACCACCGCCCTGCCCTGGCTCGCCAGCATGCTGCTGACCGACATCTTTGCCGGCCTTGCGGTCCTCGCGCTCTTCATCCTGATCCTGCATGGCGAACGGATTTCGGCGCTGGAGAAGGCGGTGCTGTTTGCGTTCACGGCGTTCTCGGCCGCAACGCACAGCGCGACGCTCGCCGTGCTGCTCGGCCTGTGCTGCGTCGGCTGGATGCTGCGTCCGTGGCTCGGCCGGCGCATCCCGATCGCGGGCGTCGTGCAAGGCAGCCTGACCGCCGTCGCCGGCGCGGCGATGCTGCTGGCGGCGAACTTCGCGCTGTCAGGGCAGCTTGCCTGGACGCCCGGCGGAGTAGGCGTCGCCTTCGGCCGCATGCTGCAGGATGGCATCGTGGCGCAATATCTGCGCGATCATTGCGCCAACGAAAATCTGAAGCTCTGTCCCTATCGCAACGAGCTGCCGCCGACCGCCGACGACTTCCTGTGGGGCCACAGCATGTTCAACACGCTCGGCCGCTTCCAGGGACTGAATGACGAGATGGGCTACATCGTGGAACGTTCGCTGGCCGAATATCCGGGATGGCAGGCCAAGGCGGCGCTGGAAGCCACCGTCGACCAGCTGATGCATGTCGCAACCGGCGAAGGCTCCTCGGGCTGGATCCCGCACACCTACGGCATCATCGAGCGCTACATTCCCAAACAGGTCGCGCCGATGCGCGCAGCGCGGCAGCGGCGCTGGCGCCTCGACTTCACGGCCATCAACCGCATCCACGTGCCGGTCGCACTGGCCTCGATGCTAGTGGTCGTGATCCTGTTCGGCCGCGGGCTGTGGCAGCGGCGGCTCGACGACCTCACGCTGCTGGCGGGCACCGTCACGCTCGCGCTGCTCGGCAATGCCGTGATCTGTGGCGTGATCTCGGGTCCGCACGACCGCTACGGCGCGCGCATGGTGTGGGTTGCGACCTTCGTGGTGCTGATCGCGGCGGCGCGCGCCTTCGCCAAGGACGATGCGGAGAACGAAGCCGACGAGCTATTTTCGCCGCGACAGGAAGTCGATGACGCCGGTCTTGTAGACCTTGTCGCCGACCGCCCGCATATGATCGCGGTTCGGGATGTCGAGCACCTCCGAACCCGGAATGATCCTGCCGAGCGCCGCCGCTGAGCCGGCGATCTCGTCCTTGCTGCCGACTGCGATCAGAACCGGCACGCGGATGCCGGCCGCCTCCTCGCGCGTCATCAGCCGGCGCGAGCCGCGCAGGCAGGCGGCGAGTGCGCGGCGGTCGGAGCGGGTCTGGTCGGCAAAGGCGCGGAAGGTGCGGCCGACCGGATCGGTGACATCGTCGAGCGACGGTGCCTCCAGCGCGAGGGCTACGGTCTCGCCGGGGCCGCCGCCCTCGATCAGCCCGATGCCGATGCCCCCCAGGATCGCCGAGCGCACCCGATCGGAATTCTCAAGCGCCAGGATCGCTGTCATCCGCGAGCCCAGCGAATAGCCCATGATGTCGGCGCGCGCGATCCCGAGATGATCCATCAGCGCGATCACGTCGCTCGCCATGATCGCGATCTCGTACTGCGCGGCATCGTAGAGCTTGGCGGATTCGCCGTGGCCGCGATTGTCGAGCGCGATGACGCGCCGGCCAGCCTTGACGAGATCCGACACCCAGGTCGGATAGATCCAGTTGACGTTCTTGCTCGAGGCAAAGCCGTGCACGAGCACGATCGGCTCGCCCTCGCCTTCGTCGATATAGGCAATTTCAACGTCGCCGTGATGGAAACTCGGCATCATCCATTCCGTTGTTTTTTGGGATTGAGTTTGGCGATCGAAAAGCCGACCGCGAGCTTAGCCCTGGGCGGCAGAACCCGCCAGCGCAACCTGAGCGGACATCTGCCGCTGCAGGCGACGCGCCTTGCTCCGCCTGAGCCACCACCCGGTAGCCCGTTCGGTGGTCGCCTTGATCGAGGACAGGAAGCCGAACAGCGCGAGCAGCGCGCCGAACAGCCACATGGTGAGATTGAACGTGCCGGCCGCAAGCAGCAGCGCGCCGCGGCCGAGCAGCTTCAGGATCGCGCGGGTTTGGCCGCCCTTTGCCTCCGCGATGCGGGCCGCGCGCGCGATCTCCTGCGGGTTCTCCGCGACCTTCAGCGTGTCCCGTGCGGCACGAATCCCGGCGGCCTCGCCGACGCGTCCGACGTCCTTGGCGACGCGCACCAGCGCCCCGGCCTTCTCGGCGCGGAACGCCGCGCGGATCGCGGTTGCGGTCTCTGCCGGGCGAAGCACCGAGCCGGAGGCGACCGCCTCGCGCAGCGCCGGCTGGTCAACGACCTCGCGGGTCGAACGCCCGGCCGATTCGATCAGCCCTTCGCTCAGCCGTCCCGCCTTGCGCGTATCCTTGACCAGCGTCAGCCCGGCGCGCAGCGGCCCGGCGCCGCCGACCGACACATAGGTCGCCGCCGTCACGGCGAGCCCGGCGGCCGCAAGCCCAAGCACCAGCTGGTCGGTGTCCTCACCCATCACGAGATGCTTGCCCTCGCGCACGACGTCCCTGACATCGCCGAACACGAACAGGTCGCCCGCGACCGTGCCGGACAGGCTTGCGACATCGTCGGCGTTGCCGGTCACGAGGCCGGTGGCGAACCCCTTGGCGAAATGCGTGGTGGACGACTGCTCGGCGCGCGCCTCGTCGACCCGCCGTGTGAGCTCGTCGCTGAGCGCGATGTCCTTCTCGGCGGCGAGCGCGACAAAGCTCGTCGCAAGGTCGGCATCCCCCGCGGCCAGTGCCGCCTCGATATTGTCCGAAATCAACGCCGGGTTGTTGCGCAGCACGGAATTGATCCTGAGGTCGGCGAGCTCGGCGGGATTGTCCCGCGCGGCGAGGATCGTGCCGGCGTCATGGGCATGCGGCCAAATGACCGCGCCGATGGCAGCGCTCGCTGCCAGGCCGGCCACCGCAAGACTGAGGCGAACCCCGTTCATTCCGCTTGAAACCTCAAGTTTAATTCGCCTTGGAAATAGTGTGCCGTTTTTGCGACACAACGGCTCCGACCAAAGAAGGGCTTCTCTGGGACGACAAGATTGTGTCGAATTTGCATGAGCAAATGAGCCGTCGGGGCTCTAGGAATCAACTGTTCCCGCCAGTATGGTGCGCGGCATTTCGCGATGCCGCATGCTGTCGATTGCGTCTGCCCATCGTTGCCACCAAGGTGAGAATATGTCCGACCACGTCGTCCCGCACTTCCATAACGATGCCGGTGTCTCGGTGATCGAAATCGGATCGCAGGAGTTCATGTGCGTGGGCGCCAACCCGCCGTTCGATCACCCGCACGTGTTCCTCGACCTCGGTAACGACAGCGAGATCATCTGCCCGTACTGCTCGACGCTCTATCGCTTCGCGCCCGACCTGGCTGCCGGCGAGGCGCGGCCGCCGGAATGCGTGCTGAAAGACAAGGTCGCCTGACCGCTCCGTGGCCCTGACGCGAACCGTCATCGTTGCAGGCGCCGGGATCGGAGGACTGACGGCGTCGCTGACACTGGCGGCACAAGGCTTTCGCGTCGTCGTGCTGGAGAAGGCCGAGCGGCTCGAGGAAGCCGGCGCCGGCATCCAGCTCTCTCCCAATGCCAGCCGCATCCTGGTCGGGCTCGGGCTCAAGGAACCGCTTGCGCGGCGGGCGGTTACGCCTGAATCCGTCAACATCCTGAGCGCGCGGGCCGGCGGCGAGATCGCGCGGATGCCGCTTGGTCAAGCGGCCGAGTTCCGCGCCGGCGCACCCTATTGGGTGATCCACCGCGCCGACCTGCAGGCCGCACTGCAGGCCGCGGTCAACGACCACCCCGATATCGACCTGCGGCTCGGCTGCCAGTTCGAGGATGTGACAAAGCACGCCAAAGGGCTGACGGTGGTGCAGCGCCGCGGCAACGCACGGCGGGAGGAATTGGCCGTCGCGCTGATCGGCGCCGACGGCATCTGGTCCGCCGTGCGCGGGCATTTGTTTCCGGATGTACAGCCGAAATTCTCCGGCCTGATCGCCTGGCGCGGCACGCTGGACGCAACCGCCCTGCCGTGTGAATACACCGCACCGCGCGTCCAGCTCTGGATGGGGCCGGACGCCCATCTTGTGGCCTATCCGATCTCGGGTGGGCGCCAGATCAACGTGGTCGCGATCGTCGCAGGCACCTGGAACCGGCCGGGCTGGAGCGCACCCGGCGACATCAACGAGATCAAGGGCGCGTTCGCCACGGCGCGCTGGCCCGCAACCGCGCGGATGCTGATCGGCGCCGTCGACAGCTGGCGCAAATGGGCGCTGTTCACCCTGCCCGACATCGGCCGCTGGAGCGAAGGCGCGGTGACGCTGCTCGGCGATGCCGCGCATGCGATGTTGCCGTTCGCCGCGCAGGGCGCCGGCATGGCAATCGAGGATGCCGCCGTGCTCGCCAAGGCGCTCGGCGACTGCACCGGGGAAAACACCTCAGCCATTCCCGCCGCGCTGAAGCGCTACGCCGAGATGCGGCGCAGGCGCATACTGAAGGTCCAGCGCCTGGCCCGGCAGCAGGGCCGCATCTATCACTTGCGCGGGCCGCTCGCGATCGCGCGCGATCTCGCGATCCGCGCCATCGGTCCGCAGCGCATGCTGGCGCGGCAGGACTGGATCTACGACTGGCGCGTCTGAGCCATCAGCTGAGCGCACGCGAACAGCGATCGGCTTCGCTCGAAAGCGCTGAGTTTAGTGGACGACGCCCCGCGGGACGCGTGCCCCCTTCGCGGCAGGCGCCGGCGCGGCGGGCGCTGCGGCCGCAGCGGTCTCGTCCGGCGGGCTCTCGTGGCACTTGTTGCTGCGCCAGGCCTGATCCGCAAGTTTCTGCCGGGCGCGAATCGAGATCAGTTCGTTGCGATAGACCATCTCGGAGATCACGGTACCACCGACGCCGGTCTCCGCCTTGGCCATCAGCTTTTCCTGATCCGCAGCGCTGGTCGCGAGGTTCTTGCGCTCGGTCTCGAGTTGCTTGCAATCATAGAGGTCGTATTTGGCGGGATCGGCGAACGCCGGCGACATGGTATCGCCGATCTGCGCGCAGCCGGAAACGCCCGCGGCCGAGGCGAGCAGCACAATGACGGCCGCCGCGCGCGACAGCTTTGAGCGGCGTGGGAAACGAACAGGCATTCGGCTTTCTTAATCAGACAGTGTTGAGATTGCCTAAAGCAGCCGCCGGTGTCCGGATTGAGGCTCAATCGCGGCGGCGCGCCGCTTATCCCAATGCGAGGCGGCCGAAGCAAATGGAATTGCAGGCCACTGTTTAAGTCTTTGAAACCGCACCTGTTAGCAGCGGATAATGACAATTCCACTTCGCGCCCAAACGCGCTAGAAATCGGCGCGCCTGGCGCAATGCGGACGTGGCGGAACTGGTAGACGCAAGGGACTTAAAATCCCTCGATGGCAACGTCGTGTGGGTTCGACTCCCACCGCCCGCACCAGGCCTCTCGCTCGCGAAATGAGTAGCGTTGGCGCCACGGCCGGCCAGGCGAAGGCGATGCGGCTGCCGCGAGCTACGGCTCGGCCAAGCCGTTCGTCAGTCAAACCCCAGACCGATCCGCCGCTCCTTCTTCCAGATCACCCGGCAGGTGTGCCGCTGGCCGTCGACGGCGAGCACGAAGCGGTCGGGAAACCACAGCGGCGAATTGACTTCGATGCAGGCCCCCTGCGGAGAAAGATTTCGGACCGTGCAGGGTATCGCTTCATTGCCGAACTCGATCGCCCCCGATTTGAGGACGCGGCGACGGGAGCCGGCACGCCGCTCGTCGGTCGGCATTGGCTGTTGCCCGCTGGCTGGTGCGGGCCTGCTTTTGTCGTCGGCCATGAACCCGTCGCGGTCGGTACACAAGCTGGCGGCCAGATTACGACGCGATTCTGACGGGAACCTTAAGACATCGCCAAACGCGTTGGCATGCCACGCGCGCCCACGGCCTCGGCGGGCACGCGCGGTATCACGACGCTCGCATCACCTGATCGTGTTTCCGGGCTGTGGCACGGTTCACAAGCCGGGATCGCCGCGTCTCGTAATCTTCGCGCATTGGAAAATTCCGGCCGCACATTTCGCGGCCGTCGCATTTCGAAATCAATGGTCGGAGATCGGTGATGGAGATTGCAAACTGCAATCGGATTGCTGGCGACAGGGCGTGCGAACAAAGCGCCTCCATTCTCGAGCATGGCGACGACGCGGCCCATTGCAGCAACGGGCTCAATGCCCAGAAATTCCGGGACGCGACGCCCGACGAGCGCGTGATCTACCGGCGATGGATTCGTGGCGCGATCATGCTGTACGGACTGCTGGCACTCGCCGCGGGAACGGCCGTCTGGATTAACGGCGCGGCCGTCGGGCCGACACAGCTCTCCAGCCTGTCGAGCGCGAACGCCGCGAAATCGGGTCACTGACATTAGAGCGTTTTCGAGCGAAGTGGGCACCGGTTCGCGTGAAGAAAACGCGTCAAACAAGAAACTAGAGCTTCGGTTCTGATTCAATCAGAACCGAAGCTTTAGAAGCGACAGTTCGAAACGAAAAATGGCCGGGACAACGCCCGGCCATTCGTCGTGAGCAAAATCGCAAGCTTACTCGGACTTGTCGATATTCCAGAAGATCGGTGTCGCCGGACCGTCGAGCACGCCGGTCAACGACTTCCGCCAGGCGCTCGGAACCGTGTACTGGCCGAGCGGGATGTAGATCACCTGATCGTAGGCCTCGGTCTGGATGTCAGCGGCGATCTTCTTCTTTTCCTCGGCCGAGCCGGCGCGCGCGAACTTGTCGCGCAGCTCCTCGATCTTCGGGTCCTCGGCCCACCCGAACCAGCCGCCGTTCTTGCCACGGCCGGTGATCGACGCGTTGACGATCGGATCGGCGACGTCAGCTGCGACCCAGTTGGTGAAGAACATATTCCAGCCGCCTTCCTTCGGCGACTTCTGGCTGGCGCGGCGGGTCACGACGGTCTGCCAGTCGGTGGCCTGGAAATCCACCTTGAAGCCGGCATCGCGCAACTGCTGCGCCACGACGATCGGCTGGGCCTTCAGCGTGGTGACATCGCCCGGCCCCATGATCACGACGGGCGTGCCGTCATAGCCGGACGCGGCAAGCGCCTTCTTGGCCTCCGCCATGCCGCTGCCCTTCACTAAGGTCTCGGCACCGACGTCGGTCTCCAGCGGCGTGCCGCAGACGAAGAAGGCGCCGCAAATCTTCTGGTACTTGGCATTGCCGACCAGCGCGTCGAGCACGTCCTTCTGGTTCATCGCCAGGAATGCGGCGCGGCGCACCTTCGGATTGTCGAACGGCGGATAGAGGAAGTTCATGCGACCAAGGGTCTGGAAGCCGAACTTGTTCAGCACGTCGATCTTGAGATCCGGATTGGCTTCGAGCACCGGCAGCATGTCAAACGGAAGCTGTTCCATGAAATCGATGTCGCCGGACTGCAGCGCGTTCACCGCGGTCTGCGCATCAGCCATCGTGATCCACTCGACGCGGTCGACCTTGACGACCTTGCCGCCCGCGGTCCAGCTCGCCGGCTCCTTGCGCGGCACGTAGTCCTTGTTCTTCTCGTAGACCGCCTTCACGCCCGGCTGGAATTCCGCCTGCACGAACTTGAACGGCCCGGAGCCGATCTGTTCCGGGATCGGCTTGTCCGGCGGCGTCTCGGCGAGACGCTTCGGCATCATGAACGGCACGCGCGACGACGGCTTGCCGATCGATTCGAGCACGAGGCCGTAGGGCTCCTTCAGCTTCAACGTGATGGTCTTGGCGTCGGTCGCCTCCAGGCTCGCGACGAAGTCCATCAGCTTCTGGCCCATGCCGTCGACCTTGCCCCAGCGCTGCAGCGAGGCGACGCAGTCTTCCGCGGTGACCGGCGCGCCGTCGTGCCACTTCAGGCCGTCGCGCAGCGTGAACGTATAGGTCAACTTGTCGTCGGACACCTTCCAGTCCGCCATCTGCGGCTGGATCTTGAAGTTGGAATCCGTCGCCAGCAACGTGTCATAGATCATGTAGCCATGATCGCGGGTGATGTAGGCGGTGGTCATGATCGGATCGATGACGCGCAGATCCGAGTGCATCACCGCGGTGATGGTCTTGCCCGCAGCCATCGCCTGCGGTGCCAAAGACAATTCCTGCGGCGCGAACGACAGTGCAAGCGCCGTCAACGCAGCCGCAAGCGTGCGGTGCTTCCAACGCGAGATAGGGAACATGCAATTTCTCCTGACGTGAAACTGGTCAAAGCCGGCTTATTCGTTATGCATGCGGTTCGTTATTTAGGCGAACTAACATGCTGTACGGCTTGTGAAATCGAGACTTGCACCAAGCGCAATGCGCGTCAATCGGTTTCGGGCGGGATCGGACGTACACAAACGAATGAGGCCGCGCGCCAGATTTTGGCTTTACAAATTCGTCGGCTGAGATTTTCGTAACGCGCGCGCGATGCCGGCGCGATCAAAACAACAAGAGAGAAAAACGATGAACCCAGCCAATCTTCCCTTTGATTCCGAAGCGATGCTGCAAGGGCTACGTAGCTGGGTGGAATGCGAGAGCCCGACCTGGGATTCGGCGGCGGTCGAACGCATGCTCGACCTTGCCGCGCGCGAGATGGCGATCATGGGTGCGACGATCGAACGCATCGCCGGACGCCAGGGCTTTGCCGGCTGCGTCCGCGCCCGTTTTCCTCATCCCAAGCAAGGCCAGCCCGGCATCCTGATCGCCGGTCACCTGGACACCGTGCACCCGGTTGGCACCATCGAGAAGCTGAAGTGGCGGCGCGAAGGCAACAAGTGCTTCGGGCCCGGCATCTTCGACATGAAGGGCGGCAACTATCTGTCGGTCGAGGCGATCAGACAATTGGCGCGCGCCGCATTCACGACGCCGCTGCCGATCACGGTGCTGTTCACCCCCGATGAAGAGGTCGGCACGCCGTCGACGCGCGACATCATCGAGGCGGAAGCCGCACGCAACAAATATGTGCTGGTGCCGGAGCCAGGCCGGCCGAACAACGGCGTCGTCACCGGTCGCTACGCGATCGCGCGCTTCAATCTGGAAGCAACAGGCAAGCCGAGCCATGCCGGCGCGACGCTGTCGTCCGGCCGCTCCGCGATCCGCGAGATGGCGCGGCAGATCATCGCCATCGACGGCATGACCACCGAGGACTGCACGTTCTCGGTCGGCATCGTGCATGGCGGCCAATGGGTCAATTGCGTCGCGACGACCTGCACCGGCGAAGCGCTCAGCATGGCCAAGCGCCAGGCCGATCTCGACCGCGGCGTCGAGCGCATGCTGGCGCTGTCGGGCACCGCCAACGACGTGACCTTCAAGGTGACGCGCGGCGTCACCCGCCCGGTGTGGGAGCCGGATGCCGGCACCATGGTGCTCTATGAAAAGGCAAAGAGCCTCGCGGCGGCGATGGGCCTCGATCTGCCGCACGGCAGCGCCGGCGGCGGATCGGACGGCAACTTTACCGGCGCGATGGGCATCCCCACGCTCGACGGCCTCGGCGTTCGCGGCGCCGATGCGCATACGCTCAACGAACATATCGAGGTCGACAGCCTCGCCGAGCGCGGCCGCCTGATGGCGGCGCTGCTGGCGACGCTGGACTGACGTCGATTTGCACTGCACAACACGTTGGCACTGCCGGATCGAAATTTAGCCTTGTCCAATTTTCAGGCTTCGCCTACGGTCCGGCCGTCCAACACGACGATGCGGGAGAGATCGGAGCGACAACATGCGTGTTGTTGGCTTCGGCGCCGACGGAGCAACCGCCCCGGAAACTCTCAGGCAAAAGGACTGTATCGTCAGGACGATCTGGAGAGAGACGAACATGGCCACACATCAAGGGCCATGACGTCCACCGAAGGGGATAGTTCGCTATTGGGCCTCGGCCCGATGCGGATCAAGCTCTCAGGTACCGTGACAGATGGGGCGCCGACGCCGGTTTCACCGGTGGTTCGGCGAACCTAACCCACGGGAGCCTGAAGACCACCATGCCTCACATTGCGATCATTGGCGCCGGCATCACCGGCGTGACGACGGCCTATGCCCTGCTCGAACGCGGCTACCGGGTGACTGTCCTCGACAGGCATCGCTACGCCGCGATGGAAACCTCGTTCGCCAATGGCGGACAGCTTTCCGCCAGCAACGCCGAAGTCTGGAACAGCGCCGCGACCATCCTCAAGGGTTTGCGCTGGATGCTCAGGAGCGACGCGCCGCTGCTGATGAATCCGAAGCCGAGCTGGCACAAATATTCCTGGATCGGCGAGTTCGTCGGCCACATCGGCCGCTATCTCAGCAACACCATCGAGACCACGCGGCTCGCCATCGAGGCGCGCAAACATCTGTTCTCGATCGCACAGCGCGAGAACATCGCCTTCGATCTCGAACGCCGCGGCATCCTGCACGTCTATCACGACAAGGCCGGCTTCGAAGCGGGCCTGCGGGTCAACACGCTGCTGCAGCAAGGCGGGCTCGACCGCCGGCCGGTAACGGCGGACGAAATCCGCGCCATCGAGCCCGCGCTGCAGACGGCCTGCTATGGCGGCTTCTTCACACCGTCGGATGCAACCGGCGATATCCACAAGTTCACCCGCGGGCTCGCCGACGCCTGCATCCGCCGCGGCGCGGCCTTCATCCACGAAGCCGATGTCGATGCGATCGCGCGCGGCGATGACGGCTTCCGCATCAGCTGGAACGAAGCCGCTTCGCACGACGCTGACGTCGCGACGCGGCATGAGTTGCAGGCGGACGGTGTAGTCATCTGCGCCGGGGTGGCGAGCCGCTACTTCGCTGGCATGCTCAACGACCGCGTCAATGTCTATCCGGTGAAGGGCTATTCGATCACCGTGCAACTCGATGCGCCGCAGAGCCGGGACGCTGCGCCGACCGTCAGCCTGCTCGATGAAGCTGCGAAAATCGTCACCAGCCGGCTCGGCGCCGACCGCTTCCGCGTCGCCGGCACCGCTGAGTTCAACGGCTTCAACCGCGACATTCGCGCCGACCGGATCCAGCCGCTGGTGGACTGGGTGCGACATCATTTCCCAGGGATCGACACGTCGACGATCGTGCCATGGGCGGGCCTGCGACCGATGATGCCGAACATGATGCCGGTGGTTCGCGCCGGACGGATTCCGGGCGTGTTCTACAATACGGGCCACGGTCATCTCGGCTGGACGCTGTCTGCCGCGACGGCGCAGATGGTCGCAGGGGCGATCGATGATTGCAGCGACCTCGACACGCCTTCAATGGTGCCGTCGCAGGTCGATACGACCGAGACCACTCACGCAGATTTCCCCTAATTGTCCGGCCGAAGAGGAAGAATATGAGCGTATTTGCCTATGGCCAAGTCGGAATTCGCTGAGAAACGCCGCGTGATAGGAACTAGCGTCACAATGGGAAAAAGCGCTTCATCGCGGGAGGGGACAATGCGCATTGGGGTGGCGGGCACGCATGACATTGCGCCGACTCCGTGCCGTCTTTCCAAAACAGTCAAAGCTCAGCCTTCTGCACAGGGCTCCACGAAAGGCGCGACATGACAATTGAGACGTTGACCAAGCCGGATCAGATTGCCGCAGAGCTGTGCGCGGCCGTCGACCGAAACTTCGACGATCAGATCGCGTTCCTGTCACGCATGGTGCAGTTCCGCAGCTTGCGCGGACAGGAAGCGCCGCAACAAGTTTGGCTGGCCGAGCAGTTCGCAAAACGCCGCTACGACGTCGATGTGTTCAGCCTTGCGGACGTCAACCTGATGAGCCATCCGAAGGCTGCGCCAATGGACGGCATCGATCTTGCCGGATCGCAGCAGGTTGTTGCGACGAAGAACAGCAAAGGCAGCGGGCGCAGCCTGATCCTGCAAGGTCATATCGACGTGGTGCCGGAGGGGCCCGCTGACCTTTGGGATCAGCCGCCGTTCGCAGCCGCCGTGCGCGACGGCTGGATGTTCGGGCGTGGTGCGCAAGACATGAAGGCCGGTGTCTCGGCAATGATCTTCGCGCTCGATGCGATCCGCGACGCCGGATATGCCCCGGGCGGGCGCATCCATCTGCAGACCGTGGCCGAGGAAGAGAGCACCGGCAACGGCGCATTGTCCACTCTGATGCGCGGCTATCGCGCCGACGCCTGTCTCATTCCCGAACCAACCGGACACACGCTCACGCGCGCCCAGGTCGGCGCCATCTGGTTTCGCCTGCGCGTCCGCGGCACGCCGGTGCATGTCGCCTATTCCGAGGCCGGTACCAGCGCCATCCTGTCGGCGATGCATCTGGTGCGCGCGTTCCAGGATTACACCAAAACGCTCAATGCCCGGGCGCTCGACAACAGCTGGTTCCGCAGCGTCAAGAATCCGATCAAGTTCAACGTCGGGATCATCAAAGGCGGCGACTGGGCCAGTTCGACCGCGGCCTGGTGCGAGCTGGATTGCCGGCTCGGTCTGCTGCCGGGCGAGACACCGCGAGAGGCGATGCGTGGCATCGAGGAATGCCTGGCCGATGCGCACAAGGCCGACGACTTCCTGTCCGACAATCCGGCTGAGCTTGTGTGGAGTGGTTTTCAGGCAGACCCAGCGGTGTGCGAGCCTGGCAGCGAAGCGGAAGCAGCTCTGTCGGCCGCCCATCACTCCGTGTTCCAGGCTTCAATGCAGGAGCGCCTGTCTACCGCCGTCAACGACACCCGCTACTATTGCGTCGACTACGGCATCCCTGCCCTTTGCTATGGTCCTTACGGTATCGGCCCACATGCGTTCAACGAGCGCGTCGAGCTCGACAGCCTTCGCAAGACAACGCAGAGCATCGCATTGTTCGTCGCTAACTGGTGCGGCGTGATGAGAGCGTGAATGGACTTGTCGTTTCAGGTCGGTGGCGCATGACGAAATGTGCAATTCGAAATAGCAGCTTCGGATGGAGCAGCTTCAGACCAAGGGAGGCTTCCAACGGCCTGAACCGCGCCTTGATATAGCGTCGCCATTGGCACAGTATTTGCCTGCAAATTCATCACTTTCGCGCTAGCTTTGAGAGAAGACGCAGAAGCGCATGAGACACATCACGGGGACACCATGAGTATGATGCGGCCCAGCCTTCGCTTCGCACCGCCTGACGACGGGAGATAGCAACGATGATCGGCTATCTCATCCGCCGCATCCTCGCTGCCGTTCCCGTGATGGGCGTGGTGGCTCTGTTCGTGTTCCTGTTGCTGCGGCTGACGCCGGGCGACCCCGCCGCCATTCTCGCCGGCGACAATGCGACGCCGGAGCAGCTCGAACGCATCAGGACCTCGCTTGGTCTCAACGAGCCGATCTACATACAGTTCTACACCTGGGTCGCCAGACTGCTGCATGGCGACCTCGGCGTCTCCTTGATCTCGAACAAGCCGATCCTCGAGATGATCGGCCCGCGCCTCGAACCGTCGATCTCGGTCGCGCTCGCCACCATCATCCTCTCGATCCTGGTGGCGGTGCCGCTCGGCGTGATCGCGGCGTGGAAGCACGGCACATGGATCGATCGCTTCGTGATGGGGCTCTCGGTGCTCGGCTTCTCGGTGCCGGTGTTCGTGATCGGCTATGTGCTGATCCAGATCTTTGCGATCGATCTGCGCTGGGTGCCGGTGCAGGGCTTCAAGAGCATCTCGGCCGGCTTCGGTCCATTCTTCGAGCGCATCATCCTGCCGACTTGCACGCTCTCCTTCATCTATGTCGCGCTGATCGCGCGCATGACACGGGCCTCGATGCTCGATGTGCTGGGTGAGGATTACGTGCGCACCGCGCGCGCCAAGGGCATCGGCGAGACCGGCGTGCTGCTGCGCCATGCGCTGCGCAACGCCGCGGTGCCGGTCATCACCGTGATCGGTTCCGGCTTCGCGCTCCTGATCTCCGGCGTCGTTGTCACCGAGAGCGTGTTCAACCTGCCCGGCATCGGCCGCCTCACCGTCGATGCGGTGCTGGCGCGCGACTATCCGGTGATCCAGGCCATGATCCTTCTTACGTCGGGTATCTATGTCGCGGTCAATCTGTTGATCGACCTCGCCTACACCCTGCTCGATCCTCGTATCCGGTACTGAGCAATGGCGATCGAAACCCTTCCCGAATCCTCTATCCCCGTCACCCGGCCGTTCCGCGTCAAGCTCGGCTTCCTCACCTCGACGCCGATCATCGCGGTTGCGACGATCTGTCTCGCCCTCATCATCCTGATGGCGATCTTCGCGCCGCTGCTCGCGCCGCACGATCCGCTGCTGCTGACGCCGTCGCAGCGGCTGAAGCCGTCGAGCGCGCAGTACCTGCTCGGCACCGACGCCTATGGACGCGACCTGTTGTCGCGCGTCATCTACGGCGCGCGGATCTCGCTGGTGATCGGGCTCGGTGCCGCCGTCTGCTCAATTGCTATCGGGCTGCTGATCGGCCTCGTCGCCGGCTTCTTCCGCTGGGTCGATGCGGTGATGATGCGTGTGATGGACGGCTTGATGGCGATCCCCGCTATCCTGCTCGCGATCGCCGTGGTGTCGCTGTCGGGCGCCAGCATCTGGACCGTGATGATCGCGATCACCATCCCCGAGATCCCGCGCGTGGCGCGGCTGGTGCGCGCGGTGGTGCTGACCGCACGCGAGGAGCCCTATGTCGAGGCCGCGATCTCGCTCGGCTCCAGCCTGCCCAAGATCATGTGGCGGCATTTGATGCCGAACACGATCGCGCCCCTGATCGTGCAAGGCACCTATGTCTGCGCATCCGCGATCCTGACCGAGGCGATCCTGTCGTTCCTCGGCGCCGGCATCTCGCCGGAAACACCGACCTGGGGCAACATCATGGCCGAGGGCCGCGCCTATTTTCAGGTCAAGCCCTCGCTGATCTTCTGGCCGGGGCTCCTGCTCTCGATCGCCATTCTCAGCATCAATCTGATCGGCGACGCCGCGCGCGACGCGCTCGATCCCCGTATGAAGCAGCGTGAGGGCAAGTGACCGCAACCAGCTCGACCAACGTCGTCCTCGACATCAACAATCTCGTCGTCGGCCTCGGCCGCAAGCAGGATGCGCACCGCATCATCGACGACCTCTCGCTGCAGGTGCGCGAAGGCGAGACGCTCTGCCTGGTCGGCGAAAGCGGCTCCGGCAAATCGGTGACCTCGCTCACCGTGATGGGCCTGCTGCAGAAGGGCACGCTGGTGCCCTCGGGCGGCAGCGTCAAACTGGTCGGCGAGGAGCTGCTCACCGCCAGCGACCGGCGGCTGCGCCAGCTCCGCGCCACGCGGATGGCGATGATCTTCCAGGAGCCGATGACTGCGCTCAACCCGGTGGTGCCGGTCGGCCGCCAGATCGACGAGGTGCTGCGCGCCCATACCGATCTCGACGCCCGCGCGCGGCGCCAGAAGATCCTGGCGATGATGGAGCATGTGCGGCTGCCGGATGTGGAGCGCATCTTCTCCTCCTACCCACACCGCCTGTCGGGCGGACAGCGCCAGCGCATCATGATCGCGATGGCGCTGGTGCTGGAACCGAAGCTCCTGATCGCGGACGAGCCGACCACCGCGCTCGACGTCACCACGCAGAAGCAGATCCTCACCCTGATCCGCGACCTGCAACGCGATCACGGCACCGCGGTGCTGTTCATCACCCACGACATGGGCGTCGTGGCCGAGATCGCCGACCGCGTCTCGGTGATGCGGCACGGCCGGCTGGTCGAGACCGGCCCGCTGCAGGACGTGCTGCGCAATCCGAAGATGGAGTACACCCGCAATCTGCTGTCCTCGGTGCCGAGCCTGGTGCCGCGCCCGCCACGCGCGGAGACGCAGGAGCCGGTGGTGCTGGAGGCCAACGAGCTCTGCAAGGTCTACCGGGAGCGGTCGCTGTACGGCAAAGCCCGTGAAGTCGCGGCCGCCAGCAACGTCACGCTCACTCTGCGCAAGGGCCGCACCCTTGGCATCGTCGGCGAAAGCGGCTCCGGCAAATCGACGGTCGCGCGCTGCATCGTCCGCCTGATCGATCCGACCTCGGGCGGCGTGCGCCTCGCCGGCCGCGAGATCTCAGATCTGTCGCGGCGACTGTTGCAGCCGCATCGCCAGAAGATCCAGATCATCTTCCAGGACCCCTACCGCTCGCTCAATCCGCGCGTCACCGTCGGCGAAAGCATCGCGGAGGGCCCGATCAATTACGGCATGCCGCGCAAGGACGCGCTGGCGCGGGCCCGCGAACTGCTCGAGCTGGTCCATTTGCCGCCCGACGCGATCGCGCGCTACCCGCACCAGTTCTCCGGCGGCCAGCGCCAGCGCATCGCGATCGCGCGCGCACTGGCGCTCGACCCCGACGTTCTGGTGGCGGATGAAGCCGTGTCCGCGCTCGACGTCTCGGTGCAGGCGCAGGTTCTGAACCTGCTTGACGAAATCCAGCAGCGTCTGGGCATCGCACTGTTGTTCATCACGCATGATCTGCGCGTCGCCGCACAAATCTGCGACGACGTCGCCGTGATGCAGCGCGGCCGCGTCGTGGAACAGGGACCGGCGGCCGAGGTGCTGACCAATCCGCAGCAGGCCTATACCCGCGCGCTACTCGATGCCGCACCCGGCCGCGGCTGGGATTTTGCGAACTTCCGCCCGGTTTCGGAAGGCATTGTAGCGACGGCCTAAGTCTTTAGCAGCAGCAGCCTTACGACCTAGCCTTGCTGACATGGCTTTATGACCTGGCCTTGGGCCTTTACGCCCATAGGGCATGCAAATCCGGTAGTGCTCCCCGGCTTGCGCTGGGCGCGACGACACGCTTAACGTCGCGCCCTAGAGGGTGAGCCGGAAGGTGGACACCGGTTTCTCCGAAAGATCGCGCTCCAACCAACGAGACGAGATCGTGGCGCGGGCCGTTCCATTCGCATCATGATCGAAGAAACGTATCGAGACCAACTTGATGACCCGCATTGCCGTTGGCGGCTTCCTGCACGAGACCAACACCTTCGCACCGACGAAGGCAACCTATGACGACTTCGTGCACGGCGGCGGCTGGCCGTCGATGACGCATGGGGCCGATGTGCTCAAAGTCATGCGCAAGATCAATGTCGGCCTCGCCGGTTTTGTCGAGGCGGCGGAAGCCAATGGCTGGGAGCTGGTGCCGACGATTTTCGCGGCGGCAAGCCCGTCGGCGCATGTGAGCAAGGATGCGTATCAGCGGATCGTGACCGAAATGGTCGACGGCATTGCCGCGGCCGGGCCGATCGATGCGGTCTATCTCGACCTGCACGGCGCCATGGTCGCCGAGCACTATGACGACGGTGAAGGCGAGGTCCTCGCCCGCGTGCGCAAGGTGATCGGTAACGACCTCCGCCTGGTCGTAAGCCTCGATCTGCATGCGAACGTCTCGCCCAAGATGATCGAGCATGCCGATGCGCTGATCGCCTACCGCACCTACCCGCATGTCGATATGGCCGACACCGGCCGCGCCTGCGCCAGGCATCTGGCGCTGCTGCTGAAAACAAAACAACGCTTCGCAAAGGCGTTCCGGCAATTGCCGTTCCTGATTCCGATCAGCTGGCAATGCACCAACGACCAGCCGACCAAGGGCATCTATCAAAAGCTCGCCGCGCTCGAGAGCGACGCGGTGCCGACGCTGTCGTTTGCGCCGGGCTTCCCGGCGGCCGATTTCAGGGATTGCGGGCCGAGCGTGTTCGCCTATGGCCGGACCCAGGCCGATGCGGATGCCGCCGCAGACAAGATTGTCGCCCTGGTCGAAAGCCACGAAGACGATTTCGACGGCCGGATCTATTCGCCCGACGAAGGCGTCCAGCTTGCGATGGAGCTGGCGAAATCGGCGAGCAAGCCGATCATCATCGCCGACACCCAGGACAATCCCGGCGCCGGCGGCGATTCTGACACGACCGGCATGCTGCGCGCGCTGGTGCGCAACAAGGCAAGTGCCGCGACCGGTGTGATCTACGATCCGCAATCGGCGAAAGCCGCGCACACCGCCGGGATCGGCGCGACGGTCACGCTCGAACTCGGCGGCAAGTCCGGCATTCCCGGTGACGCGCCATACCGCGAGACTTTCGTCGTCGAAAAGCTGTCGGACGGCAAGTTCGTCGCACCGGGCCCCTATTTCGGCGGCCGCGACATGGATATGGGTCCTTCCGCCTGCCTGCGCATCGGCGACGTCCGCGTCGTGGTCGGCTCCTACAAGGCCCAGCTTGCCGACCAGTCGATGTATCGCTATGTCGGCATCGAGCCGACGGCGCAGAAGATCCTGGTGAACAAGAGCTCGGTACATTTCCGCGCCGATTTCGAGCCGATCGCCGAAAAGCTGCTGATCTGCGCCGCGCCGGGCGCGATGCCGGCCGATACCGCCACCCTGCCGTGGAAACATTTGCGTCCCGGTATCCGTATCAAGCCCAACGGCCCGACTTTCGCACCCACCTCCCCATCACGTACAAACGGATAGAAACCATGCCGACCATTGAGCGCATCGACAGTTTTGCCGACGAACTCACTGCCATCAGACGGGATCTGCATGCGCATCCCGAGATCGGCTTCGAAGAGGTTCGCACCTCCGGCATCGTCGCCGACAAGCTGACGAGCTGGGGCATCGAGGTGCATCGCGGCCTCGGCGGCACCGGCGTGGTCGGCGTGCTCAAGGGCAAGGGCAGCGGCACCAAAAAGATCGGCCTGCGCGCCGACATGGACGCGCTGCCGATGGAGGAGAACACCAATCTGAAGTGGCGTTCGACCATTCCCGGCCGCTTCCACGGCTGCGGCCATGACGGCCACACCACGATGCTGCTCGGCTCGGCGCGCTATCTCGCCGAGACCCGCAATTTCGACGGCACCGTGCATTTCATCTTCCAGCCGGCCGAGGAAGGCCTCGGCGGCGCCCGCGCCATGATCAAGGACGGCCTGTTCAAGCAGTTCCCCTGCGACGAGGTCTACGGCCTGCACAACGCGCCCGACCTGAACCATGGCGAGATCGCGATCCTGCCGGGACCGGCGATGGCCGGCGCCGACTTCTTCGACATCAAAATCCACGGCTACGGCGCCCATGGCGCGATGCCGGAGCGCTCCAAGGATGCGGTCGTGATCGCGATGACGCTCGGACAGGCGATCCAGTCGATCGTCAGCCGCAATGTCGATCCGCTGCAGCCGGCGGTGGTCTCGATCACCCAGATTCACTCCGGCTCCGCCTACAACGTCATTCCGGGCGAAGCCTGGCTGTGCGGCACCGTGCGCGCCTTCGACGACGACACCCGTGCCCTGATCCGCAAGCGCATGCGCGCGATCTGCGCCGGCATGGCCGCGGCCTATGACGTCGAGATCGAGGCCGATATCCGCGACACGTTCAGCGTGCTGGTGAACCAGGAAGAACAGTCCCGCGTGGTCGAGGAAGTCGCGCGCACCGTCGTCGATCCGGCCAAGGTGCTGACCCGCTCGACGCCCAAGATGGGCAGCGAGGATTTCGCCGAGATGATGCAGGCCATTCCCGGCGCGTATTTCTGGATCGGCCATGACGGTTCAGTGCCAGTGCACAATCCCGGTTACGTTCTCGACGACAAGATCCTGCCGATCGGCGCCAGCATGTTTGCCCGCATCATCGAGAAACGCATGCCGGCAGGTGCCCATGCATAAGCCGAAACCGGACGCCATCACATCGCTGCACGATCTCACGGCCGTCGACCTGCTCGCCGGCTACCGTGCCAAGCAGTTCTCGCCCTCCGAGGTGCTCGAGGAAATCATCTCCCAGGTCGCGACCTGGGAGCCGCACATCAAGGCGCTGTATCTGTACGACCCTGACGGGGCGCGGAAGGTCGCCAAGACCGCGACCGAGCGCTGGCAGCAAGGCGAGCCGGTCGGCACGCTCGATGGCGTGCCCGTCACCATCAAGGACAACGTCGCGACCAAGGGCCAGCCGGTGCCGCTGGGTGCCGCGAGCGTCAAGCTCGCGCCGGCGGAAAAGGATGCGCCGCCTGCCGCGCGGCTGCGCGAGGCCGGCTGCGTGATCTTCTCCAAGACCACGATGCCGGATTACGGCATGCTGTCGTCGGGACTGTCGTCGTTTCATCCCCTCACCCGCAATCCCTGGGATGTCAGCAAGAACCCGGGCGGCTCGAGCGCCGGCGCGGGCGCCGCCGGTGCCGCCGGCTATGGTCCCTTGCATCTCGGCACCGATATCGGCGGCTCGGTGCGGCTGCCGGCCTCCTGGTGCGGCCTCGTCGCCCTGAAGCCGAGCCTCGGCCGCGTGCCGATCGATCCGCCCTATGTCGGCCGCGTTGCCGGTCCGATGACCCGCACCGTCGACGACGCCGCGCTGATGATGAGCGTGCTGTCGCGCCCCGACCGCCGCGACGGCATGAGCCTGCCGGCGCTCGAGGTGAACTGGAAGGCGATCGAGAAGTCGCCGCGCAAGCTGCGCATTGGGCTGATGCTCGACGCCGGATCCGGCCAGAAGGTCGAGAAGGAGGTTCGCGAAATCGTCGTCAAGGCAGCGAAGGCGTTCGAATCCGCCGGCGCCGTCATCACCGAGATCGACGGCATCCTGACCCCCGAGATGCTCGAGGGACTCGACAATTTCTGGCGGGCGCGGACCTGGGACGAGCTGTCGAAATTGTCGCAGGCCGACCGCGGCAAGACCCTGCCCTATATCCTCAACTGGGCCGAGGCCGGCGCAAAGCTCTCCGGCGTCGATGTGATGCGCGGCTTCAACATGACGATGGCGATCCGCGCGGCCGCCGCAAAACTGTTCTGCGAGTTCGACTATGTGATCTCGCCGGTGTCGCCGGCGGTGAACTTCCCGGCGGAGTTCGCAGCCCCACTCAACGACCCCGCAAAGCCGTTCGAGCACATCTGCTTTACCGTGCCGTGGAATATGTCTGAGAACCCGGCGCTGTCGATCAACGCCGGCTACGACAAGAAGGGCTTTCCGATCGGCGTCCAGATCATCGGCCGCCGCTTCGACGACATCGGCGTGCTTGGCATGGGCAAGGCTTTCGAAGGCCTGCGCGGCCCGCAGAAGCCGTGGCCGACGCCGCCGAAGAAGTAGCGCCTCAACGCAAGTCGCGATGCGCGGCACGGGGCACGCCGCGCATCCGACTTCTTCACAAGGGATGATTGCCGGGTTAACTGGATGGAGACGCGCGTAGCGCCGCCCATTCAAGAAAACCGAGAGGAAATCATCCCCATGGCGTATGAGACGATCAAGTACGAGGTCGCCGAGCAAATCCTGACCATCACGCTGAACCGGCCCGACAAGCTCAACGCCTTCAACGCCACAATGCAGCAGGAGCTGATCGACGCGTTCGACAAAGCCGACAAGGACGACGACGTCAGGGCCATCATCGTCACCGGTGCCGGCCGCGGCTTCTGCGCCGGCGCCGATCTGTCGTCCGGCGCCAACACCTTCGACCGCGATGCGCGGCGCGGCCCGGTCAAGCGGCATGCCGACGGCAGCGTCGACTACAGTGATCCGCAGGTGCGTGACGGCGGCGGCCAGGTGACGCTGCGCATCTTCAAGTGCCTGAAGCCGGTGATCGCCGCGGTGAACGGTCCGGCGGTCGGCATCGGCGTCACCATGCAGCTTGCGATGGATATCCGCATTGCGTCGGACGCGGCGCGCTTCGGCTTCGTGTTCTCCCAGCGCGGCATCGTGCCGGAGGCCGCTTCGAGCTGGTTCCTGCCGCGCATCGTCGGCATCTCGCAGGCGCTGGAGTGGTGCTATTCCGGCCGCGTCTTCCCGGCGCAGGAAGCGCTCGCCGGCCGCCTCGTCAGCAAGGTGGTACCGCCGGACGACCTGCTGCCGACCGCGCGCGCGCTCGCCATGGAGTTCGCGGCCAAGACCGCGCCGGTGTCGGTGGCGCTGATCCGCCAGATGATGTGGCGGATGATGGGCGCCGACGATCCGATGGAGGCGCACAAGGTCGACAGCCGCGGCATCTATGCCCGCGGCCGCTCCGACGACGTCAAGGAAGGCGTGGTGTCGTTCCTGGAAAAGCGCCCCGCGCAGTTCAAGAACAAGGTGTCGTCTGATATGCCCGACTATTTCCCATGGTGGCAAGAGCGCGACTATAAGTGAGCGAACGGCGTCCCGCGGCGTCTCCATCCGACGGCGTCGTCCTGCTGCATGGCATCGGCAGGACGGCGCGCTCGTTTCGCCGGATGGAGCTGGCGCTTGATGATGCCGGCTTTGCTACCCTCAATCTCGACTATGACAGTCGGCGTAAGCCGCTCGATGCGCTGGCCGAAGACATCCATCCTGCGCTCGACCGGTTCGCGCACAGCCTCGATGGCGCCGTGCATTTCGTCTGCCATTCGATGGGCGGGCTCCTGGCTCGCGTCTATCTGGCACAACATCGCCCGGCCCGGCTCGGCCGCGTCGTGATGCTGGGCACGCCGAACGGCGGCAGCGAGATCGCCGACCGCCTGAAAAACCTCGCCGCCTATCGCGCCTTCTTCGGTCCGGCCGGCCAGCAGCTCGTCACCCGCCGCGATGCCGCGACCAGTGCGCTGCTGCCGGCGATCGATTACCCGACCGGCATCATCGCCGGCAACCGCTCGGTCTATCCGATCACATCCATCGGCCTGCCGCGACCGCATGACGGACGGGTGTCGGTCGCCAACACCCGGCTCGACGGCATGGCCGATCACATCGTGATCCGCACCTCGCATCCCTGGCTGGTGCGCAACGCGGACGCGATCGCGCAGACGGTTGCGTTTTTGCGGGAGGGGAAGTTCGAAAAAGCGTAGGGTGGATTAGCGAAGCGTAATCCACCGCTTCTCGGCAAAGCGCGGCGGGTTATGCTTTGCGGCTAACCCGCCCTACTTCATCTGGTCATCAGCGCCACACGCCCGATGGCCCTGCGCTCAATCAGCAGCCGCATCGCCTTCGCATAGTCCTCCAGCGGCAGCCGGTGTGAGATGTTTGGCCGCACCCGGCCGGCCTCGGCCCATTCGCTCAATGCCTTGAACCTGACCTCGCCGAGCGCGGGGTTCTTCCGCACCGCCTCACCGGCGCGGACGCCGAGCACGCTCGCGCCCTTGATCATCAACAGATTGGTGCGGGGAAGCCCGATGCCGCCGGTGAAGCCGACCACGAGAATCCGCGCCCCCCAGTTGATGCAGCGCATCGAGTTCTCGAACACCTCGCCGCCGACGGGATCGAACACGACGTCGGCGCCGCGGCCATCGGTGAGGCGCTTGACCGCGTCGCGGAACGGCTCGCGCGCATAGAGCACGAGATGATCCGCGCCGCGCGCCTTAGCGATCGCAAGCTTCTCCTCGCTGGAGGCTGCCGCGATCACGGTGGCGCCGAGCAGCTTGCCGATCTCGACCGCGGCAAGCCCGACGCCTCCGCCGGCACCGTGCACCAGCAGCACCTCACCGGGCTGGATCTGCCCGCGATCGATCAGCGCGTGATACGCGGTGCCGTGCGCGGCAAGGAAGGTCGCGCCTTCGGCATAGTCGAAGGTCGACGGCACCGGCACGAGCTGCGACGGCACAGCAACCGTCTCATCGCAATAGGCGCCGAAGCGCATCTTGACGATCACCTTGTCGCCGACGGCGACGCCAGCGGCATCGTTGACCTCGACGACATCGCCGGCGGCTTCCGAGCCCGGCGTGAACGGCAGCGGCGGCTTGAGCTGGTACTCGCCGGCGGCCATCAGGATGTCGGGGAAATTGATCCCGGCGGCGCGGATCGCAACACGCACCTCGCCCGGCTTCAGCGGCACCGAGGCGAAGTTTTCCAGCTGCAGGCGCTCGGGCGGCCCGAGCTCGCGGCAAACAACGGCTTTCGGCATCAGGCAGCTCTCGCCTTGAGACGTGCCAGCGCCTCGCGGATCAGCGGCAGGCGGTCGTTGCCGAAATACATGTCGGTCTTGTCGAGATAGATCGTGGGCGAGCCGAAGCCGCCGCGCGCCATCACCTCCTCGGTGTTGGCCTTGAGCTGGTCCTTGATCGCCTGATCGCCGATGCCGGCAAGGAACTTTGCGGGATCGATCCCGACCTTGGTGCAGATCTCGGCCAACACCGCGTCCTGCGAGATGTCCTTGTCGTCGCCCCAATAGGCCTCGAACACGGCGCGCGCGAACGGCACCATCTTCTCGTTGCCGAGAAGGATGCAGCCGCGCATTGCCTTCACGCTGTTCACCGGGAATACGGTCGGCGGCATCTTGATCGCAAGGCCCACCGAGCGCGCCCAGTCGGCGAGATCCTTCTTCATGTAGCGCGCCTTCAGCGGCACCGGCGTCTCGCGCTGCGCGTAGACCGACGGATTGACGGTATTGAAGATGCCGCCGACCAGGATCGGCCGCCAGCTGATCGGAGCGTCGAACTCCTTCGCAAGCGGCTGGATGTTGTGCCAGGCCAGATAGGTCCACGGGCTGGAACAGTCGAAGAAGAATTCGATCATGGCGTTTTCCCTCAGAGTTTCATTCTTTCATTCTCGTCATTCCGGGGCGCGCCCCTTGGCGCGAGCCGGAATCCATATTCACGATGGTGGTTATGGATTCCGGGCTCGCGACTACGTCGCGCCCCGGAATGACGACAATCATTTCCTCTCGACCAGCTCCTTCGCACGCTGGCCGAACATGTTCTTGCGTGATTCCTCGTCAAACGGTTCCTTGACGAATTTTCCGATCGCCAGCCCCGCCTGCAGCTGCGGGCGGGCGCGCACGGCCGCGTACCAGCGCTTGATGTTCGGGTAATCGTCGAGGGTAAAGCCCTGCGCCTTGTGGGTCATGGTCCAGGGGAAGCAGGCGATGTCGGCGATCGAATAGTCGTCGCCGGCGATGTAGGCACCGGTCTTGCCGAGCTGGCGATCGAGCACGCCGTAGAGCCGCGCCGTCTCGTCGCGGTAGCGCTGGATCCCATAGGGAATCTTCTCGGCCGCATAAAGCGCGAAATGGCCGTGCTGGCCGAGCATCGGCCCAAGGCCGCCCACCTGCCACATCACCCATTGGATGACATTCGACCGCGCACGCAGCTCCCGGGACAGGAAGCGGCCGGTCTTGTCGGCGAGATAGATCAGGATCGCGCCGGTCTCGAACACCGGGAACGGCCCGCCGCCATCGGCAGGCGCATGGTCGACGATCGCGGGGATGCGGTTGTTCGGGCTGATCGCCAGGAACTCGGGCCGAAACTGCTCGCCGGCGCGGATGTTCACCGGGATCACCTGATAGGGCAGCCCCAGTTCCTCCAGCATGATCGAGATCTTCCAGCCGTTCGGCGTCGGCGCGTAGTGCAGGTCGATCATCGGCGTCCTATTCCCCATCACAAAGACTTTTGTTGTTCTGTACCTCCACCTTAGGACATGGCACACAGGCGCTCAATCAGAACCCATCGGGAGGCACCCATGCTGTTTCCAACCACGATCGCAGGCTCCCTGCCGAAGCCGGAATGGCTCGCCGAACCGAACATGCTGTGGGCGCCCTGGAAGTCGGACGGCGCCGAGCTCGCCCGCGCCAAGCGCGATGCCACGGTGCTTGCGGTCAAGCTGCAGGAGGATGCCGGCGTCGACATCGTCACCGAGGGCGAGCAGGCGCGCCAGCACTTCGTGCACGGTTTTCTGGAGCGGATCGAGGGCATCGATTTTGCCCACAAGGTCGAGATGGGCATCCGCAAGGACCGCTACAAGGCGATGGTGCCGCAGGTGGTCGCGCCGCTGCAACTCAAGGGCCGTGTCCACGAAAGCGAGGCGCGCGCGGCACGCGCCCACACCAAAAACAGGCTGAAGTTCACCCTGCCCGGCCCGATGACGATCATCGATACCATCGCCGACCAATACTATGGCGACCGCGTGAAGATGGCCTTCGCCTTCGCCGAGCTATTGAACCAGGAAGCCAGGGCGTTGCAGGCCGACGGCGTTGACATGATCCAGTTCGATGAGCCCGCGTTCAATGTCTACATGGATGAGGTCCGCGACTGGGGCATCAAGGCGCTGGAGCGCGCCGCCGAGGGCCTGACCTGCGCCACGGCGGTTCACATCTGCTACGGCTACGGCATCAAGGCCAACACCGACTGGAAGCAGACGCTCGGCGGCGAGTGGCGGCAATATGAAGAGACTTTCCCGGTGATCGACAAGAGCACGATCCAGCAGGTCGCGATCGAATGTCGCAACTCGAAGGTGCCGATCGAGCTGCTCGCGGCGCTGCCCGGCAAGATCGTGCAGGCCGGCGTGATCGACGTCGCCAGCGACGAGGTCGAGACCGCCGAGGATGTCGTCAAGGTGATCGAGGCGGTCGCGAAATTCGTGCCGAAGGGCAACATCATCGCGACCACCAATTGCGGCATGGCCCCGATGCGGCGGGACATCGCCGAAGCCAAGCTGATTGCGCTCGGTGCGGGTGCAAAGCTGGCGCGACAACGGTTGGCGTAAGGGCAGCAGCGGCGGCTCAGCCCAAAGCAGTCGCCGCGCTCGGATGCAACACCGGCCAATAGCCGGCCTGAAACGCGCGGACAGTCGACGGCGGCGTCAGCAGCATCGCGGGACCGGTCACATCAGCCCGGTCGTAACCGGCGAACGACCAGCGCAACGTCTTGCCATTGGCGACAAGATAGCTTTCCCCGTTCGCCTGCACCATCGTGCCGTCGGGCAGTTCGTGCAGCTTGAGCGGCAACGGATGCAGCCGCTTCCTGCCGCGAGCGAGCCGCTCGGCATGCAGCATCGCATCCATCGCCTTGGCACTGAGATCGTTGACGCCGTTGCCGCTCTCCCAGGCCGTGCGAAACCGCTTGGCGTCATCGCGGCGGCAGTAGAAGCACGGCCGGTGCCCGGCTGCGAAGGCGGTCGCTTCATCAAGGAAGAACAGTTCGGTCCAGCTCTGCCGGCTCATCACCTTGCGCCGCCGTCCCCTGAACTCGCAGACACAGGTGAGCCACGCCGGCGACGACCAGCGCTTGTTCAAGAGCGTCCGCGTCGCCGGATCGTGGATGATGCCGCGATTGCCGGTGAAGGTGCCGCGATGTTCTGACGCGACGATGTCTCCGGTCGGGGTGACGCGGTTTTGCAGGGGCATGGCGAACCTTTAGCCACAACCGTCATTGCGAGGAGCGTCAGCGACGAAGCAATCCATGCATCCACGGGTGCGGCGCGATAGATTGCTTCGCTTCGCTCGCAATGACGGTCAAGTTACGCCGCCCCGTCGCGGATCGGCGGCTGGAACGACAGCGCGGTATCCCAGGGAAAGAAGATCCAGGTGTCCTGCGACACCTCGGTGATGTAGGTGTCGACCAGCGGCCGTCCCTTCGGCTTGGCGTAGACGGTTGCGAAATGCGCGTCGGGCAGCAGCTCGCGCACCAGCTTGCCGGTCTTGCCGGTATCGACGAGGTCGTCGACGATCAGAAGCCCCTTGCCGGTGCCGCCGCCGAGCTTGGCGGTTTGCTCCGAAATGCCCTTGAGCACTTTCAGATCGCCCTGCTTGTCATGGTCGTAGCTCGCGACGCAGACCGTATCGATGATCCGCAGCCCGAGTTCGCGCGCCACGATCGCGGCCGGCACCAGTCCGCCGCGGGTGATGGCGATCACCGCATGGAACGGGCCGACCTCGTTGAGCCGCCAGGTCAGCGCCCGGCAATCCCGGTGGAATTGATCCCACGAGACCGGGAACGGCCTGCCGGCCCGCTCCTGCGCACTCGGTTCAGAACTTCTCTCGACCATATCGTCTCAACCCGCTGCCGGCTTTTTCTGCGCGGCCTGCACCTGCTTCAGCATGTCCTTCACCGCGGCCATCGCAGCCGCGAGCTTCTCCGAATCGCGCGAGCGCACCACCAGATTGGTGTTCGGCTTCTGGTTCTCATCCTGGAACGGATAGCTGCCGATGATGGTGTCGGGATGGGCCTCCGCGATCGCCCGCAGCGGACCACCGATATCGCCTTCCCGCGCGTCAGCGCGGACAGAATCCGACAGCATCCGCTGGCCGGATTTCAAGGTCGGCGCCACGATGTCCATCATCGCCTGCATGATGGTGGGGATACCGGCCATCACGATGACATTGCCGAGCTTGAAGCCCGGCGCCAAGATGGTCGCGCTCTGGATCAGCTCGGCGCCGTCGGGCACCCGGGCCATCCGGAGCCGCGCCTCGTTGAGGTCCTGCTCGCTCCAGCGCTCCCTGAACCGCGCCACCACGTCAGGATGATGGTGGATCTCGACCCCGAATGCCTTCGCGACGCTGTCGGCGGTGATGTCGTCATGGGTCGGCCCGATGCCGCCGGTGGTGAACACGTAGTTGTATCTATGCCGCAGCGCATCAAGGGCGGCGATGATGTCGGCCTCGTCGTCGGCGACGACGCGGACCTCCTTGAGGTCGATGCCGATATTGGTCAGGTATTCGGCGATGAAGCCGATGTTCTTGTCCTTGGTCCGGCCGGACAGGATCTCGTCGCCGATCACCAATATCCCCGCCGTGACAATCTCGCTCATGGTCTCATTCCCTAACTTGATCCCCTGACATTGCCGACCCAATGCCTTGATGTCACGAGGTTTTGCCGCCGAATTAAGCAGACCTCAGCCGGTTTTTCGGGCAGGCCTTCCGTCTCACCCTTAGCAAATGCCATAAGCCAATGCATATCGCGCTGGCCCGCCCCTTGCTACCATCCCATCAAGTCATGCACTGTGTCACATGGCTTGGGAGGGCAGTCAGGATATATGGCAGTCGCGTTCGATGAGATGAACGGCCTTGGCGAGGACCTTCGCCCGGCCTACCAGGAGCTTTCCCGCTGGCTCAAAGAGACGCCGCCGGATGCGCTCGAATATCGACGCCAGGAAGCGGAGCTCTTGTTCCGCCGGATCGGCATCACCTTCGCGGTCTATGGCGATACCGAAGCCCAGGAGCGGCTGATCCCGTTCGACGTCATTCCGCGCATCATGTCGGCGAACGAATGGACGCTGCTGGAGAAAGGCCTCAAGCAGCGCGTGCTCGCGCTCAACATGTTCCTCAAGGACATCTATCACGGCCGCGACATTCTGCGCGCCAACGTCATCCCCGAGGATTTGATCTTCCAGAACCCGGTGTTCCGTCCGGAGATGAACGGCCAGGACGTGCCGCACGACATCTACGTGCACATCGCCGGCATCGACATCATCCGCACCGATCCCGACAACTTCATCGTGCTGGAGGACAATGCACGGACGCCGTCCGGCGTCTCCTACATGCTGGAAAACCGCGAGATCATGATGCGGCTGTTTCCGGACCTGTTCGCGCGGCACCGCGTCGCGCCGGTCGAGCGCTATCCTGACGAGCTGTTGTCGGCGCTGCGCTCGGTGGCGCCGCACAGCGCCTCCGCCGAGCCGACGGTGGCGCTGATGACGCCCGGCGTCTACAACTCCGCCTATTACGAGCACTCGTTCCTGGCCGACAAGCTCGGCATCGAGCTGGTCGAGGGGCGCGACCTCATCGTCAAGAACGACGAGGTGTTCATGCGCACCACCGAGGGGCTGAAGCGGGTCGACGTGATCTACCGTCGCGTCGACGACGATTTCCTCGACCCTCTCACCTTCCGCCCGGATTCCGCGCTCGGCGTTCCCGGGCTGATGTCGGCCTATGCGGCCGGCAACATCACGCTTGCCAACGCGGTCGGCACCGGCATCGCCGACGACAAGGCGATCTATTCCTACATGCCCGACATCGTGAAGTTCTACCTCAGCGAGGAGCCGATCCTGAAGAACGTGCAGACCTGGCGCTGCCGCGAAGCGCAGGATCTGTCCTACGTGCTCGACAACCTCGCCGACCTCGTCGTCAAGGAGGTGCACGGCTCGGGCGGCTACGGCATGCTGATCGGCCCGGCCGCCACCAAGGCCACCATCGAGGCGTTCCGCGACAAGCTCAAGCGCGAGCCCGAAGGCTTCATTGCCCAGCCGACGCTGGCGCTGTCGACCTGCCCGACCTGCACCGACAAGGGTCTGGCGCCGCGCCATGTCGACCTTCGCCCGTTCGTGCTGACCGGCAGCAGCCAGACCACCATCGTGCCCGGCGGGCTGACCCGCGTCGCGCTGAAGGAAGGCTCGCTCGTGGTCAATTCGAGCCAGGGCGGCGGCACCAAGGACACCTGGATTCTAAGCGAGTAGTTGAAGCATGCTGTCGCGCACCGCCGAAAATCTGTTCTGGCTCGCCCGTTACGTCGAACGTGCCGAATATCTGGCGCGCACGATCGACGCCACGCTGCGCGTCACCGCGCTGCCCGCGGCCTATATCGGCAAGACCAATGAGTGGGATTCCGCGCTGCTCACCGCCGGCGTCGGCGCGAGCTTCTACGATCACTACCCGGAAGCCAACCAGCAGAACGTCGTCGAATATCTCTCCTTCTCGTCGGAGAACCCCTCCTCGATCAAGAACTGCATCGAGGCAGCCCGGCTCAATTCACGCTCGGTGCGCACCGCGCTGACCTCGGAAATGTGGGACACGATCAATTCGGCCTGGATTGAGTTGCAGGCGGTGTGGGGCAAGGGCGGGACCGGCAGCCGCGAGGAATTGGCCAAATTCCTGCGCTTCGTGCAGGAGACCTCGCTGCGCTTCGACGGCTCAGCCTACCGCACCATGCTGCGCAACGACGCCTATTGGTTCTCGCGGCTCGGGGTGCATCTCGAGCGCGCCGACAACACCGCGCGCATTCTCGACGTGAAGTATCACATGCTGCTGCCCGAAGAGGAGCATGTCGGCGGCCCGCTGGATTACTACCAGTGGACCTCGATCCTGCGCTCGGTGTCGGCAACGACCGCCTATCACTGGGTCTACCGGGAAACCCTGAAGCCCTGGCTGATCGCCGACCTGCTGATCCTCAACGACACGCTGCCGCGGTCGCTCGCCAGCTGCTACAGCAACCTCGTGCGCAATCTGGACCAGATCGGCGTCGCCTATGGCCGCCAGGGCGCCGCCCAGCGCCACGCCCGCGGCATCAGGAACCGGCTCGAGCACAGCCATATGGACGACATCTTCCAGCACGGCGTGCACGAGTTCATCCAGGAATTCATCGCGGACAACTCACGGCTCGGTGAGATCGTCACCAAGCAGTACCTGATTTGACCGGTTTTGACGCAAAATCCCGTCATGACCGGGCTTGACCCGGCCATCCACGTCTTGCTTTGAAGGACGATAAGGGCGAAAGACGAACGCTAGGAGCATCTGGCGAGGACGCGCTTCGCGCTTTTGCTCTGATATAACGATCCCGACTGTGTTGGTCGACCATGCGCCTGCGGATAGCCCACACCACCACCTATCGCTACGAGCCGGCGGCCTCGGGCGTGATCCAGATCCTGCGGATGACGCCGGGCAGCCATGACGGCCAGTACGTCGCGGATTGGCAGATCGACGTCTCGACCGATTCCCGGCTCGACACCCATGAGGACGCTTTCGGCAACGTCACCCACGTGCTGACCCACGGCGCGATCAGCGACCTCACCATCCATTGCGAAGGCCTGGTCGAGACTCAGGACACCGGCGGCGTGCTGCGCGGTAGCGACGAGCGGTTTCCGCCGAGCCTGTTCCTGCGGCCCACACCGCTGACCGACCTCAACCCGGCCATGACCGCCTCCGTGCGCGAGCTGCGGGCGGCGGCCGGCGCGGACGTGCTCGGCTTCTTGCACGCGCAGATGGCGCAGATTTACGAGCACATGACGTTTGACGAGGATCCAACCAACAGCGCCACCTCGGCCTCCGAGGCGTTCGCGCTGAAGCGCGGCGTCTGCCAGGATTACGCGCATATCCTGATCGCGTGCGCGCGCGCCGGCGGCGTGCCGGCGCGGTTCGTCTCCGGCCACTTCCTGCGCTCCGACGGCATGGTCAACCAGCAGGCCGGTCATGCCTGGGCCGAGGCGTTCGTGCCCAATCTCGGCTGGGTCGGCTTCGACGCCGCCAACGGCATTTGCACCACCGACGCTCATGCCCGCGTCGCGATCGGCCTCGACTATCTCGGCGCCGCCCCGGTCCGCGGCACCCGCTATGGCGGCGGCAGCGAGACGCTGTCGGTCGCGGTCAAGGTCGATCAGGCCGGGCGCCCCGGACAATGGCAGAGCCAGACGCAGTCGTAGCTGCTAGTCCGATTAGCGAGACACACCATGGCCACCGTAAAACTGCTGTCCGACGATGAACTCTCGCCGGAGGCGCGCGCCGTCTTCGATGACATCCGCACGACGCGAAAGTCGGACTTCGTCAACAATTTCTGGCGCGCGCTGGCGCATGATCCGAAGACCTTGCGGCGAACCTGGGAGAGCATCAAGGAGGTGATGGCGCCGGGAGCGCTGGATCCGAAGGTCAAGGAAATGCTCTACGTTGCGGTCTCGGTGGCCCATGGCTGCAGCTACTGCATTCATTCGCACACCGCGAGCGCCCGCGCCAAGGGCATGACCGAGGCCGAATATCTGGAAATGCTGGCGATCGTCGGCATGGCCGCCGAGACCAACCGGCTGGTCACGGCGCTCGGCGTGCCGGTGGACGAGGCGTTCCTCGTCGATGCACCGGATGCGTAGGCTGGACGCTTTGCTTTGCCTGCCCTCATCCTGTCATTCCGGGGCGCCACTGCGTTTGCGATCACAACGCGGGGAGCCCTCTTTCTCCAGCAAATGACATGGCGTAATCTGCACCGAGCTGCCCTTTGAGACGGGACGGGCCGACGTCGCCGTTTGACGGAACAGGCAGCGGTCAGGCCGTCGGCAGGCATCGCAGTCTGAAAGCAGCGCCTGCCTTATGGGGCGCTCCCTCAATTTCAACATGAAGCACGTTGGCCTGCCGCGCGCGCGGCAGACAAGGGCAGTGCGTAACCCTTGGAGGACGACATGGCGACATTCATAGTGAGGATCGACTGGACCGACCAGGGAATTCGTAATGTCAAGGAAGCTCCCAAGCGCAGCCGAGCGGCGAAAGAACTCGCCAAGACGCTCGGTGTCGAAATCAAGGAGGTCTATCTCACCTCCGGCGAGCATGACATCCTTCTCCTCGCCGAAGCGCCTCTCGGCGACAACATCACGAAACTCGCGCTCGCGCTCAGTTCTCAGGGAAACATACGGACCTGCACCTCACGGGCCTGGCCCGAGGCCGAGTGGACCAAGCTGATATCCGAGCTTCCGTAGCGGCTTCGGATGTCCCGATGCATCCCTGCGCGGCCTTGACCGACGGGTGCCGTCGCGATCGTGACACCCGACGGTCGGCGCGGGTACTCCGCGCGCGCAGGAATAACGACTGAGCTACGAAGCGCACGAGGACGACGGCGGACGTCGTCGCCAAGCGGGCCAACTTGATTCATTTATCCAGCCAGACATCCTCAAACCGCAGATTGTTGTACTGGCTGTTGTCGTGCGGATGAAAATTCCTCACGTAAGGCTGCCAGCAATTGCCGGCCGATGAGTGCAGAATGACCGGCCGCGCCGCGTCTTCGACCAGCACGCGCTCGATGTCGAACACGATGCTCCGCCGCTTGTCCTTGTCGACCTCGCGCGATTGCGCGGCGAGCAACTTGTCGACCTCGGCATTGCAATACTGGGTGTAGTTGCGCTCCGAGTTGCAGGAATAATTCTCGACGACGTTGCCATCGGGATCGTCGACGCTGACGCCGGTGACATTGAGACCGATCGTGTAATCCTTGCGCTGCAGCCGCGAGTACCAGCGCGGCGTATCAAGGATATCGAGCTCGGCGACGATGTAGATGTTCTTGAGCTGGTCGGCGAGGATCACCGCCGGGTCGCGATAGGTCGGCAAATTGCGGGTCTGGATCTTGATCGACAACGGCTTGGCGTCGCTGTAGCCGAGCTTCTGCATGATCGCCTGCGCGTCCGCGAGGTTCTTCTCGGTGTCGGGACCGTAGCCCATCAGCGTCGACAGCACGTCTGCCGGCATGCCCCACTCGCCTTCGGGCTTGGCCTGCATCGCGCCGCCGAGCCGACCGGTGCCCTCGAACAGAATGCTGTTGAACGCCTTGCGGTCGAGCGCCAGCGACATCGCCTTGCGGATCTCGGAATTGTCGAACGGCGGATTGACGCGGTTGACCAAGAGATTGATCTGCAGATTGGTCGAGGTCACCTCGCAGATTGCGTTCGGTGCCCGCGCCTTGACGTCCTTCATCAGGGGAATGCTGACGTCGGACGGAAAGGTGATGTCATAGTCCCCGGTCGCGAACGCCAGCATCCGCGTGGCCCGGCTGTCGATCGAGCGCACCGTAATCTCGTCGAGATACGGCCGGTCCTTCTTGAAGTAATCGGGGTTGCGGACGAGACGGATTGAATCTCCGCGCCGGAATTCGACGAACTTGAACGGCCCGGTGCCGACCGGCTTGGTGCGCATCACCTGCTGCGGCACATGGCAGGGATAGACCACCGAGAAAGCACTGGCGAGCAGCGCCAGCAGGCCGGGTTGTGGCTCGGTCAGCTCGAAAGTCGCTTCATCGTCGCCATTGACGCTGATGTCCTTGAGCTTCGTGTACCAGACCTTGCGCGGATTGCGCTTGAAGTCCTGGGTCTCGCTCTTGCCGATCAGCATCCGCCAAGTGCATTGCACGTCCTTGGCGGTGAAAGGCTGGCCGTCGTGCCACTTCACGCCGTGATGCAGTTTGAAAGTCAGCCTTGTGTTGGTCGAATCCCACGACCAGCTGTCGGCGAGATCCGGGATCACGGTGTCGATCGATTCGTGCACCTTGGCGGGATCGAACACCACGAGGTTGTTGAAGACCGCCGCGAACGGCATCACCGAGGCGATGGTCGACTCTTCAAGCAGCGAGGTTGAGGGCGGATTGTCGTTGTGATAGAGCCGCAGCGTGCCGCCCTTCTTCTGCGCCGATGCTGGGCTCGCAGCCATTGTCACGATGCCGAAGGCCACGATGCATGCGGCCAGTTTGAACGACATTCTCGTCTCCCGGAATTTCTTGTTGTTGTCGGTTGCAGGCAGTCGAGCACAACGCCAGGAGCCTCGCAATGACAGGGGATGCCGATCATTGCCGGCTGCGCGCGGCGCAGAACGAGGTTGGCGCCCGGGCATCTCCGAACGGCCTGCGGGCGGAACAGTCCCATACGGCCATTCGCCGCGGCAGGCCACCCGCCCCTTTTTGACCGGTCGCCGCATGTCCCGCGGCAGGGAATTGGGGTTGGATGACACCCTGAAATTGGCTACTAGTTCTGCGCCGAGAATTTCGGACCGTTTGGGGACTGGAAATGACCTATTGTTGCGGAATTCTGGTGCGAGACGGCCTCGTCATGATCGCCGACACCCGCACCAATGCCGGCCTCGACAATGTCTCGACCTTCCGCAAGCTGCACATCTTCTCAAAACCCGGCGAGCGCATCATGGCGATCGCCAGCGCCGGCAATCTGGCGATCAGCCAGTCGGTGCTGTCGACCCTGACCGAGGGCATGGAAGATCCGCACACCGGCGAGCTCGAGACGCTGATGAACGCGCCGACCATGTTCCAGGCTGCGCAGCGGATCGGCCGCGCCATCCGCTCGGTGCACGCCACCGAGGGCGACGCGCTGCGCTCCGAGGACATCTCGTTCGACGTGTCGTTCCTGTTCGGCGGCCAGATCAAGGGCTCGCGGATGCGCCTGTTCATGGTCTACACCGCCGGCAACTTCATCGAATGCACCACCGACACGCCCTATTTGCAGATCGGCGAGCACAAATACGGCAAGCCGGTGCTCGACCGCGCCATGCATTACGATGTCGAGCTCTACGAGGCGCTCAAAACGGGCCTGATCTCGATGGATTCGACGATGCGCTCCAACCTCGGCGTCGGCCTGCCGATCGACGTGTTGGTGGTGCGCACGGACGCCTGCGATGCCGACCTCAACCACCGCATCGAGGCCGGCGAGCCCTATTTCCACGATCTGCGCTCGCGCTGGTCGGCGGCGCTGCGCGCGGCGCACCAGAACATTCCACGCCCACCCTACAAGAACGAAACCGAAGCAAAAACCAAGTAAGAGGAAACTCGGATGACTGAGGCAACCAGCAAGATCGCACTCGTCACCGGCGCCGGCACCGGCGTTGGACGCGCGGCATCGCTCGCCTTGATGAACGCAGGCTATACCGTGGTGCTCGTCGGGCGCCGCATCGAGATGCTGGAAGAGACCAGCAAGCTCGGCCCTGCCGGCAAGAGCCTGTGCGTGTCGGCCGACATGGCCAACCCGGCCGCGATCACGGCGCTGTTCGACAAGGTGAAGGCGACCTATGGCCGGCTCGACGTGCTGTTCAACAACGCCGGCATGGGCGCGCCGCCGGTGAATTTCGAGGATCTGACGCTCAAGCAGTGGCAGGCGGTGGTCAACACCAACCTCACCGCGCCGTTCCTGTGCACCCAGCACGCCTTCCGCATCATGAAGGACCAGAAGCCGCGCGGCGGCCGCATCATCAACAACGGCTCGATCTCGGCGCATGCGCCACGGCCGTTCTCGGCGGCCTACACCTCGACCAAGCACGCCATCACCGGGCTCACCAAGGCTTCCAATCTCGACGGCCGGATGTATGACATCGCGGTCGGCCAGGTCGACATAGGCAATGCCGCGACCCCGATGACCGACCGCATGGTCAACGGCCCCGGCGTGCTGCAGCCGGACGGCACCACCAAGCACGAGCCGCGCATGGACGCCAAGGCGGTCGGCGATGCCGTCGCCTACATGGCCGGCCTGCCGCTCGACGCCAACGTGCTGTTCATGACGGTCATGGCGACCAAGATGCCGTTCGTGGGCCGGGGCTGATCTTCTCCTTCTCCCCGCTTGCGGCAGGACTATCACGTCGTCATGGCCGGACTTGTCCCGGCCATGCCGTCGCGGGGGCGCGCTGCCAAAATATCGAGAACAACCCCATGCAAAGTAGCCGTCGGCTGCCGACCTTCGACACGGCAACTTGACACGTCGGGCAAATCAGCGGCACTCTTCCATTATTCCGAAATCGTGCAGGGAGTCTCCACGAGGACGGTGAGGGACGGCTCTCGGAGAGTCCCCCTCACTCGAATCGCATTTCGCTTCGCTGCATGCGATTCAACCTCTCCCGCAAGCGGGGCGAGGTAAGAAGGCCCCTACTCCAGCTTCTCCACGTCCCGCAGCGTCGGGAACAGCTTCATCCAGAGCAGCGCGACTGCAACGGTGGCGACGCCGCCGAGCACGGCGGACGGCACGGCGCCGAGCAGCGCCGCGGTGACGCCGCTCTCGAACTGGCCGAGCTGGTTCGACGCATTGATGAACAGGAAATTGACCGCGCCAACCCGGCCGCGCATCTCGTCGGGGGTCGCAAGCTGCACCAGCGAGAAGCGGATCACGACGCTGATCGTGTCGGCGGCGCCGAGCACTGCGAGCGACAGCGCTGACAACCACATCCAGTGCGACAACGCGAACACCACCGTCGCCACGCCGAACACGATCACCGCCTGGAACATGCGCATGCCGACGCGGCGGTTGATGGTGTGCCGTGCTAGCACAATCGTCATCAATAGCGCACCGACCGCGGGCGCGGCGCGCAGGATGCCGAGGCCGAGCGGGCCGGTCTGCAGGATGTCGCGTGCGTAGATCGGCAGCAGCGCAGTGACGCCGCCGAACAGCACCGCGAACAGGTCGAGCGAGATGGTGCCGAGGATCGCCGGATTGCTGCGCACGAAGGTGACGCCGGCAAACAGATCATCCGACACCTGCCCGTTCTTCGGCGCCGCCTGCTGCAGCCGGCCGATGCCGCCGGTCAAGAGCGCGCCGAACAGCCAGAACACCATCATCACCGCATAGGGCGCACTCGGCATCAGCGCATAGGCGAAGCCGCCGAGCGCGGGTCCGGTGATGGTCGCGACCTGGGCCGCGCCGCTCGAGATCGCGGTCGCCCGCTGCAGCGAGCCCTGCGGCGCGATCAGCGGCAGCAACGCGGCGGTCGCCGGGCTCTCGAACGCGCCGGCAATGCCGAGCACGAAGGTCGCAGCGAAGATCTGGATCTCGGAGATGGTGCCGGCGAACGTGCTTCCGGCGAGAAACAGTGCGGTCAGCGCTTCCGCGATCTGGCAGGCCTGCACCACGCGCTTGCGCTCGAAGCGGTCGGCGGCGTGGCCCGCGACGAACACCAGCAGTGCCGTCGGCAGGAACTGCACCAGTCCGACCATGCCGAGGTCGAACGCGCTGCCGGTCAGCTCATAGATCTGCCAGCCGATCGCGACCGCGCCGATCTGGCTGGAGAAGCGCGACAGGCTGCGCGACGACAAAAAGAACAGGAACGGTCTGTGGCCGAGCAGATCGCGGGCGCCGGCCGGCGTGGCGGTGAGCATGGATGATTGCGTGGCTGAGCCCCTGCAACTTGTCAATGGAGACGAGGTAAGAGCTATTCCGTTCCGATAAGATCGGAACGAGCTCTAGATTCTTGTTTTGACGCGTTTTCTTCATGCGAACCGGTGTCCACTTCGCTTGAAAACGCTCTTAGAGCGCCGAGCGCGAGGGGCCGTAGCGGGGTCAGATCCTCTCCGCTGGCGGCCCTTCACGTCTGGTGAAGCCGAGTTCGCGAGGCGGCCCCCCTGTCAATAGAACGCGCGCGGGAAAGTACCCAAGATCATATAAATGCGAGCGGCGGCCGCACGTGTGGCTGATGTCTCTTCTAGCCGGAGGAATAGAGCGCGTCCCGGGTTAGTAGGTCATGTTTACCACAGCGGAAACGTGAACATCACCCGCGACGCTCCGCTCACAGCCGAGGGCGCGGCGCAGGCGCGGGGATAGGTGGGCCGGCGCGTCGCGGACCGCTAAAACGCCAACCGCTGTAGCACGGAAGCCACGAAAAGGATGCCACCTTCGTTCGGCTGTCCCTGAGCGGCGCCGTTGACGGGCGCCAAGGAATTGATGTTTTTGTCCGCGTCGGAGACAGCCAGTGTGCCGGTGAGAACCTCAGCGCGGTCGCCAGGCTTGAGCGCCACACCGGCGAGGCAGCCGAGAATATCGTCGAGGGAAACCTCGTTCGAGAACTTCATGGTTCCGACCTGGATGCAGTTGACTGGCGTACCCAAGGTATTCGCAAACTTCACAGGTTTAGAAGTGAGAAAGTTTTCGCTGTTGCCGTCGGGATCGGTCAGCTCTAGCCTGAAGCTAAATATGCTATCCGCATTCGTCTGTAGTTTGAGGCTGAACTTCCAGACGCGGTCCGTCGGTTTGGGCGCGGGCGGCGGAGGCGTCGGAGGGGGAGGCGTCGGACCGGGAGGCGTCGGACCGGGATTCGGGCCTTTTCCGGCCATTGCCTTGTCGAGTGCAGCGACGGTCTGGATGCCGACGACACGGTCCGGAACTGTCTGGCCAGGGCCGAGGATCGGCTTGGGACGATGAGCGCTCTTGAAAGCGAACACCGCCTTCGCCGTCGACTCTCCGTAAACGCCGGCCGCATCGGAGATGGTGAAACCCAGCGACCGCAGCGCGGTCTGGATTCGCCCGACCGCGTCCTCCGTGCCGGGAAAATTCGGCGTCTTGTCCTTAAAGATATTAAACTGATGATTGACGGCGCAGTCGGCTAGACGCTTTTTGCCCGGACCTTCCTTTGTGAACAGTTCCGACGAGAGCGGCATGATGCTGTCCTCCGGCGTCGCGAGCGGATGCAAGGTCGCCGATCGTCGCCTGTAACACACCTCTGGCTTCCTGTCCTTGCGGTATGGTTGCGCACGGCGCCGCCATCGAGTTCGGCTGGCAGGGAAACGACGAAATGGAGCCCGCCGAAGGTGACGGTTGGGCCGAACTAAAGGATGACGGCTCACTCGAACGGGAGATCTGCCTCCTCAACGGCGACGACATCGCACTCATCGCACGTCGAGCAAAGACTTCTTCACCAGCCTGCCAAGCGCGCAACAGCATTGCGCTGCGCGAGGCCCCTGCCATAATCCCGCGCGGGTTCCTGGGGGCATGATGCTGCAGTTGCAATCGGCGTTCGGCGTGGTGGCGTTGCTGGCGGTCGCCTGGGCGTTGAGCGAGAATCGGAGCGTCGTGTCGCTGCGGCAGGCAGCGATCGGGCTCGTCGTCACGGTCGCAACCGCGCTGGTGCTGATCAAGGTGCCGCTGGTGACGCAGGCCTTCGGCGCGATCAACGATGCCGTCGGCATCATCGCGGCGGCGACGCGCGCCGGCACCGCCTTCGTGTTCGGCTATGTCGGCGGCGGCCCGGCGCCGTTCGATCCCAAGGCACCGGGTTCGGATTTCATCCTCGCGTTCCAGGCGCTGCCGATCGTGCTCGTCATGAGCGTGTTGACGACGCTGCTGTTCTATTGGCGCGTGCTGCCGCCGGTGGTGCGCGGCATGGCCTGGCTGCTCGAGCGTACGCTCGGCGTCGGCGGCGCGGTCGGGCTCTCGACCGCCGCCAATATCTTCCTCGGCATGGTGGAAGCGCCGCTCTTCATCCGCCCCTATCTGGCGCAGCTCAGCCGCAGCGAATTGTTTCTGGTGATGACCGGCGGCATGGCCGGGATCGCCGGCACGGTGCTGGTGCTGTATGCGACGCTGCTCGCACCGCTGATCCCTGACGCCGCCGCGCATTTCGTCATCGCTTCGGTGCTGGGCGCGCCGGCCGCAATTTTAGTCAGCCTGATCATGGTGCCGGAAACGTCTGACAGACACACCGGCGGATCGCTCGATGATCCCGATGTTCAGGTGTCGTCGACGATGGACGCCATCGTGAAGGGCACCGCCGCCGGCCTCGAGCTCCTGATGAACATCATCGCGATGCTGCTGGTGCTGGTCGCGCTGGTCTATCTCGCGAACGCGATCATCGGCCTGCTGCCCGAGATCGGCGGCGCGAAGATTTCGCTGCAACGCTTGCTCGGTTACGTCATGGCGCCGGTGTGCTGGCTGATGGGCCTGCCGTGGCCGCAGGCGATCACGGCAGGAAGCCTGATGGGCACCAAGACCGTGCTGAACGAACTGATCGCCTATGTCGACCTGTCGAAGCTCGGTCCCGACGCGCTCGACCCGCGCTCGCGGCTGATCATGCTCTACGCGATGTGCGGTTTTGCGAACTTCGCGAGCCTCGGCATCATGATCGGCGGCCTCGGCATCATGGCACCCGAGCGGCGCGACGAGATCAATGCGCTCGGGCTGAAGTCGATCGTATCGGGCACGCTGACGACATGCCTGATGGGGGCGATCGTCGGGATGATGACACAGCCGTAGTCCGGATGGAGCGAAGCGAAATCCGGGGCCATGCTGATCGTGTGCGCGATTTCCGGATTTCGCTTCGCTCCATCCGGGCTACGAAACCGATGGCCGCCACTTACAAAATCGTCATGCCCGGGCACAGCCGTCCGAAGGACGGCGTCGCTTCCGCTCGCCTATGACCCGGGCATCCATCAACCTGGAAAGAGTCTTGCGAAGCAGGATGGATGGCCGGGTCAAGCCCGGCCATGACAGTGCGAGGCTTACGCCTTCAACTCCACCGTCTTGAACTCGGCCGGCAGGATCACCTCCAGCAGTTCGACGTCGTCGGAGTAGTCCAAAATCATGTGCCGGATGCGCGGCGGCTGGGTCCAGGCGCTACCCTGCTGCATCAGCGTCTCGCCCTCGCCTTCCATGTAGGTCTTCACCCAGCCCTTCAGCACATAGACCATCTGGAAGTCGACGTCGTGGAAGTGCAGCTTCGACACTTCATCGGGATTGCACGGCCCCTGCAGCCGGATGACGTGCGCCTGAGCGAGGCCATGCGAGGCCGCGGCGATGCCGAGGTCGCGGTATTTGGCGTAGGTGCGCAGCCCGTCGGCCTTGAAATCCTCTTCGCGGTGATGGCTGATGGCGACGCGCTGCTTCGGCCGTGCCTTGCTCGCCGCCTTTGTTGCAGTCTTTGTCGCGGTCTTGGGCGCGTTCTTCTTCGCCGCCGGCACGCGGCCCTTGGACTTGATGGTCTTGCGCGCGGACGACTTGGCGCCGGCTCCTAGCCCCGTCCATTTCTTCTTTACCGCGGTCTTGGCTGCGGATCGTGATGCCGTCTTCTTGGCCATTGTTCGCCTCCCGTCTTTTTTCTGACGGTGAGAGGCTAACACAAGTCGCGCAGCGCTGGTGAGCAAAGGCGCAAGCTGCGCCCTGCCCGCAAGGTCCAAGTCCAAGGCCTATGTCAATGCAGCCGGAACACGCCGTCGACGGCGCGCAGTTCAGCCGGCTTGACCAGCTTGGAATGCGCCACCGTCACCGAAAACAGCGGGCCCTCGAGCTTCTCCTGCCAGAAGGCGAGGAAATCCTGCAGCACCGGAAATTTCGGAAACAGATCGTAGTTCTGCCAGACATAGGTTTGCAGCAACGAGCGATGATCCGGCATCCGATAGAGGATTTGCGCCGTCGTCAGCCCGTACCCCAGCAACTGCTTCCGGAAATCGTCGGAAGCAACCCCACCAACTCGCGAGACCATGCCAACCTCCTGTGACGGAGCGCATTCACCTGGCGGCCGGACCCAGCCGGACCACCGGCAATGGATGCGCTCACATGAGAGAAATGTGACGCACGCGACTAACCAATCTCAAGCCCAAATGTTTAATAGGTTGTTGAAATTTCTTGCGTTGGCAGCAGCTTACCGCATCTGCTAATAGCCTCGGCGACCCCGCGGGCCGGCATTAAGGATGCCGAAATGATCGTGGCAGCCGTCATTCGCGAGTGCCAATTTTTCTGCTAGAGGCACTTGCCCGCCGCCCAGGCTTGGCCTATCTCCTGCGCAGCTGGCTTGGCACTCGCCGGGCTGGACTGCCAACACTCCAAAAATCTACAGCATCCACAAAAGTTTAGGAGGACTGCATGAAATTCCGTCCGCTTCACGACCGCGTCGTGGTCAAGCGTATCGACGCCGAAGAGAAGACTGCTGGCGGCATCATCATTCCGGACAGTGCCAAGGAAAAGCCCTCCCAGGGCGAAATCATCGCCGTTGGCCCGGGTGGCCGCGACGAGGCTGGCAAGCTGATCCCGATCGACATCAAGGTCGGCGACCGCGTCCTGTTCGGCAAGTGGTCCGGCACCGAGGTCAAGATCGACGGTGAAGACCTGCTGATCATGAAGGAAAGCGACATCATGGGCGTCCTCGACGTCCCCGCTTCCAAGAAGAAGGCGGCCTAAGCGCCTCCTCTCTCCCCAAGATTCCTCCAGGGTAAAACCATTCCAAGGAAAAATTCAGATGGCAGCTAAAGAAGTCAAATTCGGCGTCGATGCGCGTGACAAGATGCTGCGCGGCGTCGACATCCTCGCCAACGCCGTCAAGGTGACGCTCGGCCCCAAGGGCCGCAACGTCGTGCTCGAGAAGTCGTTCGGCGCTCCCCGCATCACCAAGGACGGCGTCACCGTCGCCAAGGAGATCGAGCTCGAGGACAAGTTCGAGAACATGGGCGCCCAGATGGTGCGCGAAGTCGCCTCCAAGTCCGCTGACGCGGCCGGCGACGGCACCACCACCGCAACCGTGCTCGCGGCTGCGATCGTTCGTGAAGGCGCCAAGTCGGTTGCCGCCGGCATGAACCCGATGGACCTGAAGCGCGGCATCGACCTGGCTGTGGAAGCCGTTGTCGCCGACCTCGTCAAGAACTCCAAGAAGGTCACCTCCAACGAGGAGATCGCTCAGGTCGGCACCATCTCGGCCAACGGCGATGCCGAGATCGGCAAGTTCCTCTCCGACGCCATGAAGAAGGTCGGCAACGAGGGCGTGATCACGGTCGAGGAAGCCAAGTCGCTCGAGACCGAGCTCGACGTCGTCGAGGGCATGCAGTTCGACCGCGGCTACATCTCGCCCTACTTCGTCACCAACGCAGACAAGATGCGCGTTGAGATGGACGATGCCTACATCCTCATCAACGAGAAGAAGCTCTCCTCGCTGAACGAGCTGCTGCCGCTGCTCGAGGCCGTGGTGCAGACCGGCAAGCCGCTGATCATCGTCGCTGAAGACGTCGAAGGCGAAGCGCTCGCCACGCTCGTCGTCAACCGCCTGCGCGGCGGCCTGAAGGTCGCGGCCGTCAAGGCTCCGGGCTTCGGCGATCGCCGCAAGGCCATGCTGCAGGACATCGCGATCCTGACCGGCGGCCAGGCCATCTCGGAAGACCTCGGCATCAAGCTCGAGAACGTCACGCTCGCCATGCTCGGTCGCGCCAAGAAGGTGATGATCGACAAGGAGAACACCACGATCGTCAACGGCGCCGGCAAGAAGGCCGACATCGACGCCCGCGTTGCCCAGATCAAGGCGCAGATCGAGGAGACCACCTCGGACTACGACCGTGAGAAGCTGCAGGAGCGTCTCGCCAAGCTCGCAGGCGGCGTCGCGGTGATCCGCGTCGGCGGCGCGACCGAGGTCGAGGTGAAGGAGCGCAAGGATCGCGTTGATGACGCGATGCATGCGACCCGCGCGGCTGTCGAGGAAGGCATCGTCCCGGGCGGCGGCGTCGCCCTGCTCCGTGCTTCCGAGCAGCTCAAGGGCCTGCGCACCAAGAACGACGACCAGAAGACCGGCGTCGAGATCGTGCGCAAGGCGCTGTCGGCTCCGGCTCGCCAGATCGCGATCAACGCGGGTGAAGACGGTTCGGTCATCGTCGGCAAGATCCTGGAGAACAAGGCCTACAATTACGGCTTCGACTCCCAGACCGGCGACTATGCCGACCTGGTCAAGAAGGGCATCATCGACCCGACCAAGGTCGTCCGTACCGCGATCCAGAACGCTGCCTCGGTTGCGGCGCTGCTGATCACCACGGAAGCAATGGTTGCCGAGCTGCCGAAGAAGAACGCCGGCGGCCCCGCGATGCCTCCGGGCGGCGGCATGGGCGGCATGGACTTCTAAGTCCAGCCTCTCAGGGCACTGCAAGACATGCGAAACCCCGGCAGCGATGCCGGGGTTTTGTTTTATCTCCACCGACGTCCGTCAGGATGCACGAGGACGACGGACCAGCCAATCCGTCTGGTTGAGCACTTCGTCGGCATCCTTGATCTCGGCGAGATCCTGCCCCGCATCGAAGCGGGCGCGCACCGGCGCAAGCACCTCCGGCCCCGCATCCACCCGGCCATTGCCGGCGTACAGGCGTGCAAGTCCCAGCGCGCTGCGCAGCTCGAAGGTCTTGGTCTGCTGCCTTCGGGCAATCTGGAGGGCGCGGTGGTAGGCATCCTCGGCGCCGGAAATGTCAGGGGTTTCGCGACGCGACAGCAGCTCACCCTGCACGCGGTATAGCTCGGCATCCAGCCAGTGCTGCCCGGACTGCTCCGTCGCGTCGATCAGCTCATTGATGATGTCGAGCCCCGCCTTGACATGCCCGGCCTCTGCACTCGCCACCGCAATTTGCAATCCCCAGAACGGCTCACAGAGGTAGCAGTCGTTCTCGTGAAGCAACGTCCAGCCACGCTGCATCTCCGCGAGACCTGCCGCCCGGTCGCCGGCGCGCCACTTGGCCAGACCATTGAGGTAGGTGCCGGCGGCAACATACAGCGGCATCGTGTGGTCTTGCGCCAGGCCCAGGGCAAGGATCGTCTCGGTCTGCCGCAACCTGCTGCCGCACAGCCCGTCGAAAACGGCCTTGTGAACCAGAGCATTGGCACGCGCGAGCGCGCGTTGCTCCCCGGCGACGCTCACCGCTGCGCCCGCGAGCTCTCGGGCTCGATCGATCTCGCCAAGCGGCCAAAGCACCAAGGCCAGAAATCTCATGATGACGAACGGCAGGTCGAGCGTCGATGCCTTGAAGGTTGCCGGATCCGGCTCGGTCGTATAGGCCGCGAACGCCTGCTCGAGATGGATGCGCGCGGTGAGGTAATCGCCCGCGAACCAGGCGGTCACCCCGCTGCTCCAGCGTGCGACGATCGTCGCCACCGGCGATTCCGGATGCCGTTCCGCCGCGCCCATGATCGCCTCCTCCAACTCCCGCATCGGCGCGAGCTCGCCGTGGGTCAAGCAGGCGTTGAAAAGGCCCGACTGGATCGGCGCCAGTTCGATTGGATCGTCGATATCAGAGGCGAAATGCCGGGCTCGTGTCCAGGCGGCCACCGTCTCGGGGGCGCTGTGCCCAAGACTGCCTCGCAGCGCGCGGCCGTACGCGATTTGCAGATGGAGCCGGCCGATCATCCGACCCGGCTCGTCGGGCAGTTCATCGGCGATTGCGACCGCCTTGCCGAGATGTGCAATCGCCTCGCAATAGGCCGAGCGCTTCAGCGCCTGCTGACCGGCCTTGCGCCACCACGCCAGCGCGGTGTCGCCGAGCCCTGCCTCGGTGAAATGGTACGCAACGACTTCCGGCTCGATCTCGGCGATCTCGGCAAACTTGTCGCGCAGCACGTCGCCAATGTGCTTGTGGAGCAATTGCCGCCGGCTCTTGAGCAAGCTCTCGTAAGCCGCTTCCTGAACCAACGCATGCTTGAAGCTGTAGCTTGCATCCGGCGGCGTGCCCCGGCGCAACAGCAACTCGGCCTCTTCGAGCTGGGCAAGCGCCGCGCCAAGGGTCAGATCATCGCGCCCGGCCACGCTGCGCAGCAGCGCATATGAGAACTCGCGGCCGATCGCTGCACCGATCTGCGCCACCTCCTTGACCGGCGCCAGCCGGTCGAGCCGGGCCATCAGCGAGTCCTGCAGCGTCGCCGGGATCGCAAGCGGCGGCAGTGGATAGCGCCCGGCATTCTCGACGAGCAGCCCCGACTCCATGATCATCTTGGTCAGTTCCTCGACGAACAGCGGGACGCCATCCGTCCGCTCGATGATCTGCGTCATCATTTCGCCGGGTAGCAACCGACCGACGGTCACCTGCTCGATCAGCGCGCGCGTGTCCTGCCGGTCGAGGCGATCGAGCCGCAGCAGGCTGACATTTGCGAGCCCAGCCCACGGCGGCTCGAACTCGGGCCTGAACGTCATGAGCATGAGGATCGGCAGCCCCCTGATCCGGTCGACCGCGAGGTCGAGCAGTTCGAGCGATGTGGCGTCGGCCCAATGCATGTCTTCGCAGACCACAAGCACCGGCTGCTGCCTGGCGAGGCCCTCGAGCTGGTCGAGCAGTGCTGCGAATGTCTGCCGCCGCTGCTGCGCCGGGCTCATGCCGAGCGGCGGATAGCGGTCGCCGGTTGGGATCGACAGCAGCGCCGCGATCAGCGGCGTCACGCTGGCCACCTGCTGCGTCCCGAGCGCCAGCATGGCTTCGAGCTTGTCCAGCTTCTGCTCCGGCAGATCTTCCGACCTGATGGCGGCGGCGCGCTCGAGCTGGGCGGCGAAGGGATGCAGCGCGCTGTTGGTGTGATAGGGCGAGCATTGATACCGCACACGGCGATGCGTCCCGGGCGGGAGACTGTCGGAGAGCATCGCCACGATGCGCGACTTGCCGATACCCGCTTCACCCGATATCAGCACGGCCTGCCCTTGGCCCTGCCACGCCAGTTGCTGGCGCGACAGCGCAAATTCGATCTCCGCCTTGCGGCCGACGAAGCCGATCGAGCGCGCGGTGCGCACCGCCTCGAAGCGGCTTTCCGATGCCAGTTCGCCTTCGACAGCCCACACCGCGATCGGCTCGGCGATGCCCTTGACCTCGCGGCGACCGAGGTTGCGAAGCGTGAACAGATTGCCGAGCAGCCGGCGTGTCGAGGCGGCCACGACGACCACACCAGGCTCCGCCAAGCCCTGCAGCCGTGCGGCGATGTTCGGCGCATCGCCGACCAACGCCTGCTCCTCCGACGCGCCGCCGGAGACGAGGTCGCCGACCACGACGAGCCCGCTCGCGATCGCGACCCGTACCGCTACTCCCTCGTTCGCGCGGATCTCGAGCCCGCCGATTGCGGTGATGACGTCGAGGCCGGCGCGCACCGCGCGCTCCGCGTCATCCTCGTGGGCACGGGGATAGCCGAAATAAGCGAGGATCCCATCGCCGATAAATCTGGCAACGACGCCATCGTATGTCGCGATCACCCGCGCACAGGCCGCGCGGTAGGCGCGGATCACCTCCCACATGTCCTCGGGATCGAGACGCGCCGACAAGGCCGTCGAGCCGACCAGGTCGCAGAACATCACGGTAAGGTGGCGGCGCTCGGCATCGTGCGGTGAAACCGGCGCGGCGATCAGTTCGGCTTGAGTGAAATCGGCGATCGCACGCAGCATCTTGCGGCGATGGCCGAGCAAGACGCCGAGCCTGTCAAAGTCTTCATCCGTCAACTCGGGAAAAACATCAACGTCGATCCCGTTCTCGGCAAAACGCAGCGCGTATTGCCCAAGCCCCAGCTTCTCGAGCCATTCCGCAATCTGTTGCATTGGCACCACCGACGGGTTGACGGCTGGCCGAATTCCGGACCACGGAGAGCGTACGTTATCGCAATCTGTCTGGGGTGGCACCTTCTGTTTGCGGAAGTTCGCACGGAGCAGGACATGCGAATTGTGCCATGTTGTGCCTTGGCGGTGCTCCGTTACAGCGGTCCTGCACGCTAACACACATTCTAATGATCCCGGCGGTCCGTGCCGGCGGAAAACAAAGGGCCGCCCGTGGGCGGCCCTTCTTCCTATGCGCTCTCGGGCGCCTTGAGGCGGACCAGCTTGGTCAGCAGCGCATCGAGGCCCTGGCCCTCGCCGGCATGCAGGTCGATGCGGCCGACCTTCTCGACCAGACGCTCGAGCGACTCCAGCTCCTTGAGCCGCAGCAGCAGAGGGTTCTCCTCCATCAGCTTGGCGGTGTTCAGGAGCGAACGCGTCGCCGCGGTCTCCTCCTGGCGGCGGATCAGGTTGGCCTTCGCCACCCGCTCCGCCTCCACCACCTTGTTGACGAGCTCGCGGATCTCGCCGGGCAGGATCACGTCCTTCACGCCGAGCTCGGTGACCTCGACGCCGGACTCCGCGACACGGCCGCGGACATAGTCGCGAAGCTCATCGTCGAGCGCCGCCTTCGCAGACAGCACCTCGTCCAGCGTGCGGCCGGCCACCGCCTCGCGGATCGCGAACTGCACCAAACGATACAGCCACGCATCCACGTCGGGCACCGCTGCCACGACCCGCTCGGGATCGACGATCCGGCGGAACGCGGTCAGCGTCACGCGCAGCGCGATGCGATCCTTGGTCAGCATCTCCTGCGCCGTGATCTCGACCGCCTGGGGACGCAGGTCGAGGCGCTTGACCTCGATCTTGCGGCCCGCGATCCAGAACGCGTGCCGGCCGGGTGCGAGCCGCTCGACCAGCTTGCCCTCGACGTTGAGCAGGCCGGCCTCGTGGTTCTCGACCACGGCCTCGGTGATGACGCCGGCCCGGTTGGGCTGGATCATCGCCAGATGCCGCGTGGTCACCCGGGGATCGTCGGCCACGTCGATGCGCTCGACGTCGACTGTGGTTGCGACCTTCCAGTAGACGCGCGTCTGCCAGGGCGTCATCAGCTGCACAGGACGGCCGTCGAGGCTGACGATCGCGACCTCGTTCGCCTTGGTCTCGACCGCCTCGAACAGCGCTTCGGCGAGATCAGGGCGCGCGGCCTTGATCACCGCGAAGCGATCCGCGGGGAATTCGCTCCGCACGACACTGAACAGCTCAGCCTTGAGCTGATGCAGGGGATCGAACAGGCGGTGACGTCCGGGCGCGAGCACCTGCTCGAGCCGGCCGTCGCGCGTCAGCAACGCACGCTCGCCATCCTTCACCGTCAACTTGGTCGTCAGGAAATGCCAGGTCATGACACGCCTCCATTGTTGCCATCGGGCCCATGGGCCGGAGAGCGGGTTTCGTTTCGCAAAGGACGTGAGGACGCGAACGCGGCTTCCTGTCAGCCAGGCGGGCCGTGGCTTGAGCTCGCGCGATGACGGGCGCACGCGCGCGTTCGCGCGACATTTGTCGCGCGGCCGAGCGGAGCCACCCGGCATCAGCGCAAGCGGTATCCACCGCGGCGCAAAGCCGGTCTCACAGTGTCTAGGTTCGGACGAAGAGCCTTGCGGCAAGACGGCCGGATTGCGACTGAAGCGCGCGTCCGGTCCCCCTTCAGAGGCATCAGCTTTTCAGGCTGAAACGGTGCGCTTGGAGCGGGAATCGAACCCGCGACCCGATGAGTCTCATTCACCTGCTCTAACCAACTGAGCTATCCTTTGTGAGAAGATCGGATTCGAACCGATACCTTCGGGATTTCATCCCCGATGCTCGCCCATGAGCTTCATCTCGTGGCCTTCATTTCAGCGGAACACGACACCGCAGAGCGGCACGCGCCAGTCGGGATCTCAGAGAGCCCGAACCCATGGCCGAAGCGAAGGAGCGGGCTAATAGACGAAGCACGCCCGGGTTGCAAGAGGGCTGGACGAGATTTTTTCAAGACGAAACGACGCGGCAACACGCGTACCGCAACACATCGTATCGTTCCGAGGCCGCCTCAGCCGCTGTGCGCGACATCCTGAAAGCAGGCACGCAGCCAGTCGATGGTGACGCGCGTCGCCGCATCGCGCTTGAGATGGCTCTGCACCAGCAGCCAGACATCGCGCCGCTTCGGCAGCAGCGTGGCGCGCAGCCGGCGGTCGGTCAGCAAGTCCACGCAACTATGTTCCGGCAGCACGCCGACCGCCTGATGCGACTGGATCAGCGAATGGATGATCCGAACATTGTCGGTGACGCAGCGCGCACGAAGCCGCTTCGCGCGCAGGAACTGCATTTCCGGAATTGCTCCGAGCTCATCGGGATAGGCGCACGTCACCGCTTCCCCCGCTGTCGTCGCGACCGGCTCGAAGAAATACAGCCTGACCTCCGCGAGCTTCGAGATCGAAAAATCGCCCTTGTCCGGCTTGCGCAGCCGGATCGCGAGATCGGCCTCCCAGCGCGAGAATTTTACGTTGTCGCTCGAGGTCAGGAATTGCAGGGTGAGGCCGGGATTGGCGCGCAGCAATTTGCTGGTGCGCGGCGCCAGCACCTCCTCCGCGATCGCATTGGTGGAGGCGATGCGCAGCCGGCCGGCCGGGCCAGGCAGGCTTTCGCCGATCCGGCCGATCTCCTCGGCATGCGCCGCCATCGCCTGGACGTGCGCGAGCACCATTTCGCACTGCCGGGTCGGCCTGCGGACGCCGTCGGCGGCCTCGAACAGACGAACGCCGAGCGCCCGCTCGATCCGCGCCAGCCTGCGGCCGACCGTGGTCTCGTCGATGCGCAGCCGCGCGCTGGCGCCGGCATAGGTGCCCTCGTCCCTGACGGCTGCGATGATGCGAAGGTCGTCCCAGTTCATCGCATCAGGCTACAGCGTGAGCCGGCCGCCTGCAATAACGCAGCCACCGGCTGCAATATCCCTGCATTACGGCAGGCAGCTCCACCGCTATATTTTCGGGGAACACATCTCGTGGAGATCTCAGGATCATGACAGCAGCCAAAACCCTGATGCAGCTTGCCGGCATCGACCTCACCCCGCCCCGCCTCGCGGACAGCTGCCTGGTGCTGATCGATATCCAGAACGAATATCTCGCCGGTCCGCTGGCCCTGCCCGGCGCCAACCCGGCGATCGCACGTGCCGCCGCATTGCTCGCGCACGCGCGAGAAAGCGGCGCCGCGATCTTCCACATCGCGCACCGGGGAAAGCCGGGAAGCCTGTTCGACCGCAGCGCGGAGCGTGGCGCCATCGTCGCGCCGCTGGCGCCGCGGCCGGGCGAGGCCGTGATCGAGAAGGAATTGCCGAACGCGTTCGCGGGCACCGACCTCAACGCGCAGCTTGCCGCGACCGGCCGCAAGGAGCTCGTGCTGGCCGGCTTCATGACGCATATGTGCGTGAGCTCGACCGCCCGCGCCGCGCTCGATCTGGGCTTCCGCACCACCATCGATGCCGACAGCTGCGCCACCCGCGACCTGCCCGACGGCGTCGGCGGCACGATTGCGGCAAAGCTCATTCACGACATCGCGCTCGCCGAACTGTCCGACCGCTTCGCCATCATCGCCCGCGGCAACGCCCTCGCCTGAGACATCAGCCATGCTGCAGCTCTATTTCTGGCCGATGGCCTGCTCGCTCGCCAGCCGGATCGCGCTGATGGAGGCCGGCATCGAGGCGCGCTATCACCTGGTCCATCTCTGGACCAAGAAGGTGTTGGAGGATGACGGCGACTTCCGCGCCGTCTCGCCGAAAGGCGCGGTGCCCGTGCTGGTGCTGGAGAACGGCGAGCGGCTCACCGAAAGCGCGGCGGTGCTGCAATATATTGCGGACCTCAGGCCCGAACTCGGCCTCGCGCCGCCGCCGGGCGACCCGGACCGCTATCGCCTGCAGGAATGGCTGAGCTTCATCGGGACCGAGCTCCACAAGGGATTCCTGTTCCCGACCTTCTGGTACAAGGACGATGCGGCCTTGGCCAAACCGCGCGAACGGATCGGACAGAATGTCGCAATCGTAGCCGCGCATCTCGCCGGCCGGGAATACCTCGTCGGCGAACGCTTCACGGTCGCGGACGCGCATCTGGCGTGGGCATTGACGCTGCTCCGCCCTGCCGGCGTCGATGTCGCGCAATGGCCCGATCTCGCCGGCTATCTCGCGCGGATGCAGGCGCGGCCGCAGGTCAAGGCCGCGATCGGCATCGAGACGCAATTGTGGAAGACAGTGACGGCGTGATCGCAGCGGGCAAGAGCCTCCAGACCCTTCGCTGGAGGGGGGGCCGCGAGAACGCGAAAGCCGCAACGCCCGGCGATGCCGGCGTTTTTGTTTTGGGCAAACCACCTGGGACCCTTCCACAGCGCGCTTACGGGGATGCTTTGCGCAACCTCACGCTGAAGCAGGTGTCTTCTGCTGCTCACAATATCCACATTATGCACAGCACCCCGTAAACATACGTTGGTGTGAGTTGACAATCTAAAAAAAATTCTTCGCGAGAGTCGCAAACCGAACCGACAGTCGCGCTTTCGTTCCGCACAGTAGCGTCGGGACACGATCGAAGCTCAACCAAAATCTGAATCGAACACGGAGCGTCAGCTCTCGTGACGCGAGCGAGCGTTGCGAGCAACGCTTTCGCTTGAGAAGGGGACTGGATCTTGAGTGAAGGTGAAATGAAAGTCAAAGTGAACGATACGAATGTCTTCGGAATGCCGTTGTCGAGCTTTCCGAAGATCGGCTTGCCCGGCGTGATCGGCGATCTTGCCGAGCAGGGTTTTGCCCACGCGCGGGCCGCCTCCGGACGGATGACCGAGGTTTTGGGCGAAACGTATTCGTGCAATGCGCGAGGCGCGACCGACTACGCGCTTAAGGTGATCGAAATCTCCCACGCCAATGCCGTCTCCGCGCTTGATTTCTTCGCCCATCTCCTTGGCAGCAAGTCAGCGGCCGATGTCCTGACCTTGTCCACTGAGCAGGCCCGCAAGGCCTTCGACATGGCATCGGACCAGAACAGGGAATTGTGGGCGCTTGGCCAGAAGCTTGCCACGGAGACAAGTGAGCCGGTCACGAAGCATTTCGCCAAGGTTATCCACCAAGCCGGCTAAAAGAGCGGCACTCAATTCACGTCGAGGATTCGTTTGAGGAGGGATCCGGCCGGTTGGAATAAGCCCAGCGACGAGCATGCAGCCCCCACTGCCCGATGCTCTGTCAAACGCCGCAGGTGCGCGATGCCCCCCAAAGTAGTCGCACCGGCAAATGGGCGCAGTCCAACCGGCCGGTGCTTTCCTGCAAAGAGCAAGAAGCAACATCGAGGAGGCTCACATGGGCATGCTCATGGTCAAATGTCCGCAAACCGGAGACGCAATTTCCACCGGCATCCGGACTGATCGCGAGAGCTTTAGGCGCAGCGCGGTGTTCTTCTCGCGCACCAATTGCCCGTTCTGCCGTACCGATCACGCCTGGTTCGCGCGGGACGCCTGGGTCGATGAGCCGAGCATCCGCGTGCGGCGCCGCGGCGCCGGCTCACCGGCCTGAACGACGACACAGACCATTGATGATCGCGATGGAGGGACGCCATGGCGCGCATGCAGATCGCAACGGAAACATCCACCTGGCTGGTGCAGGCCAAGGACTTTCTCAACGAAGCTCGACGGCTGAAGCCGGGACCGGAGCGCAATGAATTGCGCCAGACGGCGAAGGTGCTGCGCGAGATTGCGAAGCTCGAGACGGCATCCGCCCCCGCACAGAAGCTTGATCGGCGGCGGAGAAGCTGATCGCGCCGCACCGCGCTCACAGCGCGTCGTCCGTTTCGATTTCGGAGATCCGCGGATTGTCGGTTAGGGCTGCCGCGCGAGATCGGGCCTTATTGTCCGAGAAGATCTCCTCGGCTTCGAGACGCATGACGCGATGGCACTCGCACGCCGCCGCCGAGAGCCGCGACCTGTCGATCTCGATCCGGCCTCGTTGATCAGACCTGATCGCGCCGCGCGTGCGCAGATTGCGCATCAAGAGGGTCACGGTCGTTCGTCGCACGCCGAGGATTTGCGACAGCGCCTGCTGGGTCAGCGGCAGGACGTCGCTGTCGACGCGATCGCGGAGCTGGAGCAGCCAGCGCGCCATCCGGGCCTCGACCGGGTGCAGCGCATTGCAGGCGGAGCCGAGCTGGAACTGGATCAGCATCGACCTGATGTGCTTTTGCATCGCCTGCCGGATCGCGGCACTGCGTCCGAAAGCGGCATGAAAGCGCGGCGCGGAAATCCGCGAGGCGGTGCCCACCGCACGAACGACTGCGGTAATACCCGACGGGGACGATCCGAGCACCGAAAGACTGCCCACCGCCCCTTCGCGCCCGACCACGCCGGTCGCAACCGTGCTCCCGTCCGCCATGTCGATCATTAGCGTGATCGCCCCGCTATGAGGGAAGAAGACGTAGTCGATCTCGTCACCGGCTCGCGCCAGGACTGCATCCTGATCGAGCGCGACCGTCTCGAGCTCGGGACCCAGCAGATCCAGGTCCGCTGCCGGCAGTGTTGCGAGAAGGCGATTACCATTTCCGCCAAAAGCACTCACTGGCGGGGACCCAAAGTGAAGCGACACCCAACCAACTCACTCAGACAGGCTCTCAAAAATAAACTCCAAACGCTTGACCGCAAGGCGGAATTTTCTGCAGACAGTACACTGAGAAGTTAGATGCAAATGCGCCGCCGGACGCAACAGCAAAATGCGCACGGCCGAACCGTAGAACTGCGGAACCCAAAAGTTCCAATTTCCGGGCGCGGAAAATGCTACCTTCGATTCCGCGGCGTCAGGCAGCCAGCTGGCGAAATAGGTGCAGGAGTCGTTCAACGATCTGGGCCGAGATCGAGCGTAGTCTGCGGCTTGGCGAACGGAACTATTGAAATGCGACCTCGGCAAAGCTGCGCAGCTTGCGCGAATGCAGCCGCTCGGACTCCTGGTCCTTCAACCTTTCGAGCGCCTTGAGGCCGATCTGAAGATGCTGGCCGACACGCTGGCGATAGAACTCGCTGGCCATGCCGGCGAGCTTGATCTCGCCATGCAGCGGCTTGTCCGAGACGCACAGCAGCGTGCCGTAGGGCACGCGGAAACGATAGCCATTGGCGGCGATCGTCGCCGATTCCATATCAAGCGCGATGGAGCGCGATTGCGACATCCGCCGGATCACCTGCGGTCCGCTGATCTCCCAATTGCGATTGTCGACGCTCGCGACCGTGCCGGTGCGCATCAGCCGCTTGAGCTCGAAGCCGGAAAGTCCCGTCACCTCGCCGACCGCCTCCTCGAGCGCTACCTGCATCTCCGCAAGCGCGGGGATCGGGACCCAGAGCGGCAGCTCGTGATCGAGCACGTGATCCTCGCGGACATAGCCGTGGGCCAGCACGTAGTCGCCGAGCCGCTGCGTGTTGCGCAGCCCCGCGCAATGCCCGATCATCAGCCAGGCATGCGGCCGCAGCACCGCGATGTGATCGGTGATGTTGCGCGCATTGGACGGCCCGATCCCGATATTGATCAGGGTGATGCCGCGATACCCGGGCTCGACCAGATGAAACGCCGGCATCTGCGGCACGCGCTCCGAGGCCGTCCCGCTCACTCCGCCGCCTGCCAGCGCGTTGCGCGTGATCACATTACCGGGCGCGACGAAGGCCTCGAGGCCTGCCTCACCCGAGGCGAGACGCTGCAGGCTCGATTGCGCGAAGGCGTCGACATAGAACTGGTAGTTCGTGAAGATCACGAAGTTCTGGAAATGCTCGGGGTCGGTGCCGGTGTAGTGATAGAGCCGGCGCAGCGAGTAATCGACCCGTGCCGCGCGAAACAGCGCCAGCGGCTCCGGCGTGCCCGGCGTCAGTTCGAACGTCCCGTCGGCGATCGCATCGTCCATCGCGGCGAGATCGGGCGTATCGAACACGTCGCGCAGCGACCTTGTGAACGCCGAGCTGTCGGCGATGCTCAGCGCCGCCTCGATATTGATGTCGCGCCGGTAGGCGAAATGGATCGGTATAGGCTCGTTGGACTCGCCGATCTCGACCGCCACGCCGTGGTTCTTGATCAGGAGCCCGATCTGCTCGGTGAGATAGGTCCGGAAAATATCCGGCCGCGTGATGCTGGTCTCGTGAACGCCGGGCCCCGCGACAAAACCGTAGGCGAGCCGGGAATCCAGCCGCGCATGCGACGAGGTCGTGATGCGCACGAAGGGGTAATGCGCGCGCACCCGCGTCGTGAACGGCACGCCGTTGACATAGGCCTCGAAGCGGCTGCGCAGGAACGCAGTGTTCCGCTCGTAGATCTCTTCGAGGCGGGCAACCGCCGCGCCGGCCTCGACGAACGCTTCGGTCGTGATGGACGGCGGGGTTTCGATGGGAGGTGTGGGAGACATGTCGCCTTGCGCCAGATCCGTGGCCGAGCGTGGACTCACTCCGGATCAGCGCAGTATAGCGACTATGGCATCGAGTTCCAGATCGGCGGCGAGCGCGCCTCGGCGCCGGCCCCCTACTCCGGCCCGCGCGGCGGCAGCGCGCAGATCTCGGACCGGGTCAGGAACCTGCGTTCGCGACCGTTGTCGAGCGAGAACATGCCGCCGCGGCCGGGTACGACGTCGATGATCAGGTCGGTGTGCTTCCAGACGTCATATTGCGAGCCGCTGATATAGAACGGCGCGCCGCCGATCTCGCCGAGCTTGACGTCATAATCGCCGATCAGGAAGTCGCCTTGCGGAAAGCACATCGGCGACGAACCGTCGCAGCAGCCGCCGGACTGGTGAAACAGCACCGGCCCATGATCGGCGACGATCTCGGCAATCAGCTCCAGCGCAGCCGGCGTCGCGGTCACCTTGTCTGCCATCTCGACCTCCGTGATGGGAGCTCCGGCGGGAACACCCCGCCGGAGCCAGTCGCTTGGCCCGCCCCCCCAAAACGAAAGGGAGCAGCATTCCGAGTTCTAGAAGAAGCCGAGCTTCTTCGGGCTGTAGCTCACCAGCATGTTCTTGGTCTGCTGGTAGTGGTCGAGCATCATCTTGTGGTTCTCGCGGCCGACGCCGGACTGCTTGTAGCCGCCGAACGCCGCATGCGCGGGATAGGCGTGGTAGCAATTGGTCCAGACCCGTCCAGCCTGGATGGCGCGGCCGAACCGGTAGCAGCGATTGACATCGCGGCTCCAGATGCCCGCACCGAGGCCATAGAGGGTGTCGTTGGCGATCGAGAGCGCGTCCTCGTCGTTCTTGAAGGTGGTCACGGAAACCACTGGCCCGAAGATCTCCTCCTGGAAGACGCGCATCTTGTTGTGGCCCTTGAACACGGTCGGCTTGACATAGTAGCCGCCCGAGAGCCCGCCGCCGAGATTGTTGCGCTCGCCGCCGGTCAGAACCTGCGCACCTTCCTTCTTGCCGATGTCGATATAGGAGAGAATCTTCTCGAGTTGCTCGGAAGACGCCTGTGCGCCGATCATCGTGGACGGATCGAGCGGGCTGCCTTGCGTGATCGCCTCCACGCGCTTGAGCGCGCGTTCCATGAATTTGTCGTAGATCGATTCCTGGATCAGCGCACGGCTCGGACAGGTGCAGACCTCGCCCTGATTAAGCGCGAACATCACGAAGCCTTCGACCGCCTTGTCGAAGAAATCATCATCTTCCTCTAAAACGTCCTTGAAGAAGATGTTGGGCGATTTGCCGCCGAGTTCGAGCGTCACCGGGATCAGGTTCTGCGAGGCATATTGCATGATCAGCCGGCCTGTCGTGGTCTCGCCGGTGAAGGCGATCTTGGCGATCCGGTTCGATGACGCCAGCGGCTTGCCCGCCTCCAGGCCGAAGCCGTTGACGACGTTCAACACGCCCTTGGGCAGCAGATCGGCGATCAGCTCGAGCAACACCAGGATCGATGCCGGCGTCTGCTCGGCCGGCTTGAGGACGACGCAGTTTCCGGCGGCGAGCGCCGGCGCGAGCTTCCAGACCGCCATCAGGATCGGAAAATTCCAGGGAATGATCTGGCCGACGACGCCGAGCGGCTCGTGGAAGTGATAGGCGACCGTGTCATGGTCGATTTCCGAGATCGAGCCTTCCTGCCCACGGATCGCGCTGGCGAAGTAACGGAAGTGATCGATCGCGAGCGGCATGTCGGCGGCCATCGTCTCACGGATCGGCTTGCCATTGTCCCAGGTCTCGGCGGTGGCGAGCTTTTCGAGATTGGCTTCCATCCGGTCGGCAATCCTGTTGAGGATCAGCGACCGCTCGGCAACGCTGGTCCGGCCCCAGGCCTCCTTGGCCGCATGCGCCGCATCGAGCGCGGCTTCGATGTCGGACGCGTCCGAGCGCGCGATCTCGCAGACCGGAAGTCCGGTCATCGGCGAGATGTTTTCAAAATACTTTCCGGACCGGGGCTCGCGCCATTCGCCGCCAATAAAATTGCCGTAGCGCTTGGCAAATGGCGCCTTGAGCACGGACTGCATGTCAACCTTGTTCATGTGTTCCTCCGTTGGCACGCCGATGCACACGGCGTTGGCCGAAACGCTCGGTCAAATCAGGCAGACAGAACAGGGGCCCGCCCCAACGGCCGCAGGGGAACTGTCGCAAATCTGAGACAGGGTGCGCCGCAAACTGTCCCGGCGCGCGACAAAGTCCGGATGGCTGTTTCGGCCTTTCCCGGCCCAGAGCATGATCCGGAAAAGTGTGTAGCGGTTTTCCGAAAAGATCATGCTGAAAATAGAGCTAAGTGGGATGACGATTCGAAGAAGAGTCATCCCTTTCTAGCGGTGCAGGCCGAGCTGCTTCAGCTTGCGGTGCAATGTCGCGCGGGACATGTCGAGGTCCTTGGCCGCCCTGGACACATTGCCGCCGGCTCGCGCCAGCGCGCGCTGTAAGGCGGCGCGCTCGGCGGCGATCAGGCCGCCGTCGCTGTGCGCCTCACCGATCAGATCGGCCGCCGGCAATGGCCGCGCCAGCGACGCCGCGTTGAGGCCGAGCGCACGGCGCGCGGCCCGCGTTGCGCCGATCACCAGGTCGTCGCGATCGACTGCGAGCAGCGAATTGACGGCGCGCTCGCTCCGCGGCGTCAGCAGAATGCGCGCATCGGGAAACGCCCGACGGAAATTCTCGGCCTCGATCGCGCGCGCAGCATCCGTGACGGTGGTCGCGATTAGCCGGGAAAATCCGTCGGTCAGGTCGGCCCGGCAGGACGACACGTCGAGCGCGGCTGCAAGCTCGCCATGCTCGTCGAAGATCGGCGCGGTGGTGCAGAACAGACCGGAGTTGCGCGTGAAGAAGTGCTGTTCGCGGTCGATCGACAGCGGCCGCTTTTCGACGATGCAGGTGCCGATGCCGTTGGTCCCCTCGTATTTCTCGCTCCAGACCGCCCCGGTCCAGAGCCCCCATGCGTTGAACGTGGCGTCATCGGCGCAGGCGCCGCGCCGGTCGACGACGACGCCGTCACGGTCCGCCAGCAGCACCGAACAGCCAACCCCGCCCACGGCAAGGAACAGCCGGTCCAGCGTGTTCTGGGCCACTTTCAGGAATTCGCCGAGCCGCTGCTGCGCGGCGGCGATGTCAGCCTGGTCGAGACGATAGGACGGCAGGCGGCTCGCCGGATCGAGCGCATGCAGATGGCCGGAACGCCGCCACGACGCCGACAGGTCCGAGGGCGCTCCGCCACCGGCCAGCACGCCGAGAACCTTGTCCGTATGCACGACACCTGGCGACCGGCTCATGCCTCCCTCCCTGCTCCCCCGGGTTCTGCGACCCTCGGGAGCGCGGCGCTGTTGGCCCTGGCACCCTTGTATCCCGCAGGATATAGCGCTGCTAGCAGCCTTTCAAGGGACGGTCATTGCGACGTTCGGACAGGAACCGGCGATGCGCCGGTGGCCCCGTTCCAGGCAGCCGACTGCCGGTTCGGCGCGGGCACCGCGGCATCCCTAGTGGACAACCGTGCCCATCCGCTCCGTCCGGATCTCCCCATCGGGCGATCGGGAGAAATAGATCAGCCCGGCCCGGCCGATGATGTTCTCGAGCGGAATTGTGCCCATCGACCGCATGCGGCTATCCGTGGAATTGTCGCGGTTGTCGCCCAGCATGAAGAACTGACCGGCGGGCACGGTGAAGACGTTCGTGTTGTCGAGAAACGAGTTGTCGATGCAATCGAGCGTTTCGTAGCTCGCGCCGTTCGGCAGGGTCTCGCGCCAGCGCCGCGCACCGGCCTCGCCGCTCGATCCGCAGGGGTCGTCGCCGACGAAATCCGGCATCCGCTCGCGCGCCACGGCCGTCTCATTGATGATAAGCTGCCCGTTGCGCATCTGGATACGATCGCCGGGCAGCCCGACGACGCGCTTGATGTAATCGACGCGATCGTCCTTCGGCAGCCGGAACACCACCACGTCGCCGCGCGCCGGGGATGATCCGAAGATGCGCCCCTCGAACAGTTTTGGCGAGAACGGAAAGGAATAGTGGGTGTAGCCATAAGCGAATTTCGAGACGAAGACATAATCGCCGACCAGCACCGTCGGCATCATCGATCTGGCCGGGATATTGAAGGGCTGAAACAGCAAGGTGCGGAACAGCGGCAGCGACACGAACGGAAGCGCGACGATCACGACCAGCGCGATCAGCAGGATCTTGCCCCAGGGTCGCCGCCGGCCGGTTTCCTGCACGAGTGTCATGCGCCTGCCCTGCGCGAGGATTCACGTCGCCCAGGATAGCCGACGACGGCGGGACAGGCCAAGGGGGCAGCGCCCCGCAGTGAACCGCGCCTACTGAACCCTCGCGAGCACCGCGAGGCGGCGGATGCCCTTGTTGCGATAGGCGTCGAGGAACGCGTAATAGTCCTTGAACGAGACGCAGCCGTTGGAGTCACCGTTCGGGCCGAGCATGAAGGTGTGCGCGAGCAGGCCGTCGCGGTTGAAGATCTTGCCCTCGCCGCCGATCGGATTGAGCCGCAGCGCCGGCACGCCGTGGAAGAGCGCCTCGCGCGGCTTGAGCTCGTAAATGTGCGGCGGCGTCACGCCGACCATCTTCAGATGCGAGGATCTGGGATCGTCGAGCCTGGAGCCGAGGCCCGAATGCGCCTCGAGGCGCGTGCCGTCCGGCAGATACACGGTCCTGGCCGAGATGTCGTAGACCGCAGTCTGGCGGTCATAGGGCGGCGAGCCGCCGAGCATCGGATTCTGGTCCAGCGTCGAGGGGATGCTGCCGGTCACATTGGCATCGGCGGATGCGAAGGAGAGCAGACCGCCGCTCGCCTCGCGCTTGCCCCACAGCTTCTCGACCATGGTCTGCCGCTCGCTCGATGCGATCGACAGCACCGCGGCCTTGGCCCGCGCGGCCATGTCGCGGACGCCGCCGGATTTCGCAGCCTGCCTGGCTTCGGCGGGCTTCGCTTCCTTGGGCTGAACCGTTGCGGAGGGATCGTTGAGCGCCACCTGCAGATTGGCGGCGGCTTCCTTCTTGGCGGTCTCGACCGACTTCGGCGCCGGCAGTGGCTTCGATGTCTCGGCGAGCTTGGCCGAGGCAACGGCCCTCGCCCCTTCGGCGACCTTGGGCGCAGCCGCCTGCTTGATCGGGTCGATCTGCGGCGCGGCGTCGGCCAAGGCGCTGGACGGCACGCTGGAGGCCACGCCCTCGGGCGAGGCGGCCGCAAACCGATCGTTAAACATAAGCGAAGGTGCCGGGGCTTCCGACTTCGCGACCTCGCTCTTGGCGGGAGCCGCCGGTGCCGGCGTCAGGGACGCGAACACCTCGTTGAACGCCGGCGCCGGCCGTGCGGCGACCGCCGCGGGCCGCTTGACCACCGGCGCATCGAACGCCGCATTGTCCACTGATGGGTAGACGCCCGCCGCGAAGATGTTGGCGTAGACGGTCCAGGCGCAGCCAAGCACCAGCCCCGCCACCGCGGCGCTGCCGAGGAAATGCTGTGGGAGGATTTTTCGGGAAGCTTTCTTGCGGCTTGGCGCCCCAAGAACATACGCACTCGCACTCGTACCCATACGCCCGACGCTCAAAACAGGTCCACCTTTGTCCCTCACTCGACGACAGGTCGAACGGATGTTCGGCTCAACGTCGCGCGGGGGCACAGACGGCCATTAAGGCGACTTTTAGTTAAATGCGACTTAACCGGATGCGATCCCCTGCAACGCGGGAAGTGCCTGTGGCATCGGGCTTTTTTAAGATGGCAATGGACCGCCAAAGCGGCTTTTCTGTCCCATCATGGGACATTCCGGCACGCAGTTCCACCTGCTGCATGCCGCAATCAATGAGGGGAGAATTTCCTTGCCGATCACCCCGGATTCGCGCGGGGATTGAGCAAGAATCTCCTCAGTAGCTGAGCTTCGGATACCAGTCCTTGCCGCGTCCTTCGGGCGTGGTGTCGAGCACGGCCCAGAGCGGATCCAGGTCCGGCGCGCCGCGCGGATCCTGGCCGGGGTCGACGGTGCCGGCCCCCATTTCGCCGGCCCAGAAATGACGGATCGTGCCGTTGTGGCGCGTGAAGACATTGTAGCCGGGCACGTCGCCGTCATCCCTGCTGACATAGTCGCGCGTGTAGTCACCCGACGCATCGGAATAGACCTTGTGGCGCGTCCAGCCACGCGCCCGCTTCGCCTCGATCAGCCGCGCGATCGGCGAGCGCGCCACGAACACGAACGCCACGCGCTGCTCGATATCGAGCAGCTTCTCTTCCCACGTGGCCATGAACGACGTGCACATCGGACACGGCTTCTCGCGCTGCGGGCCGAACATGTAGCTGTAGATGATCAGCGTCTGCTTGCTGCCCAACAGATCGCCGAGCGACGCCACGCCGGCCTCGCCGGTGAACTCGTAGGCCCTTGTCACCTCGCCGCCCGGCGGCAATGCGCGGCGCAGCTCGGCCACGCGCTCGATATGCCGGCGCAGCTCGATCTCTTCGACGAGCAGCTCCTGGCGCGCGCGACGATATTCGGCGCTCTCATTGGGAAAACGCCTGGCATTGGTCTTGGCGAGTTCGGCAGCGGGCTTCAGGACGGAACTGGTCATGTCGGGACCTCGTGTGGTTGACGGGTACCCTGGAAGACGAACCGGAACCGGCCGGTCCGACATTCGACTTCAATGATTTCTACTGCAGTTCCGGCGGCGGCGAGCGGTCGAGCACGTCGCCCTTTGGACCTTCCAGCAGATCGAGCGCATAGGTCTCGACAACCAGCGGCCCGCGCATGCGTTTGGCCTCGGCGATGGTTTCGACACGGGCGAAATTGTCGCGCAGCGAAGCCGGCATCGTCTGTTCGAGCTCATGCACATACAGCAGCTTGCCGGACAGCTGGGCCGGGCTCGGCTCAGGCATGTTGACCCAGCGAATGCGCTGGCCCTGCTGCGCCACGCAGCTGCCCTTGGGGAGATAGAAGGCAAGCCAGCCGACGGTGCCGTAGTCCGGCGCCAGCACGCAGGTCGCACCGCTACGCGCGCGCGCCGCCTCGATCTCGTCGGCGAGCTCCTGCCAGCCGACACCAACGCTGCGCACGGTGGCGTCGCGACGATAGCCGGAAAGCATGCCGGTGTTCGCCTGCACGATCAGCAGCGCGAACAGCACGACGCCGACCGGCGCGGCCCAACAGCGGCAGAAATCGATCGTGCGCTGCTCGCGCGGCGCCCACTGCACCTGGATCGCTGCAACCGCGGCCGCCACCGCAAAGGCGGGATAAACCGGCGCGAACCAGTTGGCCTCGACCCGCGCATGCAGCGCGTGCCAGGTGAAGTAGACGACGATGGTCCAGAACATCGTATTGATCAGCACGCGCGCGCCCATCGCGCCGGCGCGACGCCGAGAGAGCGCGTAGAGGCCCATCACGCCGAGAATGAAGACCAGCGGCGTCGCGAACGCGAACTGCGTCGGGATCAGCTCGGCGATATAGGTCGGCCGGAAATCCTCGATCCGGGCGCGGCCCATTTGCTTGATGAAGGACACCCATTGGTGATCGGCATTCCAGCGGATGACCGGCGCAAACAGGCCGGCCGCGACCAGGCCGCCGAGATAGAGCCAAGGCGAGAGAAACCAGCGCCGCAGCTTCGGCACCGTCGCAAGCCAGATCAGGATCGCGGGACCAAAGAACAGCGCGGTGTATTTCGACAGCAGCGCCACACCGGCGCTGGCGCCGACCGCCAGCCACCAGGCGCCGCGGCCGGTCTCCAGCACCTTGGCGAGCGAGAACAGCAACAGGCTGGCAGCAACGAGCAGCGGCGCATCCGGCGTCACGATCAGCGTGCCGACGGCCGCCATCAGCGTGACGTTGAGCAGGATCGTCGCGCTCGCGGCGATGCGCTGGCCGCCGAACAGCAGCTCGGCCGCCCGGTAGATCGCCCAGCTCATCGGCAGCGCGAGCAGGATCGACACCAGCCGCACCCCGAACGGCGTGTCGCCCGCGATCATGGTGCCGAGCCGGATCACGATCGCCACCATCGGCGGATGGTCGTAATAGCCGCCGGCGAGCGACTTCGACCACATCCAGTAGTAGGCTTCGTCGAAGGTCAGCGGCGTCCATGCGGCGGCGGCCAGCCGCAGCACCACGAGCGCGCACACCGCAACGGCGGTGTTCCGGGCAAGCCGCGCCTCGTTCGCGTTCATGCCACCGTCATCGCTTGCGCCAGACGAACAGCCCGGACATCGCGTAGTTCCACACCACGCCCATCAGCGCGCCGGCTGCGCCCGCAAGCCACCAGATCGGCTCCTGGTCGTAGACCGAGAACGCGACGCCGACATTGGCGAGCAGGCCGACACTGCAGACCAGATAGAACAGCAACAGGCCGCGCAGGATGCCAAACCCCTTCAGCCGCTGGTCGCGGTAGGTCAGGAAGTTGTTGAGGATGAAGTTGCTGGTCATCGCGACGATCGCGCCGGCTGCCTGAGCCTCCGGGAATGGTGCCTTGAACAGTTCCAGCGAGATGAACAGCACGCCGAGATGCACCAGCAGGCCGAGCCCGCCGACGGCTGCGAACAGAATGAAGCGCAGCGAGATCAGGTCATTGGTCAGCTTCGCCAGCACCAGGCCAAGGAAGTCGAGCGCGACCATCGAGTCAAGCTTGCTCTCGCCATGCTGGCGGGCACCGAAGGTGAAGGGTATTTCGACCGTGCGCAGCTTGCCTTCCCCGGTCGCCACCACGTCGAGCAGGATCTTGAAGCCCTGCGTCGACAGCTGCGGCGCCAGCTGCTCGAAACGGTCGCGGCGGATCATGAAGAAGCCGCTCATGGGGTCGGCGATCTCGACCTTCAACGTGCGGCGCGCGATCTCGGTGGCGAAGGCGCTGGCACCGGCGCGCTGCTTGTTGAAGCCGTCGGCCTTGTAGCCCTCGATATAGCGGCTGCCGACCACGAGCTCGGCCTCGCCGCTCTGCAGCAGCGCCACCATCTTCGGCAGCTGGGTCTCGTCATGCTGCAGATCGGCATCCATGACGGCGGCGTAAGGCGCGCTCGATGCCAGGATGCCCTCGATGCAGGCGCCGGACAGGCCACGCCGGCCGATTCGGCGAATGCAGCGCACGCGGGAATCCTTCCGCGCCAGCTCACGCACCACGTCCCAGGTTCCATCGGGCGAATTGTCATCGACGAAGATGACTTCCCACGACACGTCCTTCAGGATCGCATCAAGCCGGCGGTACAGCACCGTGACATTGGCGCGTTCGTTGAAGGTCGGGACGACCACCGAAAGCTGCGGCAGACGTGCTGCCTGCGACAGGGTTTCGGGGCCCGGCTTGATGGCTTCGTTCATGAGCGCCAGCGTATAGCCGCAGCCTCCCCCGCTGCCAAGGCGGGCCGAACCGAACGCTGTCTCGGGAAGCGGGAAAACGGGGCCAAAATACCCCTGAAAATACCAACGACCACGAACAAGGGGGGCGCGCGTACATCCGGCGCAGCCGACATTGCCGTGGTCGTCCCAGCGCCGGAGCCCTTACAAGCTGCAACGTCGCCGTTCCAGGCTAAATGGGAAGCCCCCGAGCGGTCCGCAAGAGGCGCAGGGCGCTAGTTGTTCGGGACGTCCCGGATGACGGGGCCGCGGGGCACCGGGGCCGCCGGCGCAGCTTCCGCGGCAGGAGCAGCCCGCGCCGCCGCGGGCTGGGCGGGATTGCGGATCTGGCTGGGCGACGGCCCATAGATAAACGCCGCCGCCAGCACGATGGCTGCGACCACCGCGCCCAAAAAGCCTGCCGTCGATTGTGAGTTCATGCCGCCGATCCCCTCGCCTGCGGGGATTGATATCAAAAATCGACCGCCCGCAACAGGATTTGGGAACCTATTTGGCTGCGGCCTTGCGCCGGACGAAGGCGGTCACGATGTCCTTCTGCGCAAGCTCGATCGCGCGGTTGGCGGTCGTCAGCTGCGCATCGGCGTCCTGCTTCGGAAATTGCAGCGACAGGAAGTCGATCAGCGACACCCGGAAGTTCTGCCGCTCCGAGGGACAGACACTGGCGATCAGTGAGGTGAATTCCTGGTCGGACATCGTCTTGTTGCTGTCGCGGGGATATTCGCGGGCGAGACAATTCCAGTAGGCGTCGCGGCCGGTGATCGCGAGCTTGTGCGCATCGTCGACCTCGTCGGCCATCGCAGCTGACGACGTGATCAAGAGGACGGCCGCAACCAGTATGCGCATTGTTGTACTCCCGTTTTTCGGCATCCTAGCCAACACCGGCAAGCACGATAAGCACCGCCGCGCAAATCTGGCAAACTGGCCAATCACGATTATTTTGACTACTCTCCATGTTCCCTCCTTCACGATGAGTGCAGTCGTGGCCAAAGCTCCCACCAAGGCGACCAAGACGAACGCAGGCAACATCTATATCGGCATCGGCGGCTGGACCTTCGAGCCGTGGCGCGGGGTGTTCTATCCGGAGAAGCTCACGCAGGCGAAGGAGCTGTCCTACGCGGCGTCGAAGCTGACCTCGATCGAGATCAACGGCACCTATTACGGATCGCAGAAGCCGGAGAGCTTTCGCAAATGGGCCAGCGAGGTGCCCGACGGCTTCATCTTCTCGCTGAAGGGACCGCGCTTTGCCACCAACCGCCGCGTGCTCGCCGAGGCCGGCGATTCGGTGAAGCGGTTTTACGATTCGGGCGTGCTGGAATTGAAGGACCGGCTCGGACCGGTGCTTTGGCAGTTTGCGCCGACCAAGAAGTTCGACGGCGCCGATTTCGGCAAATTCCTCGAATTGTTGCCGCGCAAACTCGACGGCCGCGCGCTGCGCCACGTCGTCGAGGTGCGCCACGACAGCTTTTGCGTTCCTGAATTCATCGCGCTGCTGCGCCAGTTCGAGGTGCCCGTGGTGTTCGCCGAGCACGGCAAATATCCGGCGATTGCCGACCTCGCCAGCGACTTCGTCTATGCCCGGCTGCAGAAAGGCGATGACGAACTGAAGACCTGCTATCCGCCGAAGCAGCTCGACGCCTGGGCCAAGCGGTTCCAGGACTGGGCCGGCGGCGGCGAGCCCGACGACCTGCCGAAGGTCGACAAGACCGCGCCGAAGAAGGCGCCGCGCGACGTGTTCGCTTACGTGATCCACGAGGGCAAGATCCGCGCGCCGGCGGGCGCGATGGAGCTGATCGAACGGGTGAAGTGAGGGAGGTAGCGATGGCGAAGGCATCGAGGCTGTTCACCATCGGCTACGAGCAGACGCCGTCGAAGGCGGTGCTCGACGAGCTCCAGCACGCCGGCGTCAAGCTATTGGTCGACGTCCGCGCGGTTGCCTCCTCGCGCCGCCCCGGCTTCTCCAAGAGCCAACTCGCCGCGGGCCTCAATGAGCGCGGCATCGCCTACGTCCATCTGCGCGGCCTCGGCACGCCGAAGAGCGGCCGGGAGGCCGCGCGCAGCGGGCAATATGCGGTGCTGCACAAGATCTATTCGGCCCACCTGAAGACGGTGCAGGCCAAGGAGGAGCTCGACGAGCTGTCGTCGCTGGTCAAGAAATCCGGCCCGGTCTGCATCCTCTGCTACGAGCGCGACCACGAGCATTGTCACCGCCGCTGGATCGCCGAGATCATCGAGGAGCGCGACGGGGTCAAGATCGAGAACCTGGCCGCGCCGCAGGTCTAGGACGCGGACTCATCATGCCGCAGCCATAGCCTAGTTGACGCGAGTTGAACGAAGCCAAGTGGACATCACCCGTCGAGTCCCCCGCTGAATCCGTCGAAAATCAACCCAAAGCGAACGTGTTTGAGAATGCAGAAGTTGCTAATTCCAGCTCGCGTATGCATTATGTGCAGGGTCGTACTGTGAGCAATTCAAATGGCGATGGAGCTGAAGGGCGCGAGAGGCGAGGGATTTGCGACGATTACCGCTGACGGTTGCGTGTTAGATTCCTGGTTTCTCCAGCTGCGCCTGGTTGTGGAGGCCGACAAGGCGGCAACGGTACGGCTGTCGACGGACGAACTCAAAAGATCGTTGGGTGAATCAGCAGACGGATATGCGCGACACGATGACATCCGCAATGTCGACATCGTTCCAATCCGTGCAGAAATCGACTCCCTTGCATCTGCGCCGACTGATGTGCACGACGCGTATCTTCGACTCCATCTATTGAGCCACCGGCTCGTCCAGCCAAATTGCCTGAACCTTGAAGGAATTTTCAGTCTGTTACCTAACGTTGCCTGGACGACCCTCGGTCCCTGTGAATGCTCTCGTGTACCGGAAGCACGAATGTTAGCACGAAAGCGTGCCCTCGCGTTTGAGGTGACAGGCGTGGATAAGTTTCCGCGCATGACTGACTATGTGACGCCTGCGGACGTGAGAATTGCAGATGCGGATCGCGTAAGGCTCGGAGCCTACCTGGCGCCGGGCACGACCGTTATGCATGAAGGCTTTTGCAATTTTAATGCAGGTACGCTCGGTCCCTGCATGGTCGAAGGCCGGATAAGCGCCGGTGTGGTTGTGGGAAGTGGCAGCGACGTCGGTGGCGGAGCGTCGATCATGGGCACTCTGTCCGGAGGAGGGAAAGAGAGGATTACAGTCGGTGAGCGCTGCCTGATCGGAGCCAACGCCGGTATCGGCATTTCATTGGGTGACGATTGTATCGTCGAAGCGGGCTGTTATGTCACGGCAGGTGCGCGCATCCTTTTGGAAGATGGCCGAGTACTGAAAGCCAAAGAACTCTCAGGCCAGAAGGGCCTTCTTTTTCGTCGTAACTCCCAGAGCGGCGCTCTTGAGGCAACCAGACGCACACCAAATTGGGACGGCCTCAACTCGCAACTTCACAGCTAGGCAGCTCACGCGAAGAAGTCGTCGGCGACATGTGGCGCGTCAGCGATGTCGCCTTCCGGCCCCTCGCGTCATTTTGCTGCGGCTGCACAAAGCGGCCGTTATCGGAGCGAAGCGGACGTCATGAGAACTTTTGAGTACGCGCCCTAGCTTCGGCTCTCACCCTCCTCCCCCGCGACGCTGATCGTCCCCTCCATCATCTTCACGCAGCCGCCGCCGACATGCACGGACGCGATTGCGCCGCCCTGCTTGCGGACCCGCGTCAGCAACAGGCTCGGCCGGCCCATGTCGACACCCTGCCCGATCCGCAGCCGCAACTCGCCGTCACGCGCGGGATCGATATCGGCGAGCAGCGCCGCGCAGGCCGCGGTCGCACTGCCGGTGGCGGGATCCTCGGACAGGCCGCTGGCGCCAGGATGGAACATGCGCGCCTGCAGGTCGAGCGGCTGCTCGCTCGCCGGCACGTCGCGCGTATAGAAATAGATGGCGTCGCTTCCGATATGCGGCAACACCCTGGCGAACGCCGCCGCATCGGGCCGGGCGCGCTTGACTGCCTCGCGCGAAGCGATGTCGACCACCAGGAACGGCAGGCCGACCGAGACGACCTGCGGCGCATGCTGATTGGTCTTCACGTCGTCCGCCGACAGCGACAGGCAGGCGGCGGCATCGGCCGCGCTCACCTCGTTGGTCCGCTGCAATGGTTGCGGCGCCGTCAGCTCGGCGCCGATCACCTTGCCCCCGTCAGACAGGATCTCGACCGGCACGAGACCCGCCCTCTCCTCGAACCGCAATCGCGCCGGCGCCTTCGCTGCCTGGCTCGCCAGCACGAAGGCGGTGCCGACATTGGGATGGCCGGCGAACGGAATTTCCGAGCGCACGGTGAAGATGCGAACCTGGGCGTCGTTGTCCCTGTCCTGCGGCGGCAAGACGAAGGTCGTCTCGGAATAGTTGAACTCGGTCGCGATCGCCTGCATTTGCGCCGTCGACAGCCCGCCGGCGTCGAGCACCACGCCGAGCGGGTTGCCGCCGAAGGCGCGGTCGGTGAAAACGTCGACGGTGATATAGCGCCGCTGCATCTTGCTTGTCCCTGTGCTCCGGTCACTCGCGACCGATGGCGTCATCGTAGCACAGAAGCAACGACGCCCTTCAGAGCACTCGGTGCAATCACGCGCGCCTTGTTTGAGCATGATCTCCGCGCAAACGCGTTCCGCGTTTGTCGCGAGGGAAAACCGCTTCGCACTTTTCCGGATCATGCTTTAGAAGCGAAACAGCTCGCGTGGTGACGCGAGCACGCGCGCGCGCTCATCGGCATCGGTGACGAGCTCGTCCAGGAATTTGCGGTTCTTCGCGTAGCTCTGCGTCGCCTCGAATTGCGTGTGCGGCCAGTCGCTGCCCCACAGCAGCCGGTCGACGCCGTAGGCCCTGCGTAGCAACGGATAGGCCTGTTTCGCAAATGCCTCGCCGGCCGCGCCGTTGCGATAGGGCGCCGAAATCTTGACCCAGACGTTTCGCGTCGCGCCAAGCTTGAGGACCGACTGGAATCCGGGATCGTCGATGCCGAGTTTTGGATCGGGCAAGGCAAAGTGATCGAGCACAACTTTCACGCCCTGGTCGAGCAGCGTTGGCGCGAACATCGCGAGATCGCTCGCGTTGCGCTGGATCTCGATCTGCCAGTCGAGCGTCCTGATCTGTGCCAGCAGCGCCGTCCAGTCCGACGACGTCAGATCGGGAAGCTGCTGGCCGACCAGATTGAGACGGATGCCGACCACGCCGGCGCGGTCGAGCGCGCGAAGCTCATCCGCCGCGACGCCGGGATCGACCACGGCGATGCCGTGCAGCCGGCCGTTGGTCGCCTTCAGGCATTCGACCAGATAGGAATTGTCGGTGCCGAGAAAGCTCGGCTGCACCAGCACGCCATTGGTGATGCCGTTCTGGTCGAGCTGCTGCAGATAGAGATCAAGCGGCGCGTCGTAATCGGGCGCATAGCGCCGGCCCGGTGCGAGCTTCAGGCCGCGATGGAAGACGTGGGCGTGAGTATCGATCGCTGATTGTCGCACCTCAGCCCTCACCCTGCTCGCCAGCCCGCCTGCTGCCACAGCGCCAATCAATCCCGCGGCAAACCGGCGCCGCGTCACCCCATGTTCGCGTGATGTCATGATCGTCCCTCATCATCACGCGCGCGTCGCGGCGGCCTGCTCGAAGACCTTGCCGCGGGTCTCCGGCAACATCAGCACGGCGACCAGCACCAGCGAATAGGCGAAGGCCGCGTCGATCCCGATCGCCGCACCAAGGCCGATGTGATCGCTGAGATAGCCGACCAGGAACGGGAACGCCGCAGAGACGATGCGGCCGAAATTGTAGCAGAAGCCGACGCCGGTGCCGCGCACTCCGGTCGGATAGAGCTCGCTGAACAGCGCCGCCATGCTGGCGGGAATGCCCGCCGAGAAGAAGCCGAGCGGGAAACCGAGCACCAGCATCTGCGAATTGGACAGCGGCGCGAAGATGTAGACCAGCACCGTCACCACGCAGGCCGCGGCGAACAGCGTCACATTGGCGCGCCGGCCGATCCGATCGCTGATGATCCCTGACACCACGCAGCCGCAGAAGAACGCGACGATGATCACGGCAAGATACGCGCTGGAGCCGAGCACCGAGAGGTGCCGCACCTCGCGCAGATAAGTCGGCAGGAATGTGGTCAGCGCCGCATAGCCGCCATGGGCACCGATGCCGAACAGGCCGCCGATCAAGGTCGCACGCAGGACGTCGCGGTGAAAGATTCCGGCGAGTGTGGCGAAGAACGGAGGCTCGGCCTCGCGCGAAGCGGCGCGCGGCGGCTCCTTCAAGCCGCGGCGGATATACAGGATCAAAAGCGCCGGGATCAGGCCGACGGCGAACAGGATGCGCCAGGCGATATCGGCCGGCGCGTAAGTGAAGACCAGCGCCGACAGCAGCACCGCGGCGCCCCAGCCGACCGCCCAGGCGCTCTGCACCGCGCCGAGCGCCTTGCCGCGATGCTCGGCGCGAATGATCTCCGCCATCAGCACCGCGCCGCAGGCCCATTCGGCGCCGAAGCCGATGCCCTGGATCGCCTTCAGCACCAGGAGCTGGGGGTAGCTTGTTGCGAAGGCGCAGGCGAAGGTCGCCAGCGCAAAGGTCGCGACCGTGATCTGCAGCGCCTTCACCCGGCCGAAGCGGTCGCCGAGCGCACCGCCAAGCCAGCCGCCGAACGCGCCGAAGAACAGCGTGACCGAGCCAAGCAGGCCGGCGTCGGCCTTGTTGATCCCGAACGCTGCAATCAGCGCCGGAATGGCGAGGCTGAACATCTGGACGTCGAGCGCATCGAGCCCCCAGCCGCCAAAGCTTGCCCAGAAGGTGCGCCGTTCGAGCGGCGAGCATTCGCTGTACCAGTTTGCCATCATTCCTCCCTGTGATTTTATGTGTTGTTCTGTGTTGATGCCGCGCTCACCTGATCTCGGCGTGGTAGCGGAAGCGATCCGCCGGCCCGCGCGAGCGGCGCCATTCGATCGGCCGCCGCTCCAGATCGAAGGCCAGGCGCTCGATCACGATCAGCGGTGCGTTGGCCTCGAGCCGCAGCAGGCGCGACTGCATCTCGGTCGCGATCTCGACGGTGAGGATTTCATCGGCCGAGACCACGACCTGGCCGCAGCGATCCTCGTAGAGCGGATACAGCAAGTCGCCGAACTCGGAGGTCGCGAGCGCGAGGATCGCCTCGAAGCGCGATCTCTCGAGCCAGATCTCCTCGGCGAGCAGCGGCACGTCGTCGATCAGACGTAGCCGCGACAGGCTGATGACGGGCTCGCCGACGCCAATGCGCAGCGCCGAGGCGACCGCCGTGGTCGCCGGCATCGCCTTCCGCCGCAGGATGCGGCTCTGCGGCACGCGGCGCTCGCCGCTCTCGGACTGGAAGCGGAAGAAGCGGAACAGCGAGGAATTGAACCGCGCGCGGCGCACGAAGGTGCCGCGGCCCTGCTGGCGCTCCAGCACACCGTCTGAGACCAGCTGATCGATCGCCTTGCGCACGGTGCCGATCGCGACGCCGTAATGCGCGCCGAGCTCGGCCTCGGAGGGGATCAGGTCCCCCGGACGCCATTCATTGCGGTTGATGCGCGCCGCGAGATCGTCGCGGAGACGCTGGTAGCGCGGCAGGCGGTCGTCGAGAGCTGAATTCATCTAGTCATCTATATGAATATATGACTGGACGTCAATCACTACCTAAATACCTCAGGCTATTTGAATGCAGCGTCCTAGCCCTACCCCAGCTGCCAGACCGGCACCGGGTGCTCGTACCCCCGCACCGGGATCTCGCCGCGCGAGACGGCGTCCTTGCACTCCTCGCCGAGCGCGTCGCGCACCGCGGACGAGATCAAAAACTGCGAGCCGAGCTCCTTATTGAGCGCCTCGAGCCGCGCGGCGAAATTCACGGTGTCGCCGATCACGGTGTATTCCTTGCGCCGCGGCGAGCCGATATTGCCAGCCACGACCTCGCCGATATGGATGCCGATCCCGATGCGCAGCGGCCAGCTCGACGCTGCGTTGGTGCGTTCATTGGCCGCGAGCATTTCGCGGGCCGCGGCGACCGCCTGATGCGCGGCGTCGCCGGCCTCGAACGGCGCGCCGAACAGCGCGAGAAAGCCGTCGCCCAGAAACTTGTTCACGATGCCGCCATGCCGATCGAGGATCTCGACCAGCACGGCAAAGGCGCCGTCGAGCCTATCAACCACCTCCTGCGGCGAGCGCGTGCGCGCGCCGGCGGTGAAGCTGCGGAAATCGACGAACATCACGGCGACGCGCCGGATGTCGCTCCCGGTCGAGGCGCCTTCCGTCATCAAACGTTCGACCACCTGCGGCGAGACGTGCTGGCCGAACAGGTTGGTAATGCGGTCGCGCGCGGTGGCAGCCATGATGCTGGCGCCAAACTGAAGCCGCAGTTGCCGGCCGACGGCGCCGGCAAGGATGCCCGAGACCAGAATCACGACGCTGCGCGCGGCGTGGTAGAAGAAATCCGGCGCGGGATCGAGCGTCCCCTCGGGGCGATAATACATCGCCATCCAGAACAGCTGCGAGGCCGCGACGAAGCCGGTGAACGCCGACAGCCAGAAATCGAGCCGCAAGGTCGAGGCGATGATAAAAATGAAATAGACCAGCGGTGCGACCCAGCCGAGCGCCGCGACAGGGCCCATGCTGTCGATGTGCAGCGCAAGCGCGACGGTGGGCATCGACGTCTCGATCAGGGCGCCGACATAGCGCCTGAACACCGGCAGGTCGCGATCCTGCTTCATGTGCCTGGTGATCGCGCCATGCACCCACAATTCGAACAGGATGAACGGCGCGATGACGGAATAGAGATAAGACGGCTTGAAATTGCCGTGCCACACCCGGACCAGCGCTTCGGGGGCAATGAAGTAGATCGTGCAGGTGATCACCGAGAATCCTGCGGCGATGGCGATCAGCACCTTGATGCGGAGCAGCTCGGTGGTCATCACCTCGCGCATCAGGGCGTGATGGAAGTCCGTTGCGACGGTCGCGCCGCTTCCCGCGCTGTCGTTACTACCCCAGAACCCGGCCATTTCCCCTCGCCCGTCATTCCGGGGCGCGAAGCGAACCCGGAATCTCGAGATTCCCCGATGCGCAATTGCGCATCTGCGGTTCGCCTCTTCGAGGCGCCCCGGAATGAATTGTCACGTCCATTCTGCCTCAATCAAGCGTGCGGCGGAAGCGCGTCACGGCCACCGTCATGGCGAACAGCATCAGGGCGGCCAGCGCGATGGTGTCGTATTGCAGGTTCTGCATGGCGGCGCCCTTCAGCATGATGGCGCGGACGATGCGGACGAAATGGGTCAGCGGCAGCCCCTCGCCGATATATTGCGCCCAGACCGGCATGCCCGCGAACGGAAACATGAAACCGGACAGCAGGATGCTCGGAAGGAAGAACATCATCGAGAGCTGCATCGCCTGCAGCTGGTTCTGCACGATGGTCGAGAAAGTGTAGCCGATCGATAGATTGGTGGTGATGAACAGCGTGGTGAGCAGCGCCAGCAGCGTGAGGCTGCCGAGGATCGGCACGCCGAACAGCACGATGCCGATGGCGATGATCAGCGTGGCCTGGATGAAGCCGACCAGCACATAGGGGATGATCTTGCCGAACATCACCTCGACCGGCTTGATCGGCATTGACAGCAGGCTCTCCATGGTGCCGCGCTCGATCTCGCGCGTCACCGACAGCGCTGTGAAGATCAGCATGGTCATGGTCAGGATGGTCCCGACCAGGCCGGGCACGATGTTGAGGCGCGAGTCCGCCGCCGGGTTGTAGCGGGCATGGGCGCGGATCTCGAACGGCATCTCCGGCGGATCGCCGATGTGCAGGTCATGCGCCAGCGCCGACTGCACCAGCGGCCCGAGCGCGCCGAGCGCCGAGCCCGACGCCACCGGGTCGGTGGCGTCGGCCGCGACCAGCAGCGCCGGCTTGTCGCCGCGCCGTACCGCGCGCTCGAAGCCGCGCGGGATCTCGACCCCGAACAGCACCTTGCCGGATTGCAGGAGATCGTCGAACTCCGCGACGGTGTGGACCTCGCGGGTGAAATGGAAATAGGCGGTGTTCTGCATCGCCTTCAGGATCGAACGCCCGAGATCGCTGTCCTCCTGGGTCAGCACCGCGGTCGGCAGATTGCGCGGCGTGGTGTTGATGGCGTAGCCGAACAGCGTCAGCTGCATCACCGGCAGCATGATGATCATGGCGAACGAGACGCGATCGCGGCGAAGCTGGATGAATTCCTTGACCAGCATCGCGTAGCTGCGCCGCCAGAAGCCGAATGCCGGCTCCCTGGTCTCGTCATTGTGGATCGTATCCGCTGCGCTCATCGGAACCTATCCTTGAAAATTGTCCTTGGAGCGCCCCATCAGGTCGATGAAGACGTCTTCGAGCGACGGCTCGCTCGGCTGCCAGCGCCACTTCGGATTGTCGCGATAGGGCGCGATGGCGGCCTCGAGCGCGGCCTTGTCGCGGCCGGAGACGTGCAGGCTGGTGCCGAACGGCGCCACCATGTCGACGCCGGGCTTGCCGGTGAGCTCGGTCATCAGCCCGTTGAAATCCTCGCCCGTTACCGTCCAGGTCGACAGCGCGGAGGCTGCGATCACCTCGTCCACCGTGCCGTGCGCGAGCAGGTGACCGTAGGCGATATAGGCGATCTCGTGACAGCGCTCGGCCTCGTCCATGTAATGGGTCGAGACCAGCACGGTGAGGCCGTCGGCGGCGAGCGCGTGGATCTCGTTCCAGAAGTCGCGCCGCGCCTTGGGATCGACGCCCGCGGTCGGCTCGTCCAGCAGCAGCAATTGCGGATTGGGCAGCGTGCAGGCGCCGAGCGCCAGCCGCTGCTTCCAGCCGCCGGACAGATTGGCGGCGAGCTGGTCCTCGCGGCCCTTGAGGCCGATGCGTGCGATCATGTCGCGCGCGGCGCCACGCGCATCCGGCATGCCGTAGAGCCGCGCCACGAATTCCAGGTTCTCGCGCACCGACAGATCCTGGTAGAGGCTGAAGCGCTGCGTCATGTAGCCGACCTTGCGCTTGATCTTGTCGGCATCGCGCCGGATATCGTAGCCGAGGCAGGTGCCCTCGCCGCTGTCGGGCGTCAACAGGCCGCACAGGATGCGGATGGTCGTGGTCTTGCCGCTGCCGTTCGGACCGAGGAAGCCGTAGATCGAGCCGCGCTTGACCTGCATCGAGAGGTCATGGACGACCTCTCGCCCGCCGAACGATTTGCTGAGGCCCTTCACATCGATGGCGATGCCGGATGCGTTGGGCCGCGCGCTGGTCGGGCCGCTGTTCATCTGCGGTCCGCCAACGGCGTCTTGGGATTGTTCTTGGGGTTGAGGTAGATGCTGATCGGCTGGCCGACGCGCAGCACATCGGGCCGGCTCGGCCGCGCCTGGATCAGATAGACCAGCTTGTTGCGCTCATCGAGGCTGTAGATCACCGGCGGCGTGTACTCCGCCGTGGTGGCGATGAAATAGATTTTTGCGGTGAGATCGGCGGCGCAATTGTCGCAGGTCACCCTCACCTCGTCGCCGAGCGCGAGCTTCGGCAACTCGGCCTCCGGCACGAAGAAGCGCAGCTTCATGTTGCCGGGCGGCATGATCGACAGCACCGGCCGCTGCGCCTGCACCATCTCGCCCTCACGGAAATAGATCTGCTGGATCGCGCCTGCGATCGGCGCAAAGCCCTTGCGGCGATCGAGCCGGGTCTGCGAGCTCACGACGCGGGCCTCGGCGACGCGCAGCGCCGAGAGCGTGGCATCCAGATTGGCCTGGGTGCCGGCACCGGTGCCGCGCAGCGAGGCCGCGCGGTCGTAGCTCTGCTGGGCGTTCGCCAGTGTCGCGTTGTTCTGGTTGAGATCGGCGCGCTGCAAATCGTCATCGACCGAATAGAGCTGATCGCCGGGCTTGACCTCGTCGCCCTCGCGCACATTGAGCTTGATCACGCGGCCGGATTCATCGGGGCTGACGAAGATCATGTCGGCTTCGACCCAGCCCTGGAAGCCGGGATCCCGCTTTTCCTGGCAACCGGCGAGCGCCGCCGCCAGCGCGACCACGGTCACCAGCTTCATCATGCGCGGCGAGGTCATGTTGTCCTCCGTTCGCCGAAGATCAGATCGAGATGCACCTTGAACATCGCGAGCCCGTCGAGCGGTGCATGCCGGGCAAACAGGCTCTGCCAGATCACTGCGACGATCGCGGGCGCGACGACCAGCTGCGGAAATTGCCCGAGCTCCCGGTGCTTGATCTCGCCGCGCGTGATCGCGAGCTGGACCAGCGCCCGCATGCCGGCGAGGCCCTTCGACACCACCTCGCGGAAATAGAAATCGGCGATCGCCGGAAAGCGCGGCCCTTCCGAAACAATCAGGCGGATGATGTCGCCGCGGCGGGTCGCCACGACCTCGCGGATGAAGGTCTCGGCAAATCCCTCCACCGCGTCGCGCACGGGACCCTTGATGGTCGGAAGCGCGGTCATGCGGCTGATCAGCGGCACCAGCGCGGTGCGGATCAGCTCCTCGAACATCGATTCCTTGTCCTTGAAGTAGAGGTAGAGCGTGCCCTTGGCGACGCCCGCCCGTTTGGCGACGTCGTCGAGCCGGGTCGCGGCAAAGCCGCGGGCAATGAACTCGTCCATCGCCGCCTCGACGATCGCCGCCCGCCGCTCCGCCGATTTCTCGGCACGGTTCGCGACTGGCTTCGGCTCGGACAGTTTGGCCGAGGCCACCTTCGGGACCCTCGCCGCGGCGGCCCGGATCGTGGTCCGGCGCCTGGCAGACGGGGTGCGGGTCGATGTTTTCATGCGCTTGGTCATGCTCATATTATGACTGACTGGTCAGTCATTGTCAATATGATGGAAGAAGGCGTCCCGTGACGTTAAGTGTTCCTATCCGGCGGCAGGTCGTCAGGACGCGCCTGAACCCCATCTCTCGCCGTCATTGTTCGGCGTCATCACCCGCGCATGCGGGTGATCCAGTATTCCAGAGACGCCAGTGCTTGAGTCCAGAAGCCGCGGCGTACTGGATCGCCCGGTCAAGCCGGGCGATGACAGTTGTGGATGAGAATGCAGCTTCGCATTCGTCGCCCGACTTTCTCCGCACACGCCACCGTCGTCCCGGCCTAGTGCGCAATTGCGCACGGGGGGCCGGGACCCATAACCACAGGGTTGTGTTGTTGGAAACAGGCTGTTGCCCCAGCGTCACCCAACAATTCGCATTTATGGTAATGGGTCCCAGCCCCCCGTGCGCAATTGCGCACAAGGCCGGGACGACACCGAATATGCGGCGCGGCTTGTGCGAAGCGATACCCATCATCTGCGCCGCGGACATGAATCGATGGGTTTCGCTTCCGCCTTCGCTCTCCGAGCTACGGCGGACAAGTCGCTCCACCTGTCCTACGTGCGCTGTCCGCTACGTGTGAAACTTCAGCCCGTCGAGGATCTTGTCGACCACCTTGCGCTCGGCGCGAAAAGCGAGACCGACCAGGTTGAGCTCGGTGCGTGCGACCGCCTTCACTACCTCGCGGTTGGCGGCGTCATGCGTGGTCCTGAACATGTCCTCGGTGTAGAGCGCCGGCCGCACGTCGCGCGCCAGCGCGCGTTCCAGCGCCCGTGACAGCTGCGCGCGGTCGGCGCCGTAGATCAGGATCGGCTGGCCGATCAGGGAGAGATATCTGGTCCCCGAGCCGTCCTCGTAATTGTCGCCGATACATTCAGGGAAGGAAGCTGCGATGCCGCCGGCAAGAAAGGACGCCACGTTGAGCTTCTGCCAGACTTCCAGGTCGGTGCGGATCACGACCGCGATCTTGGTGTCGAACTGCATCGCGGGAGTTTAGCGGCAACGCGCCGCTTCAGGCCAGTCCCGTCGATGCAAACCTTGCCTTCATATTCGCACCAGCCGGACGCTCCTTTCTGCTCGCTGCATCGCGCGGCTCCATGATAAGGCTCGCTCGCGGCCCCTGCCCTGAGGGTTTGACATGCGAATTTTGCTCGCGCTGCTGCTGTCGTTCGTCACCGTCGCGCATGCCGAGGACCGCGGCCTGCTGCCCGGCCTGATCGCCGCGCCGCTGCTGTTGCCCGTCAACATCTCCGGCAAGGACCTGACGCTCGACGCCTACGTCATTCGCCCGGATCGGCCCGGCCGGTTTCCGCTGGTGATCATGACGCATGGCACGCCGAGCGGTGGCGAGGGCTTCTTCGACAAGATCACTCGGCGCACGCCGATCAGCTTCAACCTCGCCGCTATCGCACTGGCGCGGCGCGGCTACGCGACGCTCTCCATCATGCGCCGCGGCTTCGGACGATCGGGCGGCGGCTATTCGGAGGGACTGCCTGCGCCCTGCGACTACACTTCAGGGGTGCGCATCGGCGCCGACGATGTCATCGAGGCGATGTCAGCCGTGCGCAACGAGCCCTGGGTCAACGGCGATCACATCCTGCTGCTCGGACACTCCACCGGCGGGCTGACCATGCTCGCCGCGGCGGAGCGCAATCCGGCCGGGGTCGTGGGTATCCTGAACTTCGACGGCGGTTACCAGTCAACGGTCAAGCCAGACGAACCTTGTGCGCCTGAGCGTCTCGTCGAAACCGTGGCGGCGCTAAGCCGAGCTGTGCGCGTGCCCGCGCTGTGGCTCTACGCCGAAAACGACCAATTCTACGGCCCTGATCTGGTGCACCAGATGTTCGCCGCCTACACCGCGGGCGGGGCGCCGGCGCGATTGCAGATCCTGCCGCCGTTCGGCAAAAACGGCCACGACCTCGTGACCGAGGGCGCGGCCAGCAGATGGCTGCCGATCGTCGAACCGTTCCTGGCCGAGCTGAAGCTGCCAAGCGCGGCTGCGATCGATCTGCCGGAGCCCACCGCGCTTCCTGCACCGCCCGGTCTTTCGCCGGGCTGCCAGAAGATGTTTGCCCGCTACACAAGCTATCGCAGCGATGCCAAGGCCTTTGCCGTCGACGACAAGGGCGGCTGCGGCTCCAGCAACGGCAGGACGGTCGCCGAAGCGCGCGACAATGCCATCGCGGAGTGCTCCAACAAGGACAGCGCGTGCCATGTCTATGCCGCTGGCCAGCACGTTGGCGAGAACTGAACAGCGCAGTTGTGGATGCTCCAGCACCAATTCCCTGAACCCGCCATTCCGCGTCCGCGACAAAGGGGTGGGCATGCGGCTTCGCGATGCCCGAACCTTGTCATTCGGACCTCATCGATGGCGAAACGCCGTTCGTCAAAGTCTTCCGCCTGGATGATCTGCACCGTCCTCGCGCTCGCGTGGCCCGCGATCTCCGTGCGCGCCGAGGCCGTGCTGAATGACAAATGCACCGGAAAGCCCGATATCGCGTGGGAGGCGCAGATCGCAGGATGCAGCGCTGTGATCGCGTCAGGCAAGCTGGCTGGAAAGGATTTTGCAAAAGCCCTCACCTACCGCGCCCAGGCCTATGCGCAGACCGGCGATCTCGACCGCAGCCTTGCCGATATCGAGCAGGTGATCCGGCTCGAGCCCGACGATGCCTTTGCGGTCGGCGCGCGCGGCGACATCTTTCTGGTGCGGAAGGATTACGACCATGCGCTCGCCGACTACAGCAAGGCGGCCGCGCTGGCGCCCGACTTCGATCTCGCGTTGATCGGCCGCGGCATCGTGTTTCTGGCGACCGGCAAATACGACAATGCGGTCGCCGAATTCGATTCAGCGCTCCGGCTGCAACCGGCCTCCGCCGCGGCGCTGTACTGGCGTGGCATCACCAAACGCCAGCAGGGCGATGTTGCGGCGGGCGAGGCAGACATCGCTGCGGCGAAGAAGATCTATGCGCATGTCGACCGCTAGCCATGCGGCTAGCCTGGCGTCGCAGGCCCGGACGCGCCGGCCAGGAAAGCAATAGGCAGTTCCTGCGCCGCGTAGTAAGCTCCGCGGGTTTGATGACCACAGCATATTTCGGGGCATTGCATCATGATCAGCAAGGCCGATGTTGTTGTTATTGGTTCGGGCGGATTGGGCGCGGCCACGGCGTATTACTTGAGCAAGCGTGGAGGTCTCAGCGTCGCTCTCGTCGACAAGCATGAGATCGGATCGCAAACCTCGCCCCGTGCAGCGGGCATGGTGAGCTGCGTTCGCAAGAGCGACCTGATGATTGGCCTCATCAAGGACGCCTGCCGCAAGATCGAGGCGTTCACCGAAGAAACCGGCCAGCCGCTCGACTGGGTGCATTCGGGCAGCTTGAAGATCGCACGCCGGCCACAGGACGCCGAAGTGATCGAGGACGACCTTGAGCGCGGGCGCCGCACCGGCCTCGACGTCGAGCTGATCTCTCCGGAAGAGGCGAGCCGTCTCAATCCGCTTTTGTATCCGACGGGTGTCGTCGCAGCGATGCGGATCGGCGACGACCGGTATTTCGACCCGGCGCAGGTTGCTGTCGGTTTCGCCAGAGCCGCGGCGGCCCAAGGCGTGACCTTGCTGCCGAAGACCGACGTACGCGCCGTGAACATCGTCGGCGGCAACGTGATCGGCGTGACCACGGCGAACGGCGTCATTGAAAGTCCTGTTGTCGTCGATGCCGCCGGTGCGTGGACGCGGCAGGTCGCGGAGGCAAGCGGGATCCGCGTGCCGCTGGTGCCGACCCGGCAGCAATTGATCGTCACCGAGCCCCTGGATGGCGCACGTGCCGACTTGCCGATGATCCGCATCATGGATGCCGCCGTGTATACGCGCCCGTGTCAGGGCGGTTTCCTCTGGGGTGTCTACGAGGAAACGCCGCGCTTCTTCGACATGCAATCGCTCGGGGCCGGCTTCGACGTCAAGGACATGCCGCTCGACATCGAGGTGCTTCATGCAGCCGCCGATGAGGTGAAGGATCAGCTGCCGTTCCTGCAAACCGCCAAGGTGCGGGAATTTCGCGGCGGCATTCCGACGATGACCGCTGATGGCCATCATATTCTTGGCCCGGCCACTGGTGCGACCGGCTTCTATTTTGCAAGCGGGTGCAACGTCGCCGGCCTCTCGATCTCGCCGACCGTCGGTGAGGCGCTTGCGGCCTGGATCGTGGACGGCAAGCCGACTGTCGATCTATCGCCGATGTCGGTCGCGCGGTTCAAAGACCAATCGTGGTCTGAAGACCAACTGCAGCACGACGCCGCCTGGCAATATCGACACTTCTACGGCGCCGTCTGAGCGTCTGCCGGCGCTAGCCCTTGGCGTCGCACGCCCAGGCGCGGATCACGCATTCCTTGCCGCCATAGTCGTAGCACTTCTTGGTCGCGGCATTCAGCGAGCTCGAGATCTTCGGCGCCACCGCGTAGCCGTGCGCACCGCAGGGATTTTTCATGTCGATCGCGAGCGCGGCACAGGCGCGCTTCATGGTCACGGTGGTGCAGTCGCCCTTGCACTGCTTCAGCGCCGCGGCACGCGCCGCGCCCTCCGCCGGATAGTCATAGGCCTGGCCGTAGGCACCGCATTTGCCGACCGCGAACGCACCGGCTCCCCACGCCTTGGTGACGAAGTTGTCCACGGTGAAACGCGTGGCGCCAACCAGCAATGTCAGGACAAGAATCGTCAACGCGCGACGCCGCGCGGCGGCAGTCGAAATGATCAAGCGGAAATCCCCCAGAACCCGGCGCGGACTGTACGCGGGGGGTCGTTTCCAGATGGTGAATGATGGGTTGATGGCGAGTCCTATCCACTCGTCGTCCCGGCCTAGTGCGCAATTGCGCACGGGGGCCGGGACCCATAACCACAAATGCAGATTGTCTTGCGAGGCTGGGGCCGCTTCCCCGGCGACAACAACGTTCGGTGGTAATGGGTCCCGGCCCCCGTGCGCAATTGCGCACTAGGCCGGGACGACGGCGGATGGAGCTATCCCCGCCGTGCCGCTTCCAGCGCCTGCGGCGTATCGATGTCGAGGAAGGCGCTGTTGCCTTCGACCGGGACCTCGGCGACCACCTCGGCATGCTTGGCGATCAAATGACGGGCGCCGATGTCGCCGTCGAGCGTCATCAATTCCCTGAAGAAGCGCCGCGACCACAGCACCGGATTGCCGCGGCGGCCTTCGCTGACGGGGACCGCGATCAGGTGACCGCGGTCGGGCTCGAAGGTCTCGATCAGGCGGTCGATCAGCTGCGCGTCGATCAGCGGCATGTCGCCGAGGCAGACGATCGCGCCGTCAGCGGCGTCGGAGACCGCCGCGATGCCCGCCTTCACCGAACTTGCGAGGCCACCGGCGAAATCGGGATTGCGGACGAACTTCACCTTGAGGTCCGCCAGCGCCTGCTCGACCAGATCGGCCTGATGCCCGGTGACGACGATCACCTCCGAGGCCTTCGAGGCCAGCGCCTGCTCGGCGACGATGCGCACGAGCTTCTTGCCGTCGAGTTCGGCGAGCAGCTTGTTCGGGCCGCCCATCCGGGTCGAGCGTCCCGCCGCGAGCACGATCGCCGCGACGTTGCGGTTGCCTTCGGTGTCCGGCACGGTGCGCGGCTGCGGCCGCGTCACGATTTCCATCAACAGGCCGCCGACGCCCATGCCGGTGAGATCCGATCGCGTCACCTTGATGCCGGCGAGCAGCCGCATCAGCACCCAGTCAAACCCGTTCTCGACCGGCGAGCGCGCGCAGCCCGGCGCGCCGAGCACCGGCACGCCGCCGGCGCTGCCGATCAACAGCAGATTGCCGGGATCGACCGGCATGCCGAAATGCTCGATCGCGCCGCCGATCTCGGTAATCGCGGCCGGGATGACGTCGCGGCGGTCGGCGATCGCCGATGCCCCGAACACGATGACGAGCTCGGCCCCCAGGCCAAGCAATTCCTTGATCGCGGTCGCGAGCACGGTCTCGTCATGCGGCACGCGGCGCTCGGCAATGATCGTCGCACCGGCGGGCGCGAGCCGCTCGGCGGTGACGCGCAGCGTCTTGTCGATCACCTTCGGCGCCAGGCCCGGCAGCAGCGTCGAGACCACGCCGACTTTTTTGATCACATAAGGTGCGATCCGCAGCGTGTCGCGGCCTGCGACCGCGACGGCGGCATCGCGCAGCCGGCCCTCGACGCCGAACGGGATCAGCTTGACGGTCGCGATCATCTCGCCTTCGACCACCGGCTTGTACGCCGCGAGCGTGGCAAAGGTGATGGCCTCGTCGACGCCGTTGATGCGGTCGACCGCGGCGCGATCGACCACCAGCACGCCGGGGCGCGCCGCGAATAGATTGGCGCGGCCGGTGAAAGCGCGCTCGACATTGACGCCCTCGCCCGCCACCGCCTGCGCGATGCTGGCGGCCGCAACGTCCTCGGAGACGTCGCCCTTCTCCAGACGCACCACGACGACGTCCTTGACACCGGCTTTGGTCAGCGCCTCGACTTCCGCCTCGCCGATCGTGGTGCCCTTCTTGAGCACCAGCGCACCCTGGCGGAGCGTATGCACGGTGACGCCGCCAATCGCGTCGGCCGGACTGGCGGGACCGAACTTCATGCCGCTTCTTCTTTTTCTTTTGGAGGCAGACGCAGCTGCGCGGTGATCTCGGCCATGATCGCAACCGCGATCTCGGACGGCGACACCGCGCCGATGTCGAGGCCGATCGGCGCATGGATGCGCGCGATGTCGCTGTCCTTGGCGCCCTGCGCCCGCAGCCGCTCGGCGCGCTTGGCGTGCGTTTTCCGCGAGCCGAGCGCGCCGATATAGAAGCAGTCGCGGTCGAAGGCGTGCAGCAGCGCCGGATCGTCGATCTTCGGATCGTGCGTCACCGCGACGAACGCCGTGTAGTGATCGACATTGAGCGGCGGCAGCGCGACGTCGGGCCATTCGGCGACCAGCGGCACGTCGGGGAAACGCTCCGGGCTCGCAAACGCGGTGCGCGGATCGACCACCGTCACGTCATAGTCGAGCGAGCGCGCCAGCGGCGCCAGGGCCTGGCTGATATGGACCGCGCCGATGATCACGAGCTTTGCCGTCGGCGCGTAGACGTTGAGGAACAGTTTTTTGCCTGATACCTCGACATTGCCGCTCTTGCCCATCCGCAGCTGTTTTGCCAGTTCGGCGCGCAGCGGATCGGCGGTGATATCCTCGGCCTTCACCAGGCGCTGCTCGCCATTGGCGGTGTCGGTGACGACGATGACCGGGCGGCGCGCGGCGCGCTCGGCGTTCAGCTCTTTCAGGACCTCGAGTTTCACGGCTAACCGACCTTCTCGACGAACACGCGGATGGTGCCGCCGCAGGACAGGCCGACATTCCAGGCCGTCTCGTCGGCGACGCCGAATTCGAGCATCTTGGGCTGGCCGCTCGCGATCACGTCGAGCGCCTCGGTGACCACGGCGCCCTCGACGCAGCCGCCGGAGACGCTGCCCAAGAACGTGCCGTCGTCATTGATGACGAGGCTGGAGCCGGCCGGCCGCGGCGCCGAGCCCCAGGTCTCGACCACGGTGGCGAGCGCCACGCCATGGCCCTGCTTCTGCCAGGTCTCGGCGGCCTGCAGGATGTCTTCGTCGCGGTTCAGCATGGTGGCCTCCTGCTTATGGTCAGGCTTCTTAGGCTACAGAGCGGATCAGGCTGCGGTGGTGCGCCGGCGGCGGCGACGACAGCGCCCCGATCAAGCCCTTGATGGACGTCAAGTTATGCACCGGGCGAAATTCGTCAACGTGGGGCAACATCATTTTGATGCCCTGCGCCTTGGCCTCGAAGCCCGAATAGCGCAGCAGCGGGTTGAGCCAGATCAGGCGGCGGCAGGAGCGGTGCAATCGGTCCATCTCGAAGGCCAGTTTGGCATCGGCCTCCCGTTCTAGTCCATCGGATATAAGGAGGACGATGGCGCCCTGCCCGAGCACCCGGCGGGCCCAGAGCTGGTTGAACGTATGCAGCGAGGTCGCGATCCGGGTGCCGCCGGCCCAGTCCTCGACCGAGGACGAGCAGCTCGCCAGCGCCTCGTCGGGGTCACGCGCCCGTAATGCGCGCGTCACATTGGTCAGGCGGGTGCCGAACAGGAACACCGAGACCCGCTTGCGGGCGTCGGTGATGGCATGCAGGAAGTGCAGGAACAGGCGGGTGTACTCGCTCATCGAGCCGGAGATATCGAGCAGCGCCACGATCGGCGCCGGCTTCTCGATCCGGCCGAGCTTGCGGATATCGATGATCTCGCCGCCGGTGCGCAGCGAGTTGCGCACGGTGCGACGCATGTCGAGCCGCAGTCCCCGCGCGTCCGGCTGGTAGCGGCGGGTGACGAGCTCGGCCTGCGGCAGCCGCATCTTGGCGATCTCTCTGACGACCTCGGCGATCTCGGCCGCGGTCATCTGCGCAAAATCCTTCTTCTGCAGGATCTCCTTGTCGGAGACCGAGAGTTTCAGCTCCTGCTCCTGGGCCTGCGGCCGCTCCTCGCTCCGCGCCGGCCGCGCCATCGCCTCCTGGACGCGGCGCGAGGCCGGCGGCGGCTTCTTTTTGGCGTGATCCGGCAGCGGCACCGAATCCAACATGCTCTTCCACTCCTCGGCGGCGCGGAAGAACAGCGCAAAGGCCTGGCGGAAGATCAGCGCATGCTCATGGCGCTTGACGAAGATCGCTTCCAGCGTGGCGTAGAAATCGCCGCGGTGGCCGACTTCGATCAGCTGCAGCGCGTCGAGCGCATCGATCACCGAGCCCGGCCCGACCGGGAGCCCGGCCGCCCGCAGCGCGCGGGCAAAGCCGATCACGTTGTCGGCCATGTGGCCGGTCGGAGGCGCGAGGTGGTTGATCGGCATCGAACTATCCACTCCCGTCATTGCGGGATGCGCCGTCAGGCGCAGGCCCGGAATCCATAACCACAATCGTAGGTATGGATTCCGGGCTCGCGCTTCGCGCGCCCCGGAATGACGAACGATGTTGCAACACGCGAGCCTTACGTCTCGCTCGTCGCTTCCTTCAATGTCTTCTGCAACGCATCGCCCTGCATCCGCGCGATGTCGTCCTGATACTTCAGCAGCGCGCCCAGCGTGTCGCCGACCACCTGCGGCGTCAGCGAGCGCGCGTCGAGCTCCGACAGCGCGGTGGCCCAGTCGATGGTCTCGGCCACGCCCGGCGACTTGTAGAAATCCTGGTTGCGCAGCGCCTGCACGAAGCGGACGACCTGCTGCGACAGTTTGGCGGAGATACCTGGCACCCGCGACTTGACGATCGCGAGCTCGCGCTCGGCGATGGGATAGTCCACCCAATGATAGAGGCAGCGCCGCTTCAGCGCGTCGTGGATCTCGCGGGTGCGGTTCGAGGTGATGATCACGATCGGCGGCGCAGGCGCCTTCACGGTGCCGAGCTCCGGGATGGTCACCTGGAAGTCGCTGAGGATTTCCAGCAGATACGCCTCGAACGCCTCGTCGGCGCGGTCGAGCTCGTCGATCAGCAGCACCGGGGGACCCGCGACGTCGGGCTCGAGCGCCTGCAACAGCGGCCGCTTGATCAGGAAACGCTCGGCGAAAATATCGCTCGCGAGCTGGTCGCGATCGGTATCGCCGGAGGCCTCCGCCAACCGAATTGCGATCATCTGCGCCGCGCTGCTCCACTCGTAGACGGCGGAGGCGACGTCGAGGCCTTCATAGCATTGCAGGCGGATCAGCTTGCGCCCGAGCGCCGCCGACAACACCTTTGCGATTTCGGTCTTGCCGACGCCGGCCTCGCCTTCGAGGAACAGCGGCCGGCCCATGCGCAGCGCCAGATAGGTCACGGTCGCGAGCGACCGTTCGGCGAGGTAGCCGCGCGACGTCAACAGCTCCTCGAGCGCATCGACGGAAGTGGGTAACGCCGATGCACTCATGGAACAGCCAGTCTTCGAACAGGGGTTAGCAGTGTCACGCCTTGGTACTTAGCCCTTGGCGGTCGCGGCTTCCACCGCCCTGCGCGTCAGGACGCCGATCAAATGCGCGCGGTATTCCGCACTGCCGTGCAGGTCGCTGTTGAGCCCATCGGCCGGAACCGAGATGCCGTCGAGCACCTTGTGCGAGAACCGCTTCTTCAAGGCGTCCTCGAAGACGGTAACGCGGAACACGCCGTCGGAGCCTGCGCCGGTGACCGCGACGCGGACATCGGACGGACGCTTGGCGACGAACACACCGACCAGCGCGTAGCGCGAGGCCTGGTTGCGGAATTTCACATAGGCCGCCTTCTTCGGCAGCGGGAACATCACCTTGGTGATGATCTCGTCAGCCTCGAGCGCGGTCGAGAACAGGCCCTGGAAATACTCCTCGGCCTTGAGGCGGCGCTTGTTGGTGACGATGGTCGCGCCCAGCGCCAGCACCGCAGCCGGATAGTCGGCGGTCGGGTCGTTGTTGGCGAGCGAGCCGCCGATGGTGCCGCGGTGGCGCACGGCGGGATCGCCGATCATGCCGGCGAGCTCGGCCAGCGCCGGGATCGCCTCGCCCACGATCGCGGAGTTCGCGACCTCGGCGTGCTTTGCGGTGGCGCCGATCACCAGCGAGCGGCCCTTCATCTCGATGGTGTCGAGACCTTCGATATGGGAGAGGTCGACCAGATGCGGCGGGCTGGCGAGCCGCTGCTTCATCACCGGCACCAGCGTGTGACCGCCGGCGATCAGCTTGGCGTCCTCGTTCTTCACCAGCAGATTGGCGGCCTGCCGTACGGTGCCGGGGCGATGATATTTGAATTCGTACATTGGAATGTCCTGATCGCTTGTCGCGACGAATTGCTGATTAGGCGAGGTCCGACTTCGCCATCGCCTTGGCGCCGGCGGCGATCGAAGCGACGATGTTCTGGTAGCCGGTGCAGCGGCACAGATTGCCTTCCAGCTCCTCGCGGATCACCTCGTCGGAGAGGTCGTGGCCCCTGCGATGGACCAGGTCGACGGCGGTCATGATCATGCCCGGCGTGCAGAAGCCGCACTGCAGGCCGTGATGCTCGCGGAAGGCCTCCTGCATCGGATGCAGCGGTGCGCCATCGGCCGCCAGCCCCTCGATGGTCTTGACTTCATGACCGTCGGCCATCACCGCAAGCGTCGTGCAGGACTTCACCGCCTTGCCGTCCAGATGCACGACACAGGCGCCGCACTGCGAGGTGTCGCAGCCGACATGCGTGCCTGTCAGCCGCAGATTTTCGCGCAGAAACTGGACCAGAAGGGTACGGGGGTCGACATTCGCGTTCACGGGATTGCCGTTCACGATCATTGAAATCTTGGCCATCAGCACTCTCTTATCTGCCCCACCGCATATCGGCGAAGCAGGCGGTTTATAATCATTCCAGACGGCATAATATGGGCGCGTCCCGCGATGGGCAACCGTTCGAGCCACCCATCCAGGACATAGCGGGAAGGCATGGCCGGACCCTAATTATCCAGCCGAAAGGCGGGGCTAACCCTGCACGGCTTTGGCGAAATTTGCAAAGAATTCGTCCGCCAGCTTCTTGGCGGCGCCGTTGATCAGGCGTTGGCCGAGCTGGGCGAGCTTGCCGCCGATCTGCGCCTCCACGTTGTAGCTCAGAAGCGTGCCGCCATCCTTGTCGGCAAGGCCGACGGTGGCGCCGCCCTTGGCGAAGCCCGCGACCCCGCCCTCGCCTTCGCCTGATATCTTGTAGCCGTTCGGCGGATCGAGATCGCTCAAGGTGACCTTGCCCTTGAAGCGGGCGGAGACCGGGCCGACCTTCATCTTGGCGGTGGCGCGGAAGCCGCCCTCGTCGGTCTTCTCCAGCTCTTCGCAGCCGGGAATGCAGGCCTTCAACACGTCGGGATCGTTGAGCTTGTCCCACACAGCCTGGCGCGCCGCCGCGAGCTGAACTTCGCCGGTCATTGTCATGGCCATGGGGGACCTCCTCGATCGCTAGAACCTTTTCCCCCAAGTAAAGCAGCCGGGGCGCAAAGGAAAGGGCACCTTCGGAGGATGAGCGATGCATATTCGCACCGCAGCAAGACCCGTCCGCCGTTCACAAAATCGCGCGATCGGCGCTGTCGAAAATGGCGGCAGCGGCGGGGCATTGGCAGGAGCGCGCGACAGTGGTTAGGTCGCGCGCCATGAGCACAGCCCTCTCCCCCCTGCTTGCGCCGATGCTGTCGAGCGCCGCGATGCGCGCGGTGTGCGACGATGCCGCCACCCTGCAAAACATGCTGGATTTCGAGGCCGCGCTGGCCCGCGCCGAGGTGGCCTGCGGCGTGATTCCTGCCGCTGCGGCCGGCCCGATCGCCGCCGCCTGCAAGGCCGAATCATTCGACCTCGCCGAGCTGGCCGACGCCGCGACGCGGTCGGGCAATCTCGCGATCCCGCTGGTGAAGGCCCTGACCGCCAATGTCGCCAGGACGGATGCCGAGGCTGGGCGCTATGTGCATTGGGGCGCGACCAGCCAGGACGTCATCGACACCGCGACGATGCTGAGCTTGCGTGCCGGCATCGATGCGCTGCTGGCCGACCTCGACCGCGCCGTTGCCGGTTTTGCCACCCTGGCGCGCGCCCATCGCAACACCGCGGTGGTGGCGCGGACCTGGTTGCAGCACGCGCTGCCGATGCCGTTCGGACTCAAACTCGCCGAATATTCCGCGGCCCTGCATCGCTCCCGCAAGCGGCTGCAACGGCTGCGCCACGAGACGCTGGCGCTGCAATTCGGCGGTGCCGCCGGCACACTCGCCGCACTCGGCGACAAGGGCCTCGCAGTCGCGACAGGCCTTGCGAAAGAGCTGGACCTGCCCTTGCCGGATGCACCCTGGCACACTCATCGCGACCGCATCGCGGAGGCCGCGTCGGTGTTCGCCATCCTCGCCGGAAGCTGCGGCAAGATCGCGCGCGACGTCTCGCTGATGATGCAGACCGATGTCGGCGAGGCGTTCGAGCCGGCCGGCGCTGGCCGCGGCGGCTCTTCCACCATGCCGCACAAGCGCAATCCGGTCGCCGCCGCGAGCGCGCTGGGCGCCGCGACCATGGCGCCGAACTTCGCCGCCACGATCTTTGCCGCGCAGGTACAGGATCACGAGCGCAGCGCCGGCCCGTGGCATGCGGAATGGCCGACATTGCCTAGCCTGATGCTGGTGACGTCAGGCGCGCTCGCCGCGATCGTCGATCTCGCCGAGGGCCTCGAGGTCGATGCGGCGCGCATGCGGAGCAATCTGGAGACGACCGGCGGGCTGATCATGGCGGAGGCGGTCGCGATGGCGCTGGCCGAGACAATCGGCAAGAGCGATGCCCATCATCTGGTCGAGGCCGCCAGCAAGCAAGCGGTCGCGGATAACAAGCATCTGCGCGACGTGCTGTCGTCAGATGCAAAGGTCACCGCGCATCTCGACACCAAGCGAATCGCAGAACTGTTCGAGCCGATGGCCTATCAGGGCGCCTCGCAAGCGTTGATCGACCGGTTGCTGGCTTCGCTCGACGATAAGTAGCGATGACGTCATTGCCGGGCTTGACCCGGCAATCCATCATCGCAGAAGACTCTTTCTTGATGGATGCGCGGGTCAAGCCCGCGCATGACAAGGGGATGAAATAATGCCGATGATCAACGCCGACGGGTGCCTGCTCAATGTCCAGGTGGACGGCCGCGACGGCGGACCGACCCTGATGCTGTCGAACTCGCTCGGCTGCACGCTGCAGATGTGGGAGCCGCAGATGCCGGCGCTGACGCAGATGTTCCGCGTCATCCGCTACGACCGCCGGGGCCACGGCAAGTCCGGCGTGCCGGCGGGCCCCTACTCCATGGAGCGGTTCGGCCGCGACGTGCTGGCGATTCTCGACGATCTCAACATCGAGAAGGTGCATTGGTGCGGGCTGTCGATGGGCGGCATGGTCGGGCAATGGCTCGGCGCCAACGCGCCTGAAAGATTCGGCAAGATCATCCTCGCCAACACCGCCTGCTACTATCCCGATCCGACCAACTGGCTGAACCGCATCAAGGCGGTGAAGGAAGGCGGCATCGCCGCGGTCGCCGACACCGTGATCGCGGGCTGGCTGACCGCCGATTTCCGCGAGCGCGAGCTCGAGACCACCGCACGGATGAAGGCGATGCTGATAGCCTCGCCGGTCGAAGGCTATCTCGCCTGCTGCGAGGCGCTGTCGACGCTCGACCAGCGCGCACTCTTGCCCAGGATCAAGGGCCCGACGCTCGTGATCGCAGGAAAGCAGGACATGGCGACGCCGGTGTCGGCGGGCGAAATGATCCGCAGCGGCATTCCCGGCGCCAGCATGACGCTGCTCGATGCCGCGCACATCTCCAATGTCGAGCAGTCGCACGCCTTCACCGAAGCCGTGGTCGGCTTCCTGACGCAACGGTAACGACCATCGTCATTCCGGGGCGATGCGAAGCATCGAACCCGGAATCTCGAGATTCCGGGTTCGGTCATACGGACCGCCCCGGAATGACATAGGCTGAGGAGACATCAATGGACGACAATCAACGCCGCGACGACGGCATGGCGCAGCGCCGCAAGGTGCTGGGCAATGAATGGGTCGACAAGTCGATCACAAACCGCAACGCGTTCAACACCGACTTCCAGGACCTGATCACCCGCTATGCGTGGGGCGACATCTGGACCCGCCCGCATTTCGATCACCGCACGCGGCGCGTGCTTGTGATCGGCACCATGGTCGCGCTCGGCCAATGGGATGAATTCCGCCTGCATGTGCGCGCGGCGCTGAGCGAAGGCGGCTTCACCCCCGATGACATCAAGGAGATCCTGCTGCAGCAGGCGATCTATTGCGGCGTGCCCGCGGCCAATCACGCCGTCAAGGAAGCCGGCGCGATCATTGCCGAACTAGGGCTGCTGAAGGGATAGCTCGGTCGCCGGCGCGCCCGCCTCGGCGGCAGGAGCCTCGGCAGTTCGCTTCGGCGAGGTCTCGAACAGCATCACGATCGCGGTGCCGAGCAGCATCAGAAGCTCGGCGGCATGCATGCGCAGCGCTTCGATCTCGCCGACCTTGGATGCCATCATCATGCTGGCGAAGCTCAGCACGCTGCCGAGGCAGAGTGCCACCGCAAGCGCCTCGTCGATGCCGCTGCCGCGGCTCTTGCGGAAGGGTGCAAAGGCGGCCATCGCAAGGAACACCGCGAAGAACGCCACCACGGTGATCCGCGCCAGCGCCAACAGCCATGCGAGCCGCACCGTCGCCATCTTGGCAAGGTGCAGATGGTCGCTCGCATACAGCGCGATCGACACGCTCGGCCGCTCATAGAGGCCGTGGATCGGCGACACCATGATGCTGAAGGCGATGATGGTCCAGACCGGAATGAAATAGGCCGCAAGCAGCGCGCCGTTGAAGGAGCTGATCCGCCAGTTACTCGACATTGCCGCTTCCCGTGGTTCCGACGCCTTATCGGATTGGCGACGGTTCAGCCTGCGAGGTAACGCCGATCAATTGCCGGCGGCAATTTAAACCCTTTGTTTACCTTAACTGGGCTGGGGATTGTCTGGGGACGGCCAAGCCCGTGCCAAAACGGCGCAGAAAGAAGGGCCCCGCCTTCGGCGAGACCGTCAGTGACGCAGTTGCGCGGGGAACACGGGTTCCGGCGTGATCATTGCAAGGCAACGGCGTGTCGGCCCTGTGACATCGGAACCGCCCCCGCCGAAGTAGTTATGTACAAGCCCTTTCGGCGGCAGCCAGCACTGTTGCCGCCGCCGGGGTTCCACTGTTAGAAAATGACACGATGCGACGGATCAGGCTGCCGGGGGCCCTCGCCGCGTCACCCTCGACGTAGCGTTTTCGAGCGAAGTGGGAACCGGTTCGCGTGAAGAAAACGCGTCCAAATCAAAACGAGAGCCCGTTCGGTTCTCAACCGAACAGGCTCTAACGGCAGCGCATGGATTATTTCGCCCAGCAACTGATCAACGGCCTCGTGCTCGGTTCGATCTACGGCCTGATCGCCATCGGCTACACGATGGTCTACGGCATCGTCGGCATGATCAACTTCGCCCATGGCGACATCTTCATGATCGGCGGTTTCATCGCCCTGATCTCCTTCCTGGTGCTGGTGTCGCTCGGCCTCACTGCGATCCCCGTGATCCTGCTGATCGTGCTGCTGGTCTCGATGGCGATCACCGCGCTCTATGGCTGGACCATCGAGCGCATCGCCTATCGTCCCTTGAGGCATTCGTTCCGCCTGGCGCCGATGCTGTCGGCGATCGGCATGTCGTTCGTGCTGACCAACTTCTCGCAGGTGTCGCAGGGCGCGCGGGTGAAGCCGGTGCCGCCGATCATCACCGGCGGCTACACGCTGCACGAAGGCCCGGCCGGCTTTGCCGTGCAGCTCTCCAACGTCCAGATCATGGTCGTGCTCGCCACCATCGTGGTGCTCGCGCTGTTCACCTGGCTGGTCTCGCGCACCCGGCTCGGACGCGACATGCGCGCCTGTGAGCAGGACCAGACCATGGCCGCGCTGCTCGGCGTCGACGTCGACCGCACCATCTCGATGACCTTCGTGATCGGCGCCGCGCTCGCCGCCGTCGCCGGCATGATGTACCTGCTCTATTACGGCCTGGTCGATTTCTTCATGGGCTTCGTCGCCGGCATCAAGGCGTTCACCGCCGCCGTGCTCGGCGGCATCGGCTCGCTGCCGGGCGCGATGCTCGGCGGGCTCGCGATCGGCCTGATCGAGACGATGTGGTCGGCCTATTTCTCGGTGGAGTACAAGGACGTCGCTGCGTTCTCGATCCTGATCGTGGTGCTGATCTTCATGCCGACCGGCCTGCTTGGCCGTCCCGAAGTCGAAAAAGTCTGACAGGCACTTCGTGAGCGCGACCTCAGCCCGCCCATCGCCCGCCGCGCAGCCCTCGGGCAGCGCCTTCATTCTCAAGAAAGCCCTGATCAGCGCCGCCGTCGCGCTGGTGCTGTTCTCGCTGATGATCGGCGTGCGCACCGAGGCCGGACCGCAAGGCGGCCTGATCTACTGGACACGGTTCGGCGACCTCGCCGCCATGGTCGGCACCGTGTTCGGCGGCAGCATCATCGTCGAGCTGCTGCGGCAATGGTGGGGGCCGATCGACAAGGACCGCATCGTGCCGAAACCGGTGCAGAGCGCGATGGCGTTCGCCGGACGATGGCTCGCCCCGGCGCTGCTGGTGTTCGCCTTCCTGGTGCCCGTCATCTTCTACAACCAGCGCTACATTCTCGACCTTTCGATCCTGGTCCTGACCTATGTGATGCTGGGATGGGGATTGAACGTCGTGGTCGGCCTCGCCGGCCTGCTCGATCTCGGCTATGTCGCCTTCTATGCGGTCGGCGCCTATTCCTACGCCCTGCTGGCCACCAATTTCGGATTGTCGTTCTGGGTCTGCCTGCCGCTTGCCGGCATCCTGGCGGCCTTCTGGGGCGTGCTGCTCGGCTTCCCGGTGCTGCGGCTGCGCGGCGATTATCTCGCGATTGTGACGCTCGCCTTCGGCGAGATCATCCGGCTGGTCATCATCAACTGGCAGAGCCTGACCGGCGGCCCCAACGGCGTCTCGGGGATTCCGCGCCCGACCATGTTCGGCATTCCGCTGACGCCGGGCGATGACGGGCTCGCCGCCAGGCTCGGCATCGAGTTCTCGCCGACCCACCGCCTCGTCTTCCTGTTCTATCTGATCCTGGCGATGGCACTGCTCACCAACTGGGTGACGATCCGGCTGCGACGGCTGCCGATCGGCCGCGCCTGGGAGGCGCTGCGCGAGGACGAGGTCGCCTGCCGCGCGCTCGGCATCAACACCACGACCACCAAGCTGACGGCTTTCGCAACGGGAGCGATGTTCGGCGGCCTCGCCGGCGCGTTCTTCGCCACGCGGCAGGGCTTCATCAGTCCCGAATCCTTCACCTTCCAGGAATCGGCGCTGGTGCTGGCGATCGTCGTGCTCGGCGGCATGGGCTCGCAGCTCGGCGTCGCGCTCGCCGCGCTGACCATGATCGGCGGCTTCGAGCTGTTCCGCGGGTTCGATCAATACCGCATGCTGGTGTTCGGCATCGCCATGGTGGTGCTGATGATCTGGCGACCGCGCGGGCTGATCGGCCACCGCGCGCCGACCGTGTTCCTGGAGCGCAACCAGGCGATCTCGTCCGACCTCGTCAAGGAGGGCCACGGATGAGCGCCGACCACATCCTCACCGTCGACCGCCTGATGATGCGCTTCGGCGGCATCGTCGCGGTCAACGAACTCTCCTTCTCGGCCGAGCGGCGCAAGATCACCGCGCTGATCGGGCCGAACGGCGCCGGCAAGACCACCGTGTTCAACTGCATCACCGGTTTCTACCGGCCGAGCGGCGGCACAATCCGCCTCACCCATGACGACGGCCGCACCATCCAGCTCGAGCGGCTGAACGATTTCCGCATCTCCAAGCAGGCCAAGGTGGCGCGCACCTTCCAGAACATCCGGCTGTTTCCCGGCATGACCGCGCTGGAAAACCTGATGGTCGCCCAGCACAACGCGCTGATGCGCGCCTCGGGCCTGACCCTGCTCGGCCTGCTCGGCCTGCCGTCCTGGCGCGAGGCCGAGCAGCGCGCCATCGAACTGGCGCGGACCTGGCTCGACCGCGTCGGGCTGCTCGACCGCGCCGACGATGCCGCGGGCAATTTGCCGTATGGCGACCAGCGGCGGCTCGAGATCGCGCGCGCGATGTGCACCGAGCCTGCGCTGCTCTGCCTCGACGAGCCGGCGGCGGGACTGAACGCGCGCGAGAGCGGCGGGCTCAACGAGCTCCTGCTGTCGATCCGCAACGAACAGGGCACCTCGATCCTCCTGATCGAGCACGACATGTCGGTGGTGATGGAGATCTCCGACCACGTCGTGGTCATGGACTACGGCGTCAAGATCGCCGAGGGCACGCCGCAGGCCGTGCGCGACGACCCCAAGGTGATCGCCGCCTACCTCGGCGCCGACGAGGAAGAGGCGATCGCCGTGATGGAGAGCGGCACGTGAGCGCGGCACCGGCAACCACACCCCTGCTCGCGGTGCGCGGTGTGCGTGCGGCGTACGGCAAGATCGAGGCGCTGAAGGGCGTCGACATCGAGATCAATGCCGGCGAGATCGTCGCGCTGATCGGTGCCAATGGCGCCGGCAAGTCGACGCTAATGATGACGATCTTCGGCCGGCCGCGCGCCCGCGCCGGGCGGATCGAATTCGACGGCCACGACATCACCGGCGTGCCGACCCACGAGATCGCGCGGCTGCGCATCGCGCAATCGCCCGAGGGCCGGCGAATCTTTCCGCGCATGAGCGTCGCGGAAAACCTGCAGATGGGCGCCGATGCCACCGAATGCAGCGACGCCGAACGCGCGGGCGGCCTGGAGCGCGTGTTTGCGCTGTTCCCGCGGCTGAAGGAGCGCGTCGCGCAGCGCGGCGGCACGCTGTCGGGCGGCGAGCAGCAGATGCTGGCGATCGGCCGCGCCCTGATGAGCCGGCCGCGGCTGTTGATGCTGGACGAGCCCTCGCTCGGCCTCGCGCCGCTGATCGCGCGGCAAATCTTCGACGCGATCCGCACGCTGAACCGGCAGGACGGCCTCACCGTGCTGATCGTCGAGCAGAACGCCAACCATGCGCTGAAGCTCGCCCATCGCGGCTATGTCATGGTCAACGGCCTGATCACGCTGGCCGGAACCGGCGCAGAATTGCTGCAGCGCCCGGAAATCCGCGCCGCCTATCTGGAAGGCGGCCGCCGCAGCTAGCGCCGCCCCGAGCAGCAAGATGCGGCGGATGCAGCGTCGATTTGCCTGAAAATTGCCGGTGACTTCGCCGCGAAATCAGCCGAGAATGCCCGCGGTTTTGAGGCCCGGCGTGCCGGGCTCTTCCGCTAGAGGCAACGACCACGAGGGACGTCTCATGAAATCACTGAAGCTGATCGGCCTGGCATTGGGCGCTTCGTTCGCATTATCAGCGAGCGCGTTCGCGCAAGACATCACGATCGCAGTCGCGGGCCCGATGACGGGCTCCGAATCCGCTTTCGGCCGGCAGATGAAGAACGGCGCCGAGCAGGCGGTCGCCGACATCAACGCCGCCGGCGGCGTGCTCGGGAAGAAGCTCGCGCTGGAAACCGACGACGACGCCTGCGATCCGAAGCAGGCGCGCTCGATCGCGGAAAAGATCGGCTCTTCGAAGATCCCGTTCGTGGCCGGCCACTTCTGCTCGTCGTCCTCGATCCCGGCCTCCGAGGCTTATGCCGACGCCAACGTGCTGCAGATCACCCCGGCCTCGACCAACCCGCTGTTCACCGAGCGCAAGCTCTGGAACGTGGCGCGCGTCTGCGGGCGTGACGACCAGCAGGGCATCGTCGCCGCCGAGTACATCGCGAAGGCCTACAAGGGCAAGAACATCGCGATCCTGAACGACAAGACCACCTACGGCAAAGGCCTCGCCGACGAGACCAAGAAGGCGCTCAACAAGGCCGGCATCACCGAGAAGGTCAACGAGTCCTACAACAAGGGCGACAAGGACTTCAACGCGATCGTCTCGCGACTGAAGCGCGACAACATCGATCTGGTCTATGTCGGCGGCTACCATCAGGAAGCCGGCCTGATCCTGCGCCAGATGCGTGACCAGGGCCTGCAGGCGGTGCTGATGGCGGGCGACGCCATGAACGACAAGGAGTTCGCCTCGATCGCCGGCCCGGCCGCTGAAGGCACGCTGTTCACCTTCGGTCCCGACCCGCGCAACAAGCCGACCGCGAAGGCGATCGTCGAGAAGTTCAAGGCCAAGAACATCGATCCCGAAGGCTACACGCTCTACACCTACGCGGCGATGCAGGTCTGGACCCAGGCTGCGGCCAAGGCCAAGACCACCGACGCCAAGAAGGTGATGGAGACCATCAAGGCCGGCGAGTGGGACACCGTGCTCGGCAAGATGGCCTTCGACGCCAAGGGCGACATCAAGGCGATCGACTACGTCGTCTACAAGTGGGACGCCAAGGGCAACTATACCGAGATCAATCCGAAAGGCTCCTGAGCTTCTCGGATCTGATTTGAATCCGAGAACAACGCCCCGGTTCGCCGGGGCGTTTTTTTTGACCTGAGGCCTGCAAGTCTTACCGCAAGTCGCCGCTAGCGCGTGCACCGACGCGGTTGATGCATCCGCGGCGGCTGCTATACCGGATCGATCGGACAGCAGGCGGACGGACCTATCGTGAAAAACCTTCTCACCGATATTGCCGGCGTCAGCGTCGGCCATGCCGACGACGCGGTGATCGCTTCCGGCGTCACCGCCATCCTGTTCGAACGGCCGGCGGTGGCCTCGATCGATGTCCGCGGCGGCGGGCCCGGCACCCGAGAGGACGCCCTCCTTTCGCCCCATAACGTCGTCGAGGCGATCGACGCCATCACGCTGTCGGGCGGCTCCGCGCTCGGGCTCGATGCCGCCGGCGGCGTGCAGGCCTGGCTCGCCGAGCGCGGCCGCGGCTTTCGCGTCCGCGACGCGGTGATCCCGATCGTGCCCGGCGCGATCTGCTTCGATCTGCTCAACGGCGGCAACAAGGCGTGGGGACGCTTTCCGCCCTATCGCGATCTCGGCTACGCGGCGGCGAACGCCGCCTCTGACACCTTCGAGCTCGGCAGCGTCGGCGCCGGCATGGGCGCGACCACCGCCAATCTAAAGGGCGGCCTCGGCTCGGCGTCTGACGTGACCGACGACGGCGTCAAGGTCGCGGCGCTCGCGGTGGTCAACGCGGTCGGCAGCGTGACGGTCGGCGGCGGCCCGTGGTTCTGGGCGGCGCCGTTCGAGATCGACGGCGAGTTCGGCGGGCGCGGCCTGCCGTCCTCGTTCACGCAGGACATGCTGAAGGTGCGGCTGAAAGGCGGCGCGGACGCGACCGCTGCCGAGAACACCACACTGGTCGTGGTCGTGACCGATGCGCAGCTGACCAAGCCGCAGGCGCGGCGCCTTGCGATGATCGCGCAGACCGGCATGGCGCGCGCGATCTATCCGGTGCACGCCCCGCTCGATGGCGATGTGGTGTTTGCCGCCGCGACCGGCGCCAAGCCGATCGATCCGCTGTTCGGGCTGACCAAGCTCGGCGCGATCGCGGCCAACACGGTGGCGCGCGCGATCGCCCGCGGTATCCATTCAGCCACCGCCCTGCCCTTCCCCGGCGCGTTGCCGAGCTGGCGGAACCGGTTCGGTTAGGCGCTGACCGACACGCTCGAGGAAGCCTGCGCGGAGATCGCCTGCGACTGGCGCTGGATCAGCTGCTCGATGAAATTGTAGGACGAGGTCGCGCTGCTGCTGGCGGAGGACGAGGTCGTGCTGCTGGTGCTGGAGGCCGCCGCCGGCGATGTCATCGACACCTTCGAGCCGTCGGCATAGGTCATTGTGGTGGTGGTCGAGCCGTCGCTGTTGGTCACCGACGTCGAGGTTGCGCCGTCGAGCGCCTGCATCAAGGGATCGGAGCTCGATCCGCTGCTGGAGCCGGATCCGTCGGTCGCGCCGCCGGCCGCGTGATGGTGATGATGGCCGCCGCCCTTGTGGCCCTGCAACGCCTGCGACATCTCGTCGAGGCTGACGCTGCCGTCGCCATTGGCATCGAGCTTGGCGAACACGTCGTCGGCCTGTGCGGTGTTGGTGCCGCCGGCGCCGAGCGCATTTTCGAATTCCGTCTTGGTGATCTGGCCGTTGCCGTCGGCATCGATCTGCGAGAACAGGTCCTGCAGCGCGTCCGACCGGCTGGTCGGGGTCGTGCTGGTGGAGGACGTGGTCTGCGACTGGCTCTGCGCGGCGAGCAGCGCGCTCATCGTCTCCGCCGAAATCTGCGTCGAGCCGGAGCCCGATGCGGTGCTGGTACTCGTGCTGGTCGAAGTCGAGGTGCTGGTCGCGGGCGCGAACAGGCCGGTCGACGGACTTCCCGGACTCGTGCTGCCCGTCTGCGTCGTCGATTTCGACGACATCAGCGAGCTCAAAAGATCGAGGGCCGACGATGCAGCCCCAATGGCAAACAGCATGGCAATACTCCAACAAAGCCGCGCATGGCGCGTTCGAACGCTTAATCAGTCGGTGAGCAAGGGGCGTGCCATGGCAAAAACCCAATAAAACCAGGCCTTGGCGCACCGATGCGGGTTCCGCGCACCCGGCAAGAGCTGCCGCCTGGGGCAGATTTTTCCGGCTGGCGAACGCCGACCGCTCGCATTGCCCGCCACGCGTCCGCATGTTAGGCGGGATCACCCGTCGCCCCCTGAAGTCTTTCGGAACTGCGCTATGACTCAGTCATTCACCCCGCGTCCCCTCGTTATCGCGCCGTCGATCCTGGCGTCGGATTTCTCAAAGCTCGGCGAGGAGGTCCGCGCCGTCGACCAGGCCGGCGCCGACTGGATCCATCTCGACGTGATGGACGGGCACTTTGTTCCCAACATCTCGTATGGCCCCGACGTCATCAAGGCGATGCGGCCGCACACCAAGAAGATCTTCGACGCCCATCTGATGATCTCGCCCTGCGACCCCTATCTCGAGGCCTTCGCCAAGGCGGGCTGCGACCACATCACCGTCCATGCCGAGGCCGGCCCGCATCTGCATCGCTCGCTGCAGGCGATCCGCGCGCTGGGCAAGAAGGCCGGCGTCTCGCTCAATCCGGGCACGCCGCCGAGCGCGATCGAATATGTGCTCGACCTGATCGACCTCGTGCTTGTCATGTCGGTCAATCCCGGCTTCGGCGGCCAGGCCTTCATCCGCTCGGCGATCGGCAAGATCTCTGACGTCAGGGCGATGACGGCCGGCCGGCCGATCGACATCGAGGTCGATGGCGGCGTTGCGCCCGACGTCGCGGGTCAGCTCGCCGCCGCCGGCGCCAACGCCTTTGTCGCGGGCTCCGCGGTGTTCAAGGGCGGCACGGTCGAGGCCTACAAGACCAACATCGCCGCGATCCGCAACGCCGCAGCAGCGGCGCGCGGCGAAGCGATCTGATCAGCTGCGGCCGCGACTTCGCTTCACCTCTCCCCATCGGGGAGAGGTCGGATTGCGCCTGGCGATGCGAAGCATCGTCCAATGCAATCCGGGTGAGGGCTCTTGTTCTCTCGATAGACCGTAACTCCTCACCCGATTTGCTGCGCAAATCGACCTCTCCCAAGGGAGAGGTAAGCCTTCGATGCCGTTCCAGCTCAGCCTAATCGCAACGCGATTAGAACAACGCGGGCGGCGTGACCGCGGCATCCGCCGCGTCGTCGCCCGCATCCGTCGCCGGCGCCAGCCGCGACGGCCGCACCACCGTCACAGTGCACGGCGCTTCGGCGGCGACCTTGGCGGAGACGCTGCCGAGCAGCGCGCGCCGCATCGAGGTCTGCCGCGCGCCGATGATGATGTGATCGACCAGATTGACATCAGCGAATTCCAGGATGGCGGCCGCCGGATCGATCGCCTCCAGCACATGCACGGTCAGCCTGTTGTCCTCGAGCCCGAACGGCCGCGCCCAGTGCTGTAGCGCCACCAGGCGGTCGATATGCTTGTTCTGGCCCTGCTCGTCATGGGTGCGGTCGATCGCGAGGCGATTGAGCTTCAGCACGTTGACGCAGGCGAGCCGCGCCGACGGCGACGTCGACAGCACCCGCTCGGCGGTGACCCGGATGGTGTCGTTCAGCGTCTCCGCCCCCTCCCCGAGATCGAGCGCGACGGCAACGATCGGGCTCGAGGCGAGTTGCGCTGCGACATCGGACTTCGGCTGCGGCGGCACCGCGCCGAGATTGAAGCGGCGGCGCCAGACCGTGCTAAGTGGATCGCGGTTCAACCGCTGCGCCCGCGCCGTCAGCTTGACCTGCTCGGGATGGCCGAGATCGAAGGCAAGCTGCGCCGCAGTCGGATTGCGCGCGGCCGGGTCGATCTCGAGACAGCGCAGCACGATCTCCTGCAGCCACGGCGGATAATCGGGCCGGAGCTTGCGCGGCGGCGTGGGATCGCGCCACAGCCGACGGCGCATGCCGCGCAGGCTCTCGGTCTCGCCGAACGGGCGGACGCCGGTGGTGAAGAAATAGAGCAGCACGCCGAGCGAAAACAGGTCGCTGCGCGGATCGTCGCGCACCCCGAGCAAACGCTCCGGCGCCATGTAGGGCGCGGTGCCGTAAGGCAGCCGAAACTCCTCCTGCAGCAGGTCGGGCAGATGGTTGTGATGCGAGAGACCGAAATCGATCAGCACCGCCTCGCCGCGCTCGCGGAACATGATGCTGCTCGGCTTGATGTCGTGATGGATGACGTTCTGCCGGTGCAGGCTGGCGAGTGCGGTCGCGACCTTGACGCCGATCACCCTCGCCTCCTCATACGGCAGCGGCAGATCGCCGAGCCGCTTGTAGAGCGTTTGCCCTGGGATGCGCTCCATCACCACATAGGCTTGGCGCTCGAAGTCGCCGGTGCCGAAACAGGCCGGCACGTGCAGCCCGGACAGCCGCGGCAGGATCATCTGCTCCATCTCGAAGCTGACGATTGCGGCCGGATCCTCGCCCTCCGAGGTGAGCGGCACCTTCATCAGGAGCGGCACGTTGATGCCGGGATGGGTCACGCTCCACAGCGTCGCCATGCCGCCGCGGTGCACGCGCTCGCCGATGGTGAAGCCATCGATCTCGGCGCCCGGCCGCATCATCCGCGCCGCCATGTCAGTCACCGGCCGATCGGCAGACGGTCGGCCAGCCAGTGCGGCAGGCCGCTCGCCTTGATCCGCGCGGAGGCGGTCGCGACGTCGTAGGGCACCCGCAGATAGGTGAGCTCGCGGCTCGCGGTGTCGAACATCGCAAACGCCGCCGCGGGATCACCGTCGCGGGGCTGGCCGACCGAGCCGAGCACCGCGAGCCAGCGCCGCCCGGTCAGCAATTGCACCGGGACGCCCGAGGTCGGGACGAAGCTCGTCATCTTCGCGGTCGACGACATCGAGTAGAGGCCGGGACGATGGATGTGGCCGCAGAAGGTGATCTGCAGCTCGGTCGCCATCATGCTGCGCGCGGCATCCGAGGTGTCGCGGACATAGCGCCACTTCGCGGGGTCGGAGGCTTCCGAGTGCACGTAGAGGTGGTTGTCCTCCTCGCGGCTGATCGGCAGGCCCGCCAGGAAGGCCTTCTGGGAGGCGCTGAGCCGCTCGCGGGTCCAGTCGATGGCGGCCTGCGCATCGGCATTCATGCTGTCGCTCGGGGTGCCGATCGCATTGTCATGATTGCCGCACACCGCGATCGCGCCGCGGGCCGCGAGGTCCATCACGGTGTCGACGGCCCATTCGGGGTCGGCGCCATAGCCGACGATATCGCCGAGGCAGATCAGCCGCTCGGCGCCGCGCGCACGCGCGGCCTCCAGGCAGGCCGCGAAGGCCTGCCGGTTGGCATGAATATCGGCAAACAGTGCAAGCCGCATTGTTGATCCTCGTCCGATATCAAGCACATGCGGCCCCGGGCTCGCAATCGGGCCGAAGGCATCTGACGTTCAGGGGATATGGGAAGAAGCGCTGGCTAGTGCTTGCAGGCCTGAAGGCCCTTCAGCAGCAAGCTGATCAGGGCGTCGATCCGCGACGGGCATTCGGGCTTGGCCCATTCCTCGGCATGCGCCGGGTGATGGTAGCGGACGGTGGCGTCGAACACGGCACGCGCCGTGGCCTTGACGTCGTCGATCTCGAACACGCCCTGCGCGACGCCGTCGGACAGGATTTTTGCGACCAGATCGACCTGCTTGTCTTTGTAAGACTCAACCACCTCGCGCGCCTCCTGGGCGAGCGCGAGATAGGTCGCAAACATCTCGGGATCGTCGCAGACCTTCTTCTGCTTGATCGCGAACATGGTGCGCAGCCACTGCTCCAGCCGCTCCGGCGCCGGGCCTGAGGCGGCCGCGAGCTTGCAGAGGGGTTCGTTGGCGCGGTCGAGCCAGCGTTTGGCGACCGCGTCGCGGAGCGAGGCTTTGCTGGGGAAATGGCGGTAGACGCTGCCGTGGCTGACATCCAGCGCACGGGCAACGTCGACAACGGTGGCCTTGGCGAGCCCGAAGCGTCTCAAAACATCCTCGGTTGCTTCGAGGATCCGCTCGGGGGTCAAAACCACCGCCTCGGTCATGCGTTTACCGTCTGGTTATCGCTGTCCTGGCCGCGGCTGAACTTGGCGGCCTGGGCGGCCAAGTGGCGGGCGACGCGAAGATTGAGCCACTGTTGAATCTGGGCGGTCAATTGAAAGATTTCTATCGTCATGGAGGTAGTCCTTCGAGGTAGTCAAATTACGAACGGCTCTCCCGGCCAAACGCCGGAACAACCACTGGGCGCCCTCCTCCCTTGGGCTGTTGAGTATATACACCATCCCGCTGACAGATTTCAATATCTGTCAGACAGTATCCTGAGGATGACAGCTATGCGCAGGACGCGCCCGCTGCGGGACATGCTGGTCGGACCTGGGGGCGGACTTGGGGCAGGAATCGAAAGGGGCCGCTTCACGCAGCGGCCCCTTTGCCGGGAAAAATGGCTTCGGGATAAAATCTAGCCCCGGTTATCCACAGACTACACGGTTCAGGGAATTGAGGAATTCCGGATGATTACTGTCCACCCCGCTGACTGATTATTGGCGATCCCTATTTTTGTGCCACTCCTCCGAATGGTGCGCGTCCGCCTATTGCTGCTCGTCCTTGGCCGGCATCCGGGGCGGCGGCAGTGGCGTAAAGACCGCCCCCTGCGCGCCCGCCGGCGGCGGCACGAAGGTCCCCGTCGTGGAATCGCCGCCCGTGGTCTCCAGGATCGTCTTCGGCGTGATGTACTCCCTGACGAGGTCCATGATGGTGCCGTCGCCGCCGCCGAAATCGGCCGCCCGTCCGCCCTGCGGATGACCAGCCTTGATCTCGTTCTCGGCGGTGTGGGTCTGCTCGGCCAATGCGTCGCTGTAGGGAATGCGGAAGGCGCGCGGCACCGCGCTCGGCCGGTTGTCCTCGTCGAGCTCCTCGACCCAGAGATAGATCGAGCCCGGGTCGCCCTCCAGCGAATGCGGCTCCACGATCCGCGAATACAGCAGCTTGAAGTTTGCCGGCAATCTTTCGGCAGACGCCCAGCCGAGCAGGCCGCGCATGCCGCCGAAGCTGACGAAATAGAACGCGCTGGTCACGACGATGACGAACGCCTTCAGCGACCAGTGCAGCCGCGCATAGACCAGCACGATCAAGAGCAGCGCGCCGATCACCGCATAGGCGACCGCAAGCGTGAGGATGATTGACTGCAGGCTATTCACGGCCGATCACCCTGACGCCGGTTTTCGGATCGACATCGGCGCCGTTGCGCCAGCTGCTGCGGAAGGTCTCGAGCAACGATTTCGGCCGCCGGTCGACGTTGATCACCTTGCCTTCGGCATCGAGACGAAACCGCACCGCGGTCTTCTCGTCGCCGGTGTGATCGACGGTCAGCTTGTCGTCGAAGATCACCTGCGCGGTCGGATTGAGCTTCTGCACCTTGACATTGGCCTGCACCGGCTCGCCGGTCGTCGCCACGAAATGCGAGATGTTGACGGTGTATTCGCCGGCGACGATGCCGCGCAGCGTGACGATCTCCTCGCGGATCGGCGAGGCGATCTTCTTGCCGTTGACGATGATGAAATCGTTGGCGCCGCCGCGATCGTCGCGGTCGAGCGTCAGGAAACCGGCCTCGCGATGCCGGTACCAGGCGATGTTGCCGGCCGGGTCCTGTACGAACAGGTCGAGATCGTCAGGATGATTGTCCGGCCAGTCCATCGTGATGATGAACTCGGCCTTGGATTCGATCTTGCCTTCCTTGGAGTCCGGCGACACTGCGAGCAGCGCCAGGAAGAACAGGAAGGCGATCACCTGCAGCGCCTTGAACAGCATGACGCCGAGCGGATCGAACGGCTCCTCACGCGGATAGAGGCCGAACTCATCCATCATGTCGGCGTTCCAAGGCGACGCTCCATGGCCGGGGTGACGTGCGTCTCGGTCAGCACGACGGCATCGGAAAACACCCGCTGGGTCGCGGAATCGAGCATGTAGTACTGGATCCGGACCAGGATCGATCCGATCAGCCCGGCCAGCGTCGTGTACATCGCGACCGCCATGCCGTCGCTCATCAGGCCCATCGAGGATTTCATCGCGACCTTGTCGGCAGCATCGAGCGAGGCGATCGGCGCCAGCATGATGATGAAGCCGATGATGGTGCCGAGCAGGCCGAGCTTCATCAGCGTGTCGGAGACAAAGGCGCCGAAGCCGTTGGAACCGCGCAGGCGGTCGGCCAGCGTCCGCAGCAGCAGGGTCTGGTCGATGCGGCCTTTGGCTTGGGCCTCGGCCTTCTGCACCAGGCTTTTGATGTGATCGGTGACGAGGCCACCGGGCAGGCCGCGCGCGTCTGACACAAGCGCCCTGGCGCCGTCGGGCGCCGCGAGGATCGCGCGGCAGCCGCGCGCCACCTCGCCTTCCCGCGCGATCGCCCGTGTCCGCCAGAAGCAATGGATGCAGGTGAGGATGTAGAGCACGGCGATGACGCTGGAAATGTAGGTGCGGTCGGACGACACCATCAGGCGGATCAGCCCGTAGCGCCACAGCAGGAAGGCGGCGAACACCGAAAGGCCGGTGAAGATCATCCAGAGCAGCAGGACGCTGCGCTCCGCGGCGTCCGTGCCGGCCGACGCGGCCGCAGCTTCGACCTTGGCATCCATGCTGCGCTCGCTCCCTGTGGCGACTGTTCCATGAGGCTCTGCGGCGGCCTCATTTGCCGTTAGAGCAGAGCCGGCCGGTGCCGTCCAAAGACATCTGCCCAAGTTTCGTCGGGCAAATTTCCCGACCTGCATAGCTTCGCATGCTTGCGATTGGCGGGGAATACCGGTGCTGTTAGCATCACTCTCTCGTTTGAGCATGACCTCCGCGCAAACGCGTTCCGCGTTTGTCGCGAGGGAAACCGGCTCACGCTTTTCCGGATCATGTTCCGGCCGTGGAGTGATCGCATGCGCCTCGTGCTTCAACTGGTCGCCCGCCTGCTCGTCATCGTCGCGCTGTGCCTCGGCGCCGCGACCGTCTGGGCCACGATCGACGCCTATCGCAGCGTCGATCGCGCCACCGTGGCGTCCGCCGAGCGGGTCTCGCAGGCGCTCGAAGCGCTGTATTGGCGCGAATTGCTGCTGCGCAGCAACCGGATGCGCGAACAATTGCTGCCGGCGCCGGACTGGCGCACCATCGAAACCATGGGCCTGATCGCGCCCGGGATCTGCGTGCAATTCGAACCGGCCGGCGCCTTCGAGAAGCCGCTCTGCGGCCAGAGCAAGGGGATCGGCAAGGCGCCGCCGCGCTGGTTCGCAGCCACGGTGCAGACGGTGCTCGGCGATCACGCCACCATCGAGCGGCCGATCAGCGCCCGCACCGCGACCGCGGGAACCGTCCGCGCGACCTCCGATCCGGACGCCGCCACCGCCCTCGCCTGGCAGCACATCCTCGACAACATCCATGTCGCGCTCTTGATGGCGCTCGCCATCGCGCTGCTCGCCTCGCTTGCGATCGCGCACACGCTGGCGCCCGCCCACGCGATCGTGTCAGCGCTGCGGCGCATGGCGGATGGCGAGTACCGCACCCCGCTGCCGCGCGTCCGCTCGATGGATCTCGCGATGATCGGACGCGCCGTCGGCGATCTCGGCGACCGCCTCGCAGAGGCCGAGGAGGAACGCACGGTGCTGACGCGGCGGCTGCTCGAAATCCGCAACGACGAACGCCGCACGCTGGCGCGCGAGCTGCACGACGAGTTCGGCCAGAACCTCACCGCGATCCTGGCCTTCGCCAACACGATCGAGGCAAGCGCCGGGGACAAGTACGCCGCCGGCACCGAAATTGCGCAGGACGCGCGGATGATCTCGCAGGCGACGCGGCGCATCATGGCCTGCCTGCGCGACACGCTGAACCGGTTGCGCCATCCGCCGGCCGAGGAGCTTGGGCTGGAGGCAAGCCTGGTCGATCTGGTTGACAGCTGGCGGTCGCGCGCCGCGACGCAGCCGCTGATCCAGCTCGACATGCAGGGCGACCTTGGCGATATCAGCAGCACGGTCGCGGCCACCGCCTATCGGGTCGCGCAGGAATGCCTGACCAATGCGCTGCGCCACAGCGACGCGCGCGAGATCGTGTTGCGGATCGAGCGGCGGACCGGAACCGAGAATGCGCTGCTGGTGCGGGTCGAGGACGATGGCGGCGGCGATGCCGCCAAGGTGGCGCAGTCGGCGGGCTTCGGCCTCACCGGCGTCAGCGAGCGCGTCGCAGCGCTCGGCGGTTCGCTGTCGATCGCGCGCGCCAGCCGCGGCCTCTCCGTCGCCGCCACAATCCCGCTTGCCGCCTGAGATGACGACCACGAAGACGATAGAAGCGAAGACTAGGGGCATCTCGATCCTCTTGGTCGACGATCACCCTGTCGTCCGCCAGGGCTACCGGCGCGTGCTCGAGCATCAGGACGATTTCCGCGTGGTCGCCGAGGCCGACAACGCCGCCAATGCCTACCGAGAGTTCAAGTCGCACACGCCCGACGTCGTGGTGATGGACATCTCGATGCCGGGCGCCAGCGGGCTGGAAGCGATCCGCAACATCCGCGCCCGCGACGCTGATGCCCGCATCCTCGTCTTCAGCATGCACAGCGAGGCGGCGCAGGTGAAGGCGGCATTCGGCGCCGGCGCCAGCGGCTTCGTCACCAAGGGCAGCGAGCCGGCCGAGCTGATCGCGGCGATCCGCTCGGTGGCGCGCGGCGAGCACGCCATGAGCGACGACGTCGCGCGGGTGCTGGCGCTGGAAAGCCTGGTGCCGACCAGATCCGCGCTCGACCAGCTCGGCGAGCGGGAGATCGAGATCCTCCGGCAGCTCGCGGCCGGCAACACCAAGGAGCAGATCGCGGCCAACCTCAACCTCAGCACCAAGACCGTGCAGAACTACCACTACCTGATCAAGGCCAAGACCGGCCTGCGGACCGACGCCCAGCTGGTCCGCCTCGCCGTCGAGTGCGGCCTGGCGAACCTGTAGCGGGCCGCTCCCTCGCCAGATTCGCTGCGTATCTCCCGCTTGCAGAGGGAGGGAAGGCAGGTCCGTCGCGGCAACCACTTCGCCGGCAGCCGTTTCGGCCCGGTTTTCCCCTCCAAAGGCCCGAACGGGTGGCCTCCTGGGGCCCGATTTGCTAAAGCACGGCGTAAAAAACAATTCGGCCGGGAGCAGCCTTTGCCCCCCGCCCCGCTTCGGAGTTTTCGATGATCCCCCGCTATACCCGCCCGGAAATGGCCTCCATCTGGGAGCCGCAGACGCGTTTCAAGATCTGGTTCGAGATCGAGGCGCATGCCGCGGACGCCCTGGCCGAGCTCGGCGTGATCCCCCGGGAGGCCGCCAGGACGATCTGGGCCAAGGGCAAGGACGCCACCTTTGACGTCGCGCGGATCGACGAGATCGAGCGTGAGACCAAGCACGACGTCATCGCCTTCCTGACCCATCTCGCCGAGATCGTCGGTCCCGAGGCCCGCTTCGTGCACCAGGGCATGACCTCCTCCGACGTGCTCGACACCTGCCTCAACGTCCAGCTCAAGCGCGCCGCCGACCTCTTGATCGCCGATCTCGACCGCGTACTGGCGGCGCTGAAGACCCGCGCCTTCGAGCACAAGATGACGCCGACCATCGGCCGCTCCCACGGCATCCATGCCGAGCCGGTCACCTTCGGCCTCAAGCTCGCCTATGCCCATGCCGAGTTCGCACGCGCCCGCGCCCGCCTGGTCGCCGCGCGCGACGAGATCTCGACCTGCGCAATTTCGGGCGCGGTCGGCACCTTCGCCCAGATCGATCCGCGGGTCGAACAGCACGTTGCGAAGGCGATGGGCCTGCGGCCGGAGCCGGTCTCGACGCAAGTCATCCCGCGCGACCGCCACGCGATGTATTTTGCCACCCTCGGCGTGATCGCCGCCTCGGTCGAGCGGCTCGCGGTGGAGGTGCGCCATCTGCAGCGCACCGAGGTGCTGGAAGCGGAGGAATTCTTCTCCGAGGGCCAGAAGGGCTCCTCGGCGATGCCGCACAAGCGCAACCCGGTGCTGTCGGAAAACCTCTCCGGCCTGTCGCGCATGGTGCGCGCCTATGTGACGCCGGCGCTGGAGAACGTCGCGCTGTGGCACGAGCGCGATATCTCGCATTCCTCGGCCGAGCGCATGATGGGACCCGATGCCACCGTCACGCTCGACTTCGCGCTGGTCCGTCTTGCCGGCCTGATCGAGAAGCTCCTGGTCTATCCGCAGAACATGCAGAAGAACCTCGACCGGCTCGGCGGCCTCGTGCATTCGCAGCGCGTGCTGATCGCGCTGACCCAGAAGGGCGCCAGCCGCGAGGACGCCTACAAATTCGTGCAGCGCAACGCGATGCCGGTGTGGCGCGGCGAAGGCGATTTCCAGACGCTGCTGAAGCAAGACCCCGACGTGAAGAAATACATGACCGATGCCGAGATCGAGGAGAAGTTCGACCTCGGCTATCACCTCAAGCATGTCGACACGATCTTCAGGCGGGTGTTCGGCGAGAGCTGAAGACCTTCTCCGTCATTCCGGGGCACGCGCACCGCGCGTGAAATCTCGCGCCCCAATCTCGAGATTCCGGGTTCGATGCTGCGCATCGCCCCGGAATGACAGCCGCTTTTGCGTGACAAAGCGGCGGGTTACGCTACGCTGACCCCGCCCTACGAATGACAAGAAACGGACGGTCCCCATGCCCATCGTCAACCGCGTTGCCGCCCTCTCGGATGAAATGGCCGCCTGGCGCCATGACTTCCACGAGAACCCTGAACTGCTTTACGAGGTCCACCGCACCGCCGGCATCGTCGCCGACAGACTGCGCGAGTTCGGCTGCGACGAGGTGGTGACGGGGATCGGGCGCACCGGCGTGGTCGGCGTGATCCGCGGCCGCAAGTCCAATTCGGGCAAGACCATCGGGCTGCGCGCCGACATGGACGCGCTGCCGATCGCGGAGGCCTCGGGCGTCGCCTACGCCTCGAAGATTCCCGGCAAGATGCACGCCTGCGGCCATGACGGCCACACCGCGATGCTGCTGGGCGCCGCAAAATATCTCACCGAGACGCGCAATTTCGACGGCACCGCGGTCGTGATCTTCCAGCCCGCCGAGGAAGGCGGCGCCGGCGGCAAGGCAATGGTCGACGACGGGCTGATGACCCGCTGGGGCATCCAGGAGGTCTATGGCCTGCACAACATGCCCGGCCTGCCCGAGGGTTATTTCGCGACCACGCCGGGCCCGATGCTGGCCTCGTCGGACACGCTGAAAATCGTCGTGCACGGCAAGGGCGGCCACGCCGGCGCCGCGCCGCACGAGGCGGTCGACAGCGTGCTGATCGGCGCCCAGATCATCAATGCGCTGCAGTCGATCGTGTCGCGCAATGTCGATCCGCTGAAATCCGCGGTCATCTCGATCACGATGTTCGAAGCCGGCACCGCATTCAACGTGATCCCGGAGACCGTGACGCTGGGCGGCACCGTGCGCACGCTCGATCCGGGAGTGCGCGATCTGGTCGAGCGCCGGATCGGCGAGGTCGCCTCCAGCATCGCCCGCGCCTATGGCGGATCGGCCGAGACCGACTATGGGCGCATGTATCCGGTGACGCTGAACCATGCGCGCGAGGCCGGCGTCGCCGCCGAGGTCGCCCGCGACGTGGTCGGCGCCGACCGCGTCAACGACAATCTGGTGCCGGTGATGGGCGCCGAGGATTTTGCCTTCATGCTGGAGGCGCGCCCCGGCGCGTTCATGTTCCTCGGCATGGGCGATGGCCCGATGTGCCACCACCCGGCCTACAAGTTCAACGACAACATTCTCGGCCACGGCGCGTCCTACTGGGTCCGGCTGGTCGAGAAGCAGATGCCGGCGGGATGAGGTCGCCCGCCGATCGTTACTCGCGCGACTTGATCTGGAGATGCTCGATCGTCACCGACGCGCTGCCGCCGTTGTTGGCGTAGAACGTGCCGTAGACCGACGGCAAGCCCCAAACCGCGTCGTTGACGAAGATGAAAACCTCGCCATCGCTGCGCGGCCTGAACCTGGCCTCGTAGAGCGAGCTCCGCCCGGGATCGACCGGCTTGATATCGAGGACATGCTCCTCTCCGCCCTTGGCCCCGATCCGGATCACCGGAGCGAACCAGCTTGCAAAGACGACCCGGCGGAACGGCAGCCCGAAATACATCGGCCAGGACATCTTGCTGAAGCCGAAGCCGCGAGGATCGGTCGCGATCGTCTGGTCGCTCCAGCCCTCCTTCACGTCGATCGTGATGCGGTAATCCTCGTCCCGCACCACCGCGACCTTCGTCGGCATGCAGATCTCGCTGGTCGCAAAGTTGACCTGGCCGGAGCCCGCCCCGGCGCCTCCGCTGCCGACGCAAAATGCTCCAAAGGAATCGGCCACGCGGAACGCGGTCTGGCTGGCCAATGCCAGCAAGATCAGCAGGATCAGGGCGGCGAACAGCGACGGCAGGCCCTGGTGTTTGGACCAATAGAAGAAGATCCTGTAGGCTGGCTGGGTGCGTATCGCGTAAGCGACCGTATCGAAAGCGCCGGGAGTCACGGAGCGCGACATCCAGATCATCCGCATGACGTCGCGAATTCTTGTTTGCAGCCAACCGCTGACGAATAGCAGAACCGCCACAGTGACCCCGCCCAGTACGAGAAAGCCTGGTGCGGCGTTGTAGGCTGTCAGCCACGGAGCGACCATCGACGGCAAAAACGCGCCTGCAAGCGCAATCAGCGGCCGCAGCAGAACCAGCGGCGTATCCGCGCCGAGCGTCGGATGATCGAGCAACGGCACGGCCGCCAGGGCCACGGATGCGAACACTGTCAGGAAATAGACGATGCGCCGCAGCCAAACCATATTCCAGACCGTGTGGGTCTGCAGCTGATGACGCGGCGGCTCCGGATCGCCCGGATCATTCGCTGCGAAGAGATCACCCGCCTTGTCAGTGACCTGATAGGCGGCGGGCAGCATGATCGGCACGTAGCCGTCGGTCCCGACGCTGAATGGCGGCGCGGGAGTCGGCTTTGCGGTCGCCTCGATCCGTTGAAACACGGCTTTGTGGATGATGGGGTCCGGCTGCCACAGATAGGGCGTGCCCGGCTCCAGATCCTTCATGACCGCCTTCTGTTCGACGCGGCGCTCCGGATCACGGTTGATCAATTCACCGAGCATGTACTCGATATCGCCGCTGAACGACGGCTTGTACGGCAAGGCGGTGCTGAGTTCGTGCACGTTGCGCGGCTTGTAGCGATAATAGCCGGCGAGCCCGTGGCGTGAATCGTTCAGCTTGTCGAAACGGTCGGCCATCGATCGCACAAGCTCGAGCTGAGGCGGATTGTACAGCAGCCCGAACGGCGCGGCGCGGTCCAACATCCAGCTGAGCGTGAAATACGACAGGCCATCTTGCGGATACCCGCCGCCGATATCGGCGTGAACGCCGACGAACCAGACCTGGCTGAGCCGGCGATTGTCGATCGGCGTCAACCTGCCGCGCCATTCGTCCGTAACGTCCGCGCTCCACCCCTGCTGCATGTCACGCAGCTTTTGGGTGTCGAAATTGCGCACATAACGCTCGTCCCAAAGCACAGGCCTGAATGCGTCTCGCTCATCCTCGAGCGCAAGCGCGTGACAGGCGCGGTGGATCTTCGAGCTCATGAAGCGATCGGGCATCGACAGTGGCCAGTACCAATAGTCGATCGCACTGACGATCTCCTCGATCGGCCCGCCATATGCATCGACCGTGTCCCACAGACCCAGGAAGTGGATTTGCGGGACACCGACCTGATCATCTTTTTCGTATTGCGGAATGCCCCGCAGATGACGATAGATCCTGATGCAGCCGTCGCGCAGGTTGCGCAGCGGCGTGACCAGCCCCTTCGTGATGCTGAACCGCCTCCGGTAACCCCGGTAGGCGTCGGTCGCGTAACGCGCGAGCGCAATCTCGTCGCCATGATACGGGACAAGACCTTCATTCGCGATCAGGCCTGCGACAACGCGCATGGTGAAGGCGCCCCGGCTGAAGCCGAAGCCGTAGATGCGGTCACCCGGCACATAGTTGCGGCAGCAGAAGCTGTAGATATCGATGACGTTCCGCTTCAACCCGAAGCCGAAAATGCCGCCCAGGATCGCGAACAGCTTGAACGAGGATGTCCCGATGCCGTTGTCGTAATAGGCAATCTGCCGCTGCGCGTCCGACAGGTCGAGCGTCTGGAACATTCGCCAGACATTGGTCTTCAGGACTTTGGCGGAGCTGTTTCCCGTTCCGTCGGAAAGGAGGACAATATTCTTTGGCATGGATGCCTTGCCTGAAAAACTGGAAAAGCAGCATGCTTGCCTGAAATTGCTTTTCAGGCAAGGTACAATCACAGAGAGCAGATAGGGAAATCCGCTGGAAAATCTCTCCAGCGTGGCAAACCAGGCGATCGCCGAGCAAGACTGCGGCGTCTCTCGTCAGCGCGGCTGCTGTTGCGTTGTGCAGTGAATTCCGCCGCCGCCGGCGGCGATGCCGTCGATGTTGAGCTGGATGATCTCCCGGTCCGGAAACAGCGCGCGCAACGTGTCGCGCGCGTTGCGGTCCGCGGTCGCGTCACCGAATTCGGGAGCGATCACGGCGCCGTTGCAAACGTAGAAATTGATGTATCCGGCGGCGAAGTCCTTGTTGACCTTTGGCCGCACGGTCGACGGCCCCTGCAGCACCACGACCTCCAGGCGCCGGCCGTTCGCATCAACAGCGCCGCGCAGGAGTTCGAGGTGCCGCCTCGTCACCGCATGGTCAAACGACGACGGGTCGATCTCCAGTCCGGCCACGACAACGCCGGGACTGGCAAAACGTGCGTAGAAATCGGTATGCCCGTCGGTGATGTCCTTGCCGGCAATGCCGGGCAGCCAGATGATCTTCTCCAGCCCCAGCAGGCGAGACAATTCGGCCTCGCATTCGTCCCGGGATACACCCGGATTGCGATTTGGATTGAGGACGCAGCTCTCGGTGATGATGGCCGTCCCCTCGCCGTCGACTTCGATCCCGCCGCCTTCCAGCACCAGGCCGGCCTTGATGAACACAGCCTTTGCGGCCCGGGCCACGTTCGCGGCGACCTCGGCATCGAGCGCATGGCGTTGCTTGTTGCCCCAGCCGTTGAAGTTGAAACCGACGGCGCCGAGTTGGCCCGACGGATCCCTGACAAAAGCCGGCCCGGTATCGCGCATCCACACGTCATCGATCGCTTGAACGACGAGGCTGACCGAGGGGCCGCACAGCCGCGCGGCGATCTCCTGGTCCTCCTCGCGCACCAGCATGTTGACGCGTTCATAGGCCGCGATCGCCTTGGCAATGCCAGCGAGATTTTCCCGCGCGACCGGCAGCAGCTTGCCGCCCCAGATCGCGGCGCTGGCGCCAAAAGCCATCCAGGTCGCGGCATGCGGAGCGCCCTCGTCCGGCATCCGCCAGTTCGCATGATCCCGCGCCAATTGATCCACGAGCGTTCAGGCCGCGATGGCCATCCCTGTTTATCACAAGGTAGCGCAGTTAGCCCCGCACGCGTGGCCAATTTGGGACGCCCGGAGCCGCGGGGCTCTAGCGAGCGCCGTCCGCCTCACCCGCCCCCACCATCCGCGCCACGACGCGGTCGCGCCTGACGAAATGATGGAAAGCGACCGCCGCGAGGTGCAGCACGATCAGTGCGAGCAGCACATAGGCAAAGAAGATGTGGCGATCCTCATAGGCATCCGCCGCCGCCTTGTCGGGCGAGGTGATCTGGGGCACGTGAAACAGGCCGAAGAAATCAGAATAATTCTGCGCGCGGGCGCCGGAATGCGCCCAACCCAGCATCGCCACCAGGATGGTGACGGCATAGAGCGCGCCGTGACTGACGCGGGCGGCGATCCGCTGCCAGGAGGGCGTGTCGGCCGGCAGCGACGGCGACGGGTTGACGCCGCGCCAGACCAGCCTGAGCACCGTCAGCAGCAGCACCAGATAGCCGATGTCGGCATGGATCGACCGGTAGAAGAACTTGTCCGCCCGCGCCGGGATGTGGTTCATCCACCAGCCATAGGCCAGCATGCCGATGATGGTGATGCCCAGCACCCAGTGGAACGCGCGGGCAAGCGAGCCCCAGCTCGCTGTGGTATTGCGGATCATGGTGGATTGGTCCCCAGGCGGCCCCGTTTGGATTTCGCACGTCGCAGCAATAGCTTGCCGTGATACTTGCAGGTATCTGCCAAAGCCATATGAAATTCCCGCCCTTCACCGCCTTTTGTCGGCCCAACTCGCCGGATAGCCAAAAACAACTGAATGGTAACCCCGGTTCGGATAGAATTTCCGCGTGTCCAATCCCCCCACCATCCTTGTCTTCGATTCCGGCCTCGGCGGCCTCACCGTGCTGCGCGAGGTCGTCCGCGCCCGGCCCGACGCACATTACGTCTATGTCGCCGACGACGCGTTCTTCCCCTATGGCCACCACAGCGAGGACGAGATCGTCGCCCGCGTGGTGCCGCTGGTCGGCGAGCTGATCGAGGCCCATGCGCCCGATCTGGTCGTGATCGCCTGCAACACCGCGTCGACGCTGGTCATGTCGCATCTGCGCGATGCTTATCCCCTGCCCTTCGTCGGCACGGTGCCGGCGATCAAGCCGGCCTGCGCCTCGTCGAAAACCAGGCGCGTCTCGGTGCTCGGCACCAGGGGCACCGTGAAGCGGGAATATACCCGCAAGCTGATCTCGGACTTCGCGCAGGGCTGCGAGGTGACGCTGGTCGGCTCCGGCGAGCTCGCCTCGTTGGCGGAGGCTGCGCTGAGCGGCGAGAGGGTGCGCGACGAGGACATCGCGGCCGAGCTTGCGCCCTGCTTCGTCGGCGATGGAGGTAATGACCCCGCCCGCACCGACACTGTCGTGCTCGCCTGCACGCATTACCCGCTGCTGCTGGAGCGGCTGACCAGGCTCGCGCCCTGGCCCGTCGACTGGATCGATCCGGCGCCGGCGATCGCCCGCCGCGTCGCCGACCTGCTCGGCCCGGCCGGCTCGGAGAGCGACGAAGCCGGTGCCGAGATGATCTTCACCTCAAAGCGCCCGCACAGGCTGACAGAGGCGCTGACGCCATTCTTCGGCGGCCGCGTCCCGGCCTGATCCTTTTCGCGGTCACCATGTGCTGCTAGCTTCCCCTCGCCTCATCGAGGGAGCACTGCATTGACCTCAGCACCGCTGCCGCCGCTCAACCGCCTGCGCAGGGCGTGGCGCGACAAGCGCCCGACCTTCGGCGCGATCGCGACCATACCGAGCATCCAGACCGTACAGATCATGGCGCAGTCGCTGGACTGGATCATCGTCGATCTCGAGCACGGTCCGATCGATCTCGGCACCGCCCATGCGATGATCGTCGCCACCTCGGGCACACCCTGCGTGCCGATGGTGCGGATCGCCGCCAATGAGCCCTATCTCGCCAAGGCGCCGATGGACATCGGCGCGCTCGGCATCAATTTCCCGATGATCTGCAACCGCGGCGACGCCGACAAAGCCGTGCGCAGCGTGCGCTATCCGCCGAACGGCGACCGGCTCTGGGGGCCGTTCCATGCGCCGTTCCGCTGGGGCGTCTCGATGATCGACTACATGGCGACCGCCGACGACGACATGATCTGCATGATCACGATCGAGCATGTCGAGGCCGTCAACCGCATCGACGAGATCATGGCGACGCCGGGCGTCGACCTCGCGGTGATCGGCCCCGGTGATCTCGCCACCTCGATCAACAAGCGCGGCCAGATTGACGATCCCGAGGTGCAGGAGTTGATCAAACGCGCCGAGGCGGGCATCATGAAGAGCGGCGTGCCGATCGGCGGCGTCGCGCGCACCGCCGAGCAGGCCAATGCGATGATCGACCGCGGCTACCTCGCGCTCGCGCTCGGCTTTGACTGGTCGCTGTTCCAGCGCGGCATCGCCGCCGCGTTCGCCGGGATCAAGCGGTAAGAAAACGCTAGACTGTCGCGAGGTAAAGGCTCGGATCGAAATATTGCGTGGCCGGCGTTGCAGGCGCGATCGAGACCTCGGTCAGGAAGAAGTCGCTGACCTGCTGCAGCCATCGGGCCACGGAGCCGTCGGCATAGAGCCGTTTCCACTCCCGCGACGAGAACATCTTCTGCGCGGCCAGCGCCTCCTCGATATCGGCGATCGTGGCCTGCGGATAATGCTTCTTCTGCAACGCGCCGGCCACCGCCTTGCCGTTGCGCAGCATGTGGTCGTTGGCGTCGGCCCAGCCGCGGATGATCCGGGCGAACACGTCGCGGTTGGCGGCAAAATAATCCTGGCGGGCGACCCAGCCGCCGACGACGGCGGATTGCGGATAGTAGGCGGATGCGTCGACCAGCTTGACGGCGCCGGGCGCCTTTATTGAACGGAACCCACAGCGCGACGGCGGGCACTTCGCCTGCGATGAACGCGTTCACCGCCGCGGACATGCTGCTGTTTGCGATTTCGACGTCGGCCGGCGCGAGGCCGTTGGCGCGCAGCGCGCGATCGAGGAAAATGTGGGCGGTGGTCATCCTGGTAGTCGCAATGCGCTTGCCGCGCAGGTCGGCGAATGTCGTGACGCCCTTGTCCGGCCGCACCCAGAGCTGAGCGGTCGCGATCTCGATATCGTTGACAAGGAACGCGGTGTAACCGCCGCGCGGCAGCAGGCTCGAGATGACGCCGCCGGCCGAGAGCACGTCGAGCTTGCCGGCAGCCATCGCCTCTACCACCTCGAAACCGGTGTTGAACTCGACCAGATCGAAATCGATCCCTTCCCGGTCGAACGAGCCGCGGTCGAGCCCGGTGAGGATCTGGCCGTCGACGGCGACGACGTGGAGATAGCCGAGCCGCAGCCGGGCTCGCTCGCGCGCGATCGCAGGCGTCCCGAGCGCCGCGGCACCGAGCGCTGATCCGATGAGAAAGAGCCGTCGACTGGTCCTGCGAGACAATAGCCTGGCCCCGACCCGCATCTCAGTGCACCGGATGATCGAGCAGCGGTTGCGGGAAGATCCCACGCAGCCGTTCGGCGTGGTATTGCGCGACGCCGTCCCCGGGATATTCGGCCAGGAAGTCGGCAATGTGCAGCAGCGCGGTGGCGGGCTCGGCGCCGCGGATCGCAGCGTAGACGGCCTCCCAGCACGCGCAGAACGTCAGCTCGGAATCGCCGCGCGCGCCGCGGAGCTCGTAGACGGTGATCGCCTCGGCAAAGCCCTTCGGCCGGATCTGGTCGACGCTGCGGAACGCGAATTTGTGTTCGGCACGCGCCCGCACCGCGGCGCTGACCAGCACCTGCGTGCCATAATTCTTGTTGAGGCCTTCAAGCCGCGAGGCGAGATTGATGGTGGCGCCGAGCGCGGTGTAGTTCATGCGGTCGGCGGAGCCGACATTGCCGACCACGGCGTCGCCGAGATGCAGGCCGAACCGTGTGGTGTAGGCCGGCCAGCCCTCGCTGCGGAACGCCCGGTTGAGCTCGGCGTTGCGCTGCAGGCAGTCCAGCACGGCCTCGCAGGCGTGAATGACGTGATCTGGATCCTGGTCGGGCGCGTTCCACAGTGCCATCACGGCGTCGCCGATAAATTTGTCGATGGTGCCATGGTGTTTCATGATCGCCTCCGACATCGCGGCGAAATAGCGCGAGGTGAAGATCATGACCTGCGACGGATCGGCTTTCTCCGTCTTCGCGGTGAAGTCGGCGACGTCGGTGAACAGCACCGTGACCTCGCGCCTGACGCCGCCGAGCTGCAGCGAGGCGCCGGACGCCATCAGCTGGCGCACGATCGGCTGCGGAATGAAGCTGGAGAAATTTCGCACGACGGTGCGCATCGTGAACACCGAACGGCCGAGCTCGTCGAGCTCGCCGATCGCCGATCGCATCCGCGGCCGGTCGGCGAGCTGAAAGCGCTGGATCTCGTCGGTCTGCCGCGCCAGCTCGCGCAGCGAGCGGGCGAGCAGCGAGCCGAGCCAGAATGCGAACGGCAGCATCGCGGCCACAAAGCCGAGCGCGATGGCGAACAGCGCGCGTCGCTCCGAGATGATCTGGGCAAAGAATTCATCGAGCGGGGCGACCACCGCAAGGCGGATGTTGGCCGTCCCGGCGGTCTCGATGCGGTGGAAGGCCGCCACCAAAGTCCGCCCGTCGGCGTCGGTGAAGAACTGCTGCGCGCGTCCGTCGCTGCGCCAGGACTGGATCGCCGCGGACAGGCCGGGAAGCTTGAGGGCGTCGATCCGCGGCAGCGCGTCGCGGCGTTCGGCCATCAGATCGCGCATCTCGGGATGGCCTACGATCCGGTCGGCGTCGTTGAACAGAAAGGCCAGCCCGGATTTGCCGAGCTTTTGCCGGCTCAGCATCTCCTCGAGCCGGTTGAGCAGGAGGTCGGCGGCCACCACGCCGCGGCGGCCCTCCTTGAGCGGAATGCGCAGCGTGTAGCCGGGCTCGCCGGTCGCATAGAACACATACGGCCCGGTGAGCAGCGTCTTGCGATCCTTGAAGGCCTCGACATACCAGGGCCGCTGCCGCGGGTCATAGCTGTCCGGCCCCGCCACCTCGCCGACCTGGATCAGGTTCTCCGACAGGAACAGCGTCACCGGCGCGGCCGCAGCAGCACCGGTGCGGGCGATCACCACGACGCGATAGACCGCGTCGGCGTCGACATTCAGCGCCGCGCGGAATTGCGGTTTGGCGCGGTCGATGACGTCCATCTCCAGGAACGAGCCGTCTTCGTAGCCGACATAGAGATTGAAGATCTGCGGATTGTTGCGCAGCATCGAGGCCAGCAGGGCGTAGAGCCGGCTGTTGTCGGCGATGTCGGCCTCCTGGATCGCCGGCAGCCCGGCCAGGATATCGAGATTGTCGCGCACATTCTTGAACTGCGCGTCGATGCGGTCGGCGCCGAGCTGCCCCACCTTGTCGATGAAGGTGCTCGCGGCCATCTGCGTGATCGACGAGACCCGCCTGAAGCTGAGATAGACCAGCGTCAAGCCGACGACCAGCACGGCGGCGATGAACACCGCGATGATCGAGGTACGGAAACCGATCCGAACCGGCCTCCGGCTGGTCGCACGCACGTCACTCATCGGGCTTGTTGTCCGCCTCCCCTAGTACTTCCGAACGATCGGCTTCGCCGGCGCGGTTTCGGGTGGCGCTGGCGAGATCGCGAAGGTGACCCATGTGCTCCAGCCGCTCGGCCGGTTCTCCGTCGCGAGATCCTTGTAGCCCTTGAGGTTCAAGTAGCCTTGGTAGCCTTCGGACAGGTTCGGAAACAGGAATCCAACTTGCGGGCCGATGCCGACCGTCATGCCTCTGAAGCCTCCGAGGACCGCGCCTGGACCACTGTCGTCGGTCAGCTGCTGGAAGTAGTAGCCGACAGCGCCGATCTGGAACGTCTTGGTGAGGAATTTCGAGGCCGCCCAATCGATATGGAAGTCGATGCCGTTCTGGTACTGCAGATCCCGGTTAGAGGCGCTGTAGGTCAGGCCGGCGACGACGGCGAACTCGTTGCCGGCCTTGGGGTCGAAATAGGTGTAGCCGGCGCCGGCATCGATGGCGGCGAAGCCGAGACTCAGGTTGGCAAGGCGATTCGCATCGTAGGTGCCGCTCGGGATGTTGCCGGTGACGTAGACCATCTCGTTGTGGACGCCCTGGTTCCATTTGAGCGTCCCCTGATAAAACACGTCGGCGAAGGTGGTGCGGTTGTCGGTCCGGACGCCCGAGACGGTGTTGCCGAGCGGGCCCGTCAGCGTGGCGCCGACGCCGACGCCGACGTTGCCCGGCGCGCCGAGGATCGTGAGCGCCGCCTGGCCACCGAGCACCGGCAACGCCGAGGTGTAGGTGATGCCCTGGACCAGGGCGTCGGCATGATCGGTGAGGCCGACGGCCACCGCGCCACGGCCGCCGCCGGGAAGCACGAAGTTGGCCCCTCGGCCGCCGCTCGACTGCAGATGCAGGTAGATCGTGGCATAGGACCATCCCGGCACCGCTGGCGCGGCGGCAAGACTTCCGAATGCGCCGGGAAGCCAGAAGCTCAATCCACCGGCATCGGCCAACGCTGTGCGCGGCATCGTCGCCAGCGCCAGTGTGCCAACAATGCCGAGTACGGCGCACCCGTGATGTTTGACCATCGTCATCCCGACCTCCCCACTTCGTTCACCACAGCGTAGCGGATTCGCGTGCGCCTCAGCTCACCGCCTTCGCCTCCGGGAATTTCCACTTCCCATTCAGGATCTCCGGGTGCGGCCGGTAGAGCCGGACCGTGTAGTTCCATCCCTTCATGATCGGCAGGCAGTTCGGCAGCTTGCCGTCGCAGCCGCCGAACTGAATCGCGATCGAACCATCAGCGGATTTCTTCGCCGTGATGTTGTTCAGCGTATACGCATCGTAGGGATTCTTCTCGAAGTATCCTTTCGCGTTGTAGACGCTGATCGACCAGAACGCGTCGACGGGAACGTCCCTGACGGTCAGCTTGTAGACCGTGGTGCCGTCGTTCCTGGCCGGCGTGATGCTGAGATAGGACGCGTCCTTGTCGGGGTTGCCGCCCCAGCCGGCAGCGGTTGCGATCAAGTGCCTGACAGGGTCGACCTGCCCCTTGGGTCCGAACGCGTGCGCAAAGCCGCCCGTATAGTCGTTCAACGCCAGAAGCGCATCGCGGATGCCCTTCTGGCTGGCCTGGTCCCAGCTCGGCAGTTCGAGCTTGCCGGGTGCCTTCTGGTCGACCTTGATGGCATCCTGCAGCGCATGCACTTGCGCGAGGTCCTTCGGATCGTTCGGATCGACCAGCGTACGAATCCCGGCCACCACGTAGCGCGTGCCGACATTCTCGCGCGTCAATTTGCGTTTTCCGGCGCCGTAATACACCGCGGGCACGTAGTGATCCTCGTTGCAGCGACATGAAGCGTTTGCCGGGATCCGGCATCGTGACCGTCACCGGACCTGCGTCGAGGTCGAACACGCCAGATGTATAGAGCGTGTCGCGATTGAGCCGGATGACGGACTGCTTGTCGATGCTGGCCGGCTCGCGGCGGTGGCTGAGCTTGCCAAGGCCGGCGTCCTTGACGAGGTTGTTCATGTAGAGATCGGACTCGGCACGGGCGAAATTATCAACTGTCACCGGGACCGGCGCTTGTGCGAATGCAGACGAAACCGCAAGGCAGGAACCGGCAACCATCGTAAGCAAGAAACTGACCTTCATGGGAATGCTCCGTTGCTGATTCTGACGCGTCATCGCGTTGACCCGCCAACCGTGGCGGCGAGACGCTCGACGTCAGGCAGTTTCCAGCTGTGATCAAACAGCGCTTTCGTTGGCGCATAGGCACGGAACATCAGCTCGAACTTGCGCGCCGGATCGGTCGGCACCCAGTTGGCCTCCTTGCCCACCGGCGCGGCCGGGGCGAAATAGACATCGACCGAACCGTCGGCGTTCCTCTGCATGTCGGCGATCTGGGACGAGCGGCTGGCGCGTGACATATTCTTGATCAGCGCGTGGGTCTGCCGATCGTACGCGGTGACGGACCAGTATTGCTCGACCGGCGCATTGGGCGGCACCGTCAGGCGGTAGGTCCCGCCCCCCTCGAACGCCCGCCCATCCTTATCCCTGATCGAGATCAGGTAGAACTGGCCGGCCCCAAGCCGCTTGATCCCTATGTAGGCATAGCTGTAGGCCATACCGCGACTATCGATCGGATATACGTCTGGATCGGCGTAACCTTCTTGAGCCGCCTTGACGATGTCGGCCGGAGCCGGGAGTGTCCAGCGGCTCGTCTCGGAGAAGAACGGCGGGAGTCCGGCGTCGTACTTCGCCTCGAGCAGAGCACCAGCTTCGCGCGCAGCCGACGTCAGCAAGGCCCTGGTAGCGTCGCTTGGACTGAACGGCTTGCCCTTTTCGATGCCGACCGTCTTGAGCGGATCGATCATCGCCCGGTCGCGCTGCAGCCACGGCTCGTTCTGCACGATCCGATCGAGATGCTCGAAGAAGCTCGCGTCATAGCGGATCGTCGAGTCGTAACCAATGTCCTTGACGTCGGTGAACACGGTCGGCGGAGGGTTGTCCGCCTGCGCCAACGGATAGATCTTCAGCTGCTTGCCGTATGCGATCGACCTGACGACGTCGTCGGCGCCATGGCTCCGAAGGTTCGAGCGCAGCAACATGTAACCACCGAACGTGTCGGATTGCAGCGCGATGTAGCCGTCGGGCGCCTTGCCCGTGTATCCCGGCGGCAGGATCAGATATTTTCCACCTTTGCCCTTGTCCGCACCAAGCAGCCCGGCGTCTTCCAGCGGCATTTGCCAGACTGTGACGATATTGCCGTTGAACGAGCCATTGGCATCACCCGATGGCAGATCGAGCACGACCGGACCATCCTTGGTGTTGAAGAACACCATGAAATAGAGGGCATCGGGATTGGGCGTCAGTGTCTGATTGTGCCAATCCAGCGGTCGCCCCCAATAGATGGCTTGTCCGACCTTCCCGGCAGTCTTGCTTAGCATCTCCTGAAGCATGAGATCGTAGTTCACTGCAGGCATCGCCCAGATCACAGCTTCAACTGCGCGGCGGTGAACATTGCGTGCAGCGATATCGTCGCCCGTTTGGGCTTGCGCGGCCACGATCGAGAGCATGAGCGCAACTCCTGCCGTGAGCAAACGTCTCATGATGATCTCCCTCTCAAAACGGATTGACGTAGTTGACGATCGCGACCTGGCGCAGGATCACGCGGCGCACGACGTGGGTCGGCTTCAAATGGTCGGTGTAGATTGCGGCCGTGCCGGCCGATCCGGCCGGCAAGCGGTTGGCGAACGCGGCATCGTCGAGCTTGACGCGCACTACGAAGGGAACGGCCTCGATTGCTTTCGGCGTAACGGCGGTGCCCGAGGTCTGGACCTGACCGGTCGCCACCGCCTGCAGCACGCTCTCGACCTTCCCCGCGTAAATCTGCCCGGGCGCGAACTTGAAGGTCGCCTCGACCTCCTGCCCCGGCGCGACGTAGCGCGCGTCGATCTGGTTGATCTCGACGCCGATGATCGTGTCCGAGGTGTCGATGAACGCCATCACGGGCGACAGCGGCAGGTTCGCCACCCGCGCGCCCTTGCGCAGCGCGAGGTTGGTGACGTAGCCGTCGGCCGGCGCGCGGACCACCGTCTTGTCGCTGTTCCACTGCGCGGCCTCGAGCTGGCCGCCGAGCTGGTCGACCTCGGACTGGCGCTGCTCGACATCGAAGCCACGCCCGGCGTCGCGCTCGTAGAGCGTCGTCATCTGGGCGAGCCGCGTCCTGGATAGCTTGAGCTGCGCCTCGATCGCCTTGACCTGTGCGTCGTACGGCGTCGGATCGATCTTGAAGAGAATGTCGCCCGCCTTCAGCGGTGTGTTGGCGACGACGGGCACCTCGGTCACCTCACCCGCGACGTTGGGCACGATCGACACCGCGTTGCGCACGACCAGAACCGAACCCTGCGGCGCGCCCCAGCCCATCGGCACCAGCAGGCCGAACAGCAGGAGCACCAGCACGATGAAGGGCGACGCCTTCCAGAACAGGTTGAAGCGCACGATCCTGAAGTGCACCAGCAGGAACAGCAGCACCAGATAGGTGTTGAAGATCGCGACACCCATCACGCGTCTCCCGCCCGGCGCGGCGCCGGCACGTCGACATAGGCCCAGACGAAAGCCACCGGCCACAGTGCAAAGCCGCAGGTCAAGGTGATCCAGCCGGCGACGGTCACGGCCTGCGCATAAGGGTGATTGCGGGATTTCGCGATATGCCCGGGCAGCCAGCCCGCGATGCAGAACACGCCGATCGCACTCGCGACAAGGATAAGCAGCACGATCCAGGCGAAGATGTCGTAGCCGCTCATGGTTCGATCCTATTGCATCTTCACCAGAGGCGGCGGGAAGTAAGTCCCGTTCGCCACGCCACCGATCGGTCCATAGAAGCGGAATGTCAGACGATAACCTGAGCCTTTCGGCGTCGGCAGCCAGTTGCCATCGGGTGCGTTGGCAGGCTTCTCGGCGGCAAAATACAGCGTGAGCGAGCCGTCGTCGGCGTATTCCGGCTTGGTCTCGCGGTTCAGCAGGTAGCGCTCTCTCGGATTCGGCAGCACGCGGTAATGCACGGGATCGACTGCGATCACCGACCAGAAGTATTTCGCAAGGGACCGCGGCAACTCGCCCTTCGGAAAGGTCATGGTATAGCTGCTGTTGCCGGAGAGCGTTGCGCCGGTGCCGTCCGTGCCGGCGCGGTAATAAAGGACCTCGGGCATCACGTTGGCCCAGATGCCGCCAAAGGTGACCAGCGTACGAGCGATGAAGTCGATGTTGTAATTGCCGACCACCGCGGGGCGCGCCCAGCCGTTGTAGATCACGCCGTGCCCGATGGTGTTGCCGAACTTTGCGTATTCAGGATAGGTCTGCTCGCGCACGACCTTGGCGACTCTCTCGCGCTCGGCCTGGTCCTTGATCGCCTTGCCGATCGCCCGCGCATCCGCGGCCTGTTTCTCCAGGCCCGGGTTGAGGTCGGGTTCGCTGTCGAGCGCGATATCGGCATAGTCGAAGAGTTCGACGCCGGGCAGCTTGTCGAGGTCGAAGATCGGCGTCTTCGGAATGTCGGGCAGTTTCGGTGAACCGGTGGCGCGGAACGCAAAGGCGTGCTGGAGGCGGACCGCATCGTCCCAATTGTCTCCCAGCTCGACCCGCAGCAGCACGCGCGCATATTTGACCGGCAGATCAACACGTCTGACATCGGCAGGAAGTGTCACATTGGCGCCTCGCAGACAGACCGCGAACTCGCCATCCGGCTTGTTTGGAAAGAGCCGCTCATTGATGTTGGCGAGCGTCTCGTCCCATCCGTTAAGGAATTGCACCGTATAGTAGCGATCGACGATCTTCGGCACGGTGACGATCGTGCAACTCGTCTCGTCCACTGCGACCCAGGCTTCCGAATAGGCGACGTCGAGATTCGGATTGGGCCAGTCCACCGCGCCGGGCTTGCGGTGCCGCAGTTCGTTCCATTTGAAGCCTTCCTGAAAATCGAGCTGTTGCTGCCGCAACACGAGGATGCGCGTGAACAGGTAAATCCAGGAATCGCTGATCTCCTGATCCGATGGCGTTCCGGCGCGGTTCGGCGCCTGGGCGACGGCGACGCCGGCCAGGCAGGACATTGCAAGCGCGACAACCAGTGCTGTTTTCATCTGAACATCCTCAAGGGCTGTCCGGAAACATGGTCTTCCAGTCCTGCTTCATGTCGACCACGGTCCAGCCACCGGCCGCAGCTGCATCGAGCGCCTTGTCGGGCTTGCCGATCTTCGATTGCTGGTCGTAGGCGTATTCGCGCTCAGCATCGGTGTGGTGCACGATGCCGGCGAAACGCGTGCCCTGCCCCGCCGCGGTCCATTGCAGCATTTGCAGATCGCCATCCGAATTGCCGAAGGCGAAGATCGGGCGGCGCCCGATGAAGCGGTTGATACCGACCGGCTTGCCCGGGCCGTCATCGATGAACTCGACCTTGGCTTCCTTCATCAGCACGGACTTGCCGTCAGCACCGATCTGGAATTTCACCACGCCCGAAGAGCCGACCACCTGCTCCGGCGGAATGCCGTAGACCCGCTCCGTCCACGGCCGCATGAACTCGATGCCGCCGCCGGAGACGATAAAGGTCTTGAAGCCGTTGGCCCTGAGGTAGGCGAGCAGCTCCAGCATCGGCTGGTAGACGAGACTGTCGTAGGGACGTTTGAAGCGCGGATGCCTCGCGGTCGCGAGCCAGTCGCGGACAGATTGCGCGAACACATCCGTGGTCATGCCGGTATGCGTGACCGCCAGGATCTGCAGCACCCCCTTCTCTCCAGTGGCGGCAAGCGCCTTGGTATCCTTCTCCAGAAGGGCCTTGAAGGGTTGCCGCGTCTTCCAGTTCGGATGCTCCGGCGCCATTGCCATGACGCGGTCGAACGCGAAGGCGAGCTGGAAATAGATCGGCTGCTCGGTCCACAGCGTGCCGTCATTGTCGAAGGTGGCGATGCGCTCGGCCGGCGGCACGAAATCCGCTCCGCCTTGCGTCGTTACGCGCACGACGAAATCGGTGATCGCCTTCTTCGCCGCGCCGTCGTTCCAGGACGGCAGCGGGTCGGTCTGGGCACGGGCACCGACAACGCTGCACAGCACGAGAGCGACGAGCGCCGCAACGGCCGCTCGTCGGTTCAGTCCTGTGCATCCAGCCATCACTGCAATCCGCAACGGATTTCCCCTACCGCCTCTCGTTGAGCTTCATGCCTATTGGGTCACCTCGAAGCTCTTCTGCATCTTCTCGACCAACTGGTCGATGCTGAAGCTCGATGGCCGCTGGCTCGGAGGATAATCCTTGAAAGTCGCGAGAAAGTCTCCGACGACCGCCGAGGACGCCAGGAACGCGCCGGCAGCGTCCGACATGAACCAGTCGTAGTAAGTGTTCGAGGTGACGTCCGCACGTTCGTACGGATCGGAACGCAGATTGAAGAATTTCGGCACCCGCAGCTTGGTGAACGGCTCCGCCCAGATCCGCATGGTGCCGTTGACGCGCTGCTCTTCGAACACCGCTTTCCAGTTCTCATAACGCATCGCCACGACATCGCCGTCGTCGTTGAAGTAGATGAATTCCTTGCGGGCGCCGCGATCCTGCTGGCCGGTGAGATATGGAAGCTGGTTGTAACCGTCGAGGTGAACCTTGAAGGTCTTGCCACCGACGTTATAGCCGTTGAGCAGCTTCTGCTTGATCTCAGTGTCGCCGGCCGCGGCCATGAGTGTGGGGAACCAGTCGAGTCCGCTGATCATTTCGTTCGAGACCGAACCCGGCTGGATTCGTCCCGGCCAGCGGATCATGCAGGGCACGCGGAACGCGCCTTCCCAGTTGGTGTTCTTCTCGCTGCGGAACGGCGTCGTGCCGGCGTCCGGCCAGGAGTTCTGATGCGGGCCGTTGTCGGTCGTGTAGAGAACGATCGTATCATTGGCGACGCCGAGATCGTCCAGGGCCTTGAGGATCGTGCCGATCGTCGCATCGTGCTCGATCATCCCATCGGCATATTCGGTCCGTGAAGTCAGGCCCGGCTTGTCGCGATGCTCCGCCCGCACATGGGTACGGAAATGCATGCGGGTGGAGTTGAACCAGCAGAAGAACGGCGTGTTCGCCTGAACCTGACGCCGCATGAAATCGACCGCTGCGGCCGAGGTCTCGTCATCGATGGTTTCCATGCGCTTCTTCGTGAGCGGCCCGGTGTCCTCGATGGTCTGCTTGCCGACCCTGCCCCAGCGTGGCTGCTCGGTCGGGTCGTCGCGCTCGGATGCCTTGCAGCGCAGTACGCCGCGTGGTCCGAACTTGTCGAAGAAGCCGGGGTCTTTCGGGTAGAACCAGTTCTCGGGGTCTTCTTCGGCGTTGAGGTGATAAAGGTTGCCGTAGAACTCGTCGAAGCCGTGCACCGTCGGCAAATATTCGTTGCGGTCGCCAAGGTGGTTCTTGCCGAACTGGCCGGTGGCGTAGCCCAGCGGCTTGAGCACTTGGGCGATCGTGACGTCCCTGGCCTGCAGGCCAACGGTCGCACCCGGGACGCCAACCTTCGAGAGGCCGGTTCGCAACGTGCATTGGCCGGTGATGAAGGATGATCGCCCTGCCGTGCAGCTTTGCTCGGCATAATAGTCGGTAAACATCATGCCTTCTTTGGCAACGCGATCGATATTCGGCGTGCGATAGCCCATCAGGCCGAATGAATAGGCGCTCAGGTTGGTCTGGCCGATATCATCGCCGAAGATGATGAGAATATTCGGCTTGCGCCCCGAGGCCGCCGCAGCGGCCGGACTTGCGGCCGGCGCCGGGGCAGCCTTCTGCGCCTGTGCCAGCGCGTCCGATGTCAACGCCGCGGCTGCGACCAGTGAGGATGTACCGAGCAGCAGATTTCGGCGATTGATCGCCTGTTCCGCTTCGGTCTGGCTCTTGCTCCTGGTTTCTTTGCTCATTCGACACTCCTTACTTTTCAGAAGGCCGTTGCGACGGTCGAGAACAGCAGGCCGGCTCACCGAAGGATGAGCCGGGTGCGCAGAGTTAGCGATTTTGCAGTTGCTGCTGGATGATCCGGTTCAGTCCGGCGCGGACCTTGTCGACATCCATTCCTTCGGTTAGCGCCTTCTTCTGCTTGATCCCATCCATCATGCCTTCCAGGATGTTGGCGGGATTGAAGCTCGGCGGGAAGGCGCGCGGCGGAAACTCCTTGAACGTCGCGACGAACTGGAACACCTCATCCATCATGCCGTAGGCGCTGCCGACATGATTCAGATTCCAGTCCCAGAAGGTGTTGGAGGTGATGTCGGCGCGCTCGAAGGGGTCCTGCATCAGGTTGAAGATCTTCTGCAGGCGGAGCGTGGTGAAGGGTTCGGCCCACAGCCCCATCGTCCCTTCCTTGCGCTGCTCGGAGAAGACGTATTTGTAGTCGCCCTGCCGGAAGCACACCAACAAGCCGTCATCGTCCGAGTAGAAAAACTTGTCGCGCGCGCTCTTGGTGCCGTTGTTGTTGGCGGCGGTCCCGCTGACGTTGCGGAGGAACGCCGACTGGTCGTAGCCGTCGAGATGGACTTTGTAGCTGGTGCCGTTCGCGGTGTAGCCGGATTTAAGCTTGTTGACGATGTCGGGTTCGCCGGCGATCGAACACAACGTTGGGATCCAGTCGTTGTGGCTCATGAGTTCGTTGCTGACCGTACCGGGCTTGATCACACCGGGCCAGCGGACAAGGCAAGGCACGCGGAAAGCGCCCTCCCAATTGGTGTTCTTCTCGGAGCGGAACCAGGTCATGGCACCGTCGGGCCAGGTATTCATGTGGGGCCCGTTGTCGCTCGAATAGACGACAATGGTGTCGTTCGCGATTCCCAGATCGTCCAGCGCCTTGAGCAGTGAGCCGACGGTGTCGTCGTGCTCCATCATACCGTCGACGTACTCGCTGTCGCCGTGGGTGTAGCGGCCCCGGTGGTCGGCGCGGACGTGCGTGCGCAGATGCATGCGCGTCGCGTTGAACCAGCAGAAGAACGGCTTGCCGGCCGCCTGCTGCCGCTTGATGAAATCGATCGCCGCCGCGGACGTTTCGTCGTCGACCGTCTCCATGCGCTTCTTGGTCAGTGCGCCGGTGTCCTCGATGGTCTGCTTGCCGATCTTGCCGAACCGCGGATCGACCGTGGGATCGTCACGATCCGTCGCCTTGCAGCGCAGCACGCCGCGCGGGCCAAACTTGGCGCGGTAGGCCGGATCCTTGGGATAGTCGGGCAGCTCCGGCTCTTCCTCGGCATTGAGATGGTAGAGGTTGCCGAAGAACTCGTCGAAGCCGTTCACAGTCGGCAGCGATTCGTTGCGGTCGCCGACGTGATTCTTGCCAAACTGGCCGGTGGCATAGCCGAGATTCTTGAGCAGACCGCCGACTGAGGGATCGAGCTGGCTCATCCCCATTGGCGCACCGGGAAAGCCGACCTTGGTCAGACCGGAACGAATACCATGCTGGCCGGTGAGAAACGCTGCGCGGCCGGCCGTGCAGGACTGCTCGCCGTAATAATGCTGCATCTTGAGGCCTTCGCGCGCAATGCGATCGATGCTTGGCGTCTCGTATCCCATCAAGCCATTCGAATAGGCACTGATGTTCGCGATGCCGATGTCGTCACCCCAGATCACCAGGATATTCGGCTTGCGGCCCGAGGTCGCCGCAGGGGCCGGACTTGCAGCCGGCGCCGGGGCAGCCTTCTGCGCCTGCGCCAACGCATCGGACGTCAATGTCGCCGCGGCCACCAGGGTGGATGTACCCAGCAACAGATTGCGACGGTCGATAGCCTTGTCAGCCTGTTTCTTGTTCTCGGCGTCGTTACTCATAAGAAACTCCTTACATTGCAAAGGCCTTCACTACGTCGGGTGAGAAACGGCAGCGGATACCCGCACCACGCAGCGAAAGCCGACATGGCTGGTCGAGGTATCGACCGGTTCGGCATGGCGTGCAGCCGGGCGATAGCGGCGGCAGTAGTTCGGCGCACAGAGATGCGAGCCGCCCTTCAGGACCTTGCGGGGAATCCTGATCGCCGGCTGGGCGGGGTCGTAGCTCGCGCTCTCGCGGCCGCCGCGCGGGTTCTGCGGGATACAGCAGGGTTTCGCGGCGTCGGCCTCATGGCGGGCGGACCACCAGTCGGCGGTCCACTCCCAGACATTGCCGATCATGTCGTGGACGCCATAACCGTTCGGCGGAAACGCGGTCACCGGCGAGGTTCGGTCAAAACCGTCCTCGCAGAGATTCTGCAGCGGGAAATTGCCCTGCCAGGTGTTGGCCATGTGCTTGCCGCCGGGCGTCAAGGCATTGCCCCAGGCATATTCCTCATCCTCGAGCCCGCCGCGTGCCGCGAACTCCCACTCCGCTTCGGTCGGCAGCTCCTTGCCGGCCCATTTGGCGTAGGCGAGCGCATCGGCATAGGTGACGTGGACCACCGGATGGCTCCCGAGCACGTTGATGTTGCTGCGCGGGCCATAGGGGCGGCGCCAGTTCGCGCCCCGCAGGAACGTCCACCATTGGCTCCAGTCGCGCAGCGTGTGGACGCGGCGCGGCGGAGAAAACACCAGAGAGCCGGCATAAAGCATATGCGGCAGCGCACCCGGATATTGCGCGGGATCGGGCGGCCGCTCGGCGAACGTGATGTGGCCGGTTTCCCGCACGAAGTCGCGGAATTGGGCGTTGGTCACCGGCGTGCGGTCGATCCAGAAGCCATCGACCGACGCGCGATGCGACGGCGCCTCCTCGGGATAATGCTGGTCCGAGCCCATGCGGAACGTGCCGCCGGGAATCCAGACCATGTCGTCGGTCTGCATGCGGTCGTCCGGCTCTGCTTCAGCGGAAGCGATCTCGGCCCGGGACATGGCGATACACCTGTTCGCGCACTACCGTGGCCAGAACCCCTGTGTTCTCGATGGGTCGGTGACTCCGATAAGCGCTCCGCGGAAGATCTTGCCGAAGATGGCAGGCTTGAAGATCGCAGGATCGGCTTCTCGGTGATCGAACGTCGTGCTCGATTGCATTGTCGCGCCCTTCCATTTTTTGATGCTGCACTTTTCGGCAGCGTTGATTACGTCAGGCCTTCTTCCCTTCCTCCTCTGTTGTTCTCCGTGCGCGCGTCCACACGCGCAGCCGCTCCTGCGGCGCGTGATCCATCCCGCCGGACGTTGTCACGAGCTGTTTCGCTTTGAGATCAAACGATAGCGCAACGCGTCATGCGTGTGATGTGCACTTTGTGCCAATCTCAACCCCAAGGCGTGCAGCCTTAACGAACGATGTGCCAATTCCATCAATCCGATGCCGCCGGCATCATTGCCTTCTCGGAAAAACAAACGAAAATTTGCACGCCTGCGAATCCGCGCCACGATCTCGCCGCGGACATCAAACCAGCCTTGGCGCGTTGTCGCGGGGGCAGTTCCTGTCCTGACTTCAAGCACTTGGTCTCGGCAGATCAATCGCGCTCCAGTTATGAACCTGAAAATAAGCGAGCACCCTCTCGGTCAGCACCAGCGACCTCGGCTTCAAAAGACTCCATGGCGCCGCCAAAGGCTCGCATGTCGCGGTCACGCAGCTTGAGCGCGGCAGGCTGCGCGGCACATTGTCTCACGCGAATTGAACGGCCTGCACGAACCGGAACTCGGCCCGCTGCGGGTACGGCGCAACGAGCCGGCGTCACCCGAAATCGCGATCACTGAGTTGCCCGACGTGGCAAGCCCCTTCGTCAAAAATATTTCTGTTTATCGGCACACCCAACTCAGTGTATAGATTTGCCCGTCTCACCCGATCGAGGCGCTTGCGCATCGTCACGGGTGTTGCGGTGAGACGCGGTGGACGCTGAGGTCACGACCGACGAAGCGTGATTGATGCGGACGGCGAAATCGTGTGGTCCTGACGCCCTAGCGGCAGGTGTCTCGTCGCAAGATGCGAAAGCGTTTTGCGAAGGCGGTGACAAGCAAGCCCAGTCTCACCGGGGAGAGCACGTATAAGCCGTAAAACCATCGCGCAGGGAAAGCCGGAGTTCCCGGTTACACCTGTGGTCCTACCTCCCGTGCTTTTTGTTGCACGGGACCCATGGGTGCGATCGGCACCCGGCTTTCCCTGCGCCCTCTGATAATCGAGGGCGGACAAATGCTGCAAAAACTCGGGTGCTTGGCGCCGCGAGATGAGCGGACCTATCCGAACGTCGCAGGCGCGCATCACACTTCGCAGGCTTTCCGCCGCGATTCCGCGCTGCTAGGCTTTGGCGCCTTGGGAGGAAATGCATGTTCAGAAAATTGATGATTGGTCTCACCGTGATTGCCTTTGCCGGTGCCGGCGCTGCTGTTGCGCAGCAGAGCGGCATCAAGCGCACGCCGCTGCAGAAGGTCGATTTCCCGGCGGGCTACAACACGGTGACCGCGATCGCCGAGGTTCCGGCCGGGGGTGCATCGGGGCGTCACAGTCATCCCGGTGCTGAAACCGGCTAGGTGCTCGAAGGCGAGCTCGAACTTGTGATCGACGGCCAGCCGCCGTTGAAAGTGAAGGCGGGCGATTCCTACCAGATCCCGGAAGGTGCGGTGCACGACGCCAAAACCTCCGGCGACAAGCCGCTCAAGGTGCTCGGGTACGTGGTCAAGGCCGGCGAGCCCCTGGCAAAACCGGCGCCGTGAGCTGAACCAATTGGCCTACCGCCAGTTGGTTCATCTGAGCTTCAGGTACGGCGAGCGACAATTTGCGCTCGCCGATATTGATATTTTGCCGGTTTACAGGGACTTGCTGGCCTGGGCGATCGGGCTGAATTTCGGGCGGCAGCGCGCCAATTTCTGCGGCAGCTTCGGCGTGACCTCGGTCGCGGCCTATGGCCCGGGCGAATTGCACGCGTTGAGCCCGGGCCCGTTCCTGCTGAGCTATGGCGTGATCAAGCCGGACCACACCGTCGATGTGGTGCTGCGCTGGGACCATCTGGTCTGCGACGCGGCCCTGATCGCCCGGACCCTGGCCCGGCTCGAGCAGGTGCTGAGCAGTGTGATTGCAGCGGAATTGGGCGCGATCCGGCCGGAAACCGGCGCCCGGCCGGTCCGGGCGGCGGCAAACCGCCCGGGAGGGACGAAAATGGCCGATTTTGGCGTCGATTCGACCCAAATCGCCCCGCGTTTTGTTTGACAGACCCGGACTTTCTCCTTAAGACCACCCTTGCTCGCGGGCCGGTTTCGGCCCGCGATGCGTTTCGCGACCCGTGGTTCTCCCCGAGCTTTCGAGGCGGACCTGTCGGTACGGGCCTTTTGGCCGGTACACAGGAGGGCGCGTCTCCTCAAACCTGAAACTGACAAAACGCCGGGCGCGACGTAGCGACGGCTGTACAAAGAGGACGCGATGACAAAGCGCAGTGAGGCGAAGTACAAGATCGATCGCCGCATGGGCCAGAATATCTGGGGCCGCCCGAAGAGCCCCGTGAACCGCCGCGAATACGGCCCCGGCCAGCACGGCCAGCGCCGCAAGGGCAAGCTCTCCGACTTCGGCGTGCAGCTCCGCGCCAAGCAGAAGCTCAAGGGTTATTACGCCAACATTTCCGAGCGCCAGTTCCACGGCATCTATGTCGAAGCCAGCCGCCTCAAGGGCGACACCGGCGAGAACCTGATCGGCCTGCTGGAGCGCCGTCTCGACACCGTGGTCTATCGCGCCAAGTTCGTCGCCACGATGTTCGCCGCGCGCCAGTTCATCAACCACGGCCACGTCAAGGTGAACGGCCGCAAGGTCAACATCGGCAGCTACAAGCTGAAGGTCGGCGACAGCATCGAGGTCAAGGAAGCCTCCAAGCAGCTCACCCCGGTGCTGGAAGCCGCCCAGCTGCCCGAGCGCGACGTGCCCGACTTCCTCGAGGTCGATCACGGCAAGATGACCGCGAAGTTCGCCCGCATCCCGGCGCTCGGCGACGTGCCGTTCCCGGTGCAGATGGAGCCGCATCTGATCGTCGAATTCTATTCGCGCTGATCACGGCACGCATGCGAGATCCGAAAGGCCCCGGTTTTGCCGGGGCCTTTTTGTTTGGCTAAAGTCAGCGCACATCGACCGAGAGAACCATCATGCACTACACCCCTGCCCCGCCCGATCCGAAGGCGCCGCCCGTCCGCATCAACCTGCTGTCGGACACCCAGACCAGGCCGACGCCGGCGATGCGCGAGGCGATGGCGAAGGCTGTGGTCGGCGACGAGCAGGTCGGCGACGATCCGACCACCAATGAGCTCTGCGCCCGCGTCGCCGATCTGCTCGGCAAGGAGGCCGCCGTGTTCATGCCGTCGGGCACGATGTGCAACGTCGCGGCGACGCTGGCCTATTGCCGCCCCGGCGACGAGATCCTGGCGCACGCCACCGCGCACATCATCGCACGCGAGGGCGGCGCGCATGCGGCGCTCGGCGGCTTCCAGATCACGCAGCTCCCGGGCGATGACGGCCAGTTCACGCCGGACACCTTCCGCGCCGCGCTGCATCCGCGCACCCGCTACCAGCCGTCGCAGGTGCTCGTCAGCGTCGAGCAGACCGCCAATATCGGCGGCGGCACGATCTGGAAGAAGGCCGCGCTTGACGAGGTCGTGCGTATCGCCAAGGCCCATGGGCTCGTCACCCATATGGACGGCGCGCGGCTGCTGAACGCCACCGTGGCCTCGGGCATCTCGCCGCGCGACATGACCGCGGGCTGGGATTCCGCCTGGATCGATTTCTCCAAGGGCCTCGGCGCACCGATCGGCGGCGTGATCGCCGGCAGCCGCGCCTTCATCGACGACGTCTGGCGCTGGAAGCAGCGGCTCGGCGGCTCGATGCGGCAGTCCGGCGTTTGTTCGGCCGCCTGCATCCATGCACTCGATCACCACGTCGACCGCCTCGCCGACGACCATGCCAATGCGCGGGCGCTGGCGCGCGGGCTGTCGCAGATCAACGGCATCGCCGTGCAGGCGCCCGAGACCAACCTCGTCTTCTTCAAGCCCGATGGCGCCGGCGTATCAGGCGACAAAATGGTCGCCGAGCTGCGCAAACGCGGCGTGACGCTGGCGATGATGGACGGCCGGATCAGGGCCTGTACGCATCTCGACGTGTCGGCTGCGATGATCGAGGAAATGATGGGCCACGTCAGGGATATCGTGCGCGCAGCATAGTTCCCGTAGCCCGGATGGAGTGCATCGATATCCGGGCTACCAAACTACGGCAGCCGCTTTCCGACGTAATCAGTGCCTTCCTGGTGAAGCGTCACTTGCATTGCCGCGTTCTGACCGTCCGTGTCGAATGACAACACGGCATCGACAACCTTGAAAAAGAACTCGCGATCGCTGGTGGCGAAGATCTCGCGCCGCTGCTGCCCTGTCGCCTCGCTGAACAGGCGGTCTCCCTCCCTTGTAACGTGGATCGAAAATTCGGGCGTGAACCGATAGGTCCCGACCACACGGTCCAGCGCCTGCGGGCTCACCGCGGTGAGCTTCCCGACCCTGGCCTGACGATCCGGCCAGTGGTACTCGGCTGCGATGCTGCGCAGGATCTCGCCGACGAGGATCTGACCGCCCCAGCCATTGGTCATGACAACAGCGCCATCGCCATTCTCGAAAATGACCATGGTGTCGATGAAGCCCTCGTTCACCCCGTTGTGCCAGAATTGCCGATTGGGCGCCGAGCCGCGAACCAGCCAGCCCATCCCACGTCGTCCTGTCCCCGGGGGTAGCCCGTCGGCACTGCCCAGAACCGGCGCGAGCATCTCGGCCGTCATCGATTGCGACAGAACGGGATTGCTCCGACCGGCCAGCGAATCCAGCATGGCGAGCAGGAGACGGGCGAGATCGCTCGGCGTCGTCCATAATCCCGCCGCGGCCAGTTCGGGATAGACATGCGCCCCGCCGGGCACCGGCGTGCCGTCCGGCCGGTACGGCGTGGCGGCCATCGGCAAACGATCCGCAGGCAATGGCTGCGCGAAGCTGGAATGCGTCATGGCGAGCGGCTTGAAGACAAACTCATCGAGCAGCGCAGGAAACGGCCGTCCCGTCACGTCGATGAGCAATTGCTGAACGATGGTGTAACCGCCGCCCGAATATTCAGTCTGCTTGCCGGGTTCGTGCTCGACCCGAACGGGCGCAGTGTTCGCAGGCGGCCTGCCATCGAGGATCTCGACAAGCGAGGGGACCGGCTGGCCGGCCTGATAGCCCGGGTAGAAGGACACGTTCGTCCCGGCCGTATGGCTCAGCAGCCGCCGAACCGTCACCCGGGATTGGGGATACGGATAGTCCGGAATCTTCCAGCCCTTGAGCGCGACGTTGACGTCGGCATCGAGATCGAGCTTGCCGGCCTGAGCCAGCGCTAGCGCGGCAATGGCCGTCGTCGGCTTGCTGATTGAAGCCGCCTGGAACAGCGTTTCCGGCACCACGGGCGGACCGCCGATGGCGACGGTGCCAAAACCGCGCGCCCATTCGATGGCGCCGCCGTGAATCACCGCGATGCTGACACCGGGAACATGCAGCTCGTTCATGCGGTCCGACAATGTCATCGGCGCATCGCCGTCGACGACAATCGCCGTCCTCAGGCCGTTTACGACGTGGTCGATCCGCTGCATGACGTCAGCATCATTCCGGCGCAGAGCTTCTTCGGCCAGAACGGGCCGACACGCGGTCACCGCGGCAAGCGTGACGGCCACCGGGATGAGCTTGCGGAAGGTGAATGTCATTGCCTGCATGACCACCTCCGCCCACCGCCTCTAGCGCCCCATCGCCTGGTAGATCAGCGTCTTCAGCTCCTGCTGGATCCGGCCGCGCTGTGACGGCGTCTGCACCATGAAGATTCCGAACAGATCGTCCGCGGGATCGATGAAGAAGAACGTGCCGCCGACACCGTCCCAGCGATATTCGCCCAGCGGCCATGACGTGTTGGGCGGCACCGAGGTGCGGACCGCGAAGCCGAGGCCGAAGCCGGAGTTCGGACCCGGGTAGTAGTTCTTGTCGCGCACGACCCCGGTCTCCGGACCGATATGGTCCGACGCCATCAGCGCGATGGTCTCCGGCTTCAGATAGCGGCGGCCGTCATAGCTGCCGCCGTTCAAGAGCATCTGCGAAAAGCGCGCATAGTCGCCGATGGTGCCGACCATGCCGCCGCCGCCGGATTCCCAGCGCAGCGGCTTGCGCGGGTCGCGAACCTCGGCCACCGGACTGATGGTGCGATCCTTCGGCATCGGCTCGGCGATCAGCGGCCATTTCGCGTGGTCGGCGACATAGAATGCGGTCTCGTTCATTCCGAGCGGGCCGAGCAGCCGCTCCTTCTCGACCTGAAACAGGGATTTCCCTGTGATCACCTCGATGATGCGGCCGAGCACGTCGGTGGAATGGCCATAGTCCCATTGCGTGCCGGGTTGTTCGGCAAGCGGCAGCGCCGCGAGCCGCGCCACGAACTCGGCATTGTCGGGATCGTTGTTGAACAGGCCGGCATCGGCGTAGGTCGTGTTCACCACACCGCCACCGTAATAGCCGTAGGGCAGGCCGGCGGTGTGGCGCATCAGGTCCTCGATGGTGACGGGACGCTTGAGCGGCGCCAGCGTCATCGTCGCCTTGCCCTCATCGCCGCGCTTTTCCACGCCGACCTTCATGCCGGCAAAGGCCGGGATGTATTTCGATACGGGATCGCTGAGAGCGAGCTTGCCTTCCTCGACCAGCATCATCGCGATGACAGTGGTGATCGGCTTCGACATCGAATAGAGGCGGAAGATGGTATCCGCGCTCATCGAGAGCTCGGTGGCGACGTCGCGAACCCCGAACTTCTCGTAATAGACCGGCTTGCCGTGCTGCTGCAGCAGCAGGATCGCGCCGGGAATCTTGCCGGTTACGATCTCGTTCCTGACATAGTCGGAGACCTTGGCGAGGCGTTCCGGCGAGAAGCTGTGCGCGGCCGGCCCCGCGGAGCCGGCCTTCGCATCCGTTGCGACGAACGCGACCGCGAGCGCCGCGACGACTGCGCGGCACCCACGCATGTAAGAGCATGACCGATTGAATCGGGTCATGCTCTTGTTCCTTTGTTTTGATGCGTTTTCTTCACGCGAACCGGTATCCACTTCGCTCGAAAACGCTCTAGTTTTCCATGGCTTCATAGACGAGCAGCTTCAGCGTCCGCTGGACGCGCTGGCGCTCGGTCGGCGTCTGCTCCAGGAGGATGAAGAAGAAGTCCTGTTTGCGGTCGATGACGAAATAGCAGCCGCTGGCGCCATCCCATTTCAGTTCGCCGAGATCGCCGGGCGGCGGCGGCTTGGCGTTGCCGGGATCGGTGCGCACCCCGATCCCGAGCCCGAAACCGAAGCCGTCGCCGGGGAAGTAGAAAACGTCGCGCCCGACGCCGGAGCCCGGGCCGACCTGGTCGGTCGTCAGCTGCTTGAACGTCTCGGGCTTCAGAATGGTCTTGCCGTCGAAGGTGCCGCCATTGAGCAGCATCTGCGCGAAGCGCGAATAGTCCGCCATGGTCGAGACCATGCCGCCGCTGGCTGACTCCCATTTCTTGACCTTGGTCGGATCGTTGACCCGGCCGACCCGGAAATCGCTGTCGTTCGGCAGCGGCTCGGCCATCAGCTTCTGCTTCTCGGGATCGGTGACGAAGAAGCGGGTGTCGTTCATGCCGAGCGGATCGAGCAGCTTCTCGCGCTCGATCGTCAGCAGCGGTTTGCCGGTGACCACTTCCATCACGCGCGCCAGAATGTCGGTGGAATGGCCGTATTGCCAGAGCGCGCCGGGCTGGTTGTGCAGCGGCAGCTTGGCGATCCGCTCGGCGAATTCGGCGAGGTCGAAATCGCCGCCATAGATGTTGGCTTCCTTGTAGGCCTTGCGGACCAGGCTATCGCCATAGAAGCCGTAAGTGATGCCGGAGGTGTGCCGCATCAGGTCGAGGATCGTGATCGGCCGCTCCAGCGGCACCAGCTCGAGCGTCTTGGTGCCGTCCTCGGCCTTCTTCTCGACGCCGACCTTCACATTGGCAAAGGACGGGATGTATTTCGAGACGGGATCGTCGAGCTTGTACTTGCCCTCTTCCAGAAGCTGCATCGACACCACGGCGGTGATCGCCTTGGTCATCGAAGCCAAACGGAAGATGGTCTTGTCCGTGATCGGCGCCTTGCTGATCACGTCCTGCACGCCGAAGGACTCGTGATAGACGGGCTTGCCGTGCTGCTGGATCAGGACGATGGCGCCGGGAATCTTCCCGGTCGCGACCTCGTTCTTGAAGAACTCGCCGATCTTGGCGAGCTTGTCGGGATTGAAATGCGCACCCGCCGGAATCTCATAGGTGCCTTCGGCGCGGGCCAGCGGCACCGCAAGCAACAGCGCGGCGGCCGCGGCCGCACACGTCAAACGAAATGAATGCATTCTATCTATCCCTCCCCGAAAATCACGGGGAAGTGTAGCGGCGGTATCATCAGGCACAAGGGCTACCGAAGGTGTCCAGGACCTTCTGATGAAGCTCGCCGCTCTGGGCCGAGAAGCAGCAGAAGATCACATGCGTGAGGTCGGGTGCCGCCGCCAGGGTATCGACGACGGCCCTGACTGCGGTACCGGCGGCGCGGTCCGGCGGGAAGTGATAGACGCCGGTCGAGATGGCAGGAAATGCGACCGAGCCGAGACGGTTGGCGTGGCAAAGCTCGATGCCGCGGCGATAGCAGGATGCGAGCAGCGCGTCCTCGTTTTGGGTGCCGCCATTCCACACCGGGCCGACCGCATGGATGACGTGCTTGGCAGGCAGCCGATACCCTTTGGTGATCTTGGCATCACCGGTCTTGCAGCCATGGAGCGTGCGGCATTCGGCGAGCAGCTCCGGGCCCGCGGCGCGATGGATCGCGCCGTCGACGCCGCCGCCACCGAGCAGCGACGAATTGGCCGCGTTGACGATGGCGTCAACGCGCAGGGTCGTGATGTCGGTAACGATGACGTCGAGCCGCGCCTTGCCGACCTGGCGCGCGGTCAAGGTCAGGCAGCCACGTCGACCGGGATGCCCTTGTCGGCAAACAGCTGCTGCAATTCACCGGCCTGGAACATCTCGCGGATGATGTCGCAACCACCGACGAACTCGCCCTTCACATAGAGCTGCGGAATCGTCGGCCAGTTCGAATAGACCTTGATGCCGTCGCGCAGCTCGGCCGATTCGAGAACGTTGAGGCCCTTATAGCCGACACCGATGTGGTCGAGGATCTGCACGACCTGACCGGAAAACCCGCACTGCGGGAATTGCGGCGTGCCCTTCATGAACAGCACGACGTCGTTCGCCTTCACTTCGTTGTCGATGAATTGCTCGATGCTCATTTTCGCTTCCTTCGGCGGCGGCGCTCTCAAGCCCTGACGGGCCGGCCCGCCCTTCTAACCCGTGACCTCCCATATATGTAGCCCAAACCATTGTGCATCCAAAGCAAAATGGCCGGAAATCTGGCATGCGGCGGGAGCCGGGCGGCGCCCCAAAGGTGCCGGGATTACCTGACGGCCCCAATATCATCATGGAGGAGGCTTTTTTCCCGTAACGGAGCCCCTATCTAGGACGAACTGTCCGTCTGGAACCAGTTTGCCGAAGCAACGTTCTCCCCTTGAATCGGAGACCATCGTTGACGAAACCAGCCTCTGCCGCGGCCGCCATTCCCGGCGCCCCCCCGTCATTGCCCTCCGAATCCGGGTCGTCAGCCCAGCGCCTGGTGGACGCCTATCGCGCGGTCCGCGACGAGACCGAGCGCCGGGCCGCGCCGCTGTCCGCGGAAGACCAGCTGATCCAGTCGATGCCGGATGCGAGCCCCGCCAAGTGGCACCGCGCCCATACGACCTGGTTCTTCGAGCAGTTTCTGCTCGGCGAGCACGTCAAGGGCTACACGCCCTTCCATCCGGACTACGCCTATCTGTTCAATTCCTATTACGTCAGCGCCGGCCCCCGGCACGCCCGCCATCAGCGCGGCCATCTGACCCGCCCGACCGCCGACGAAGTCACCGCCTACCGCCGCCATGTCGACGCCGAAGTGGTGAAATTCTTCCAGACCGCCGCAGCGGACAAGCTCGAGGCGCTGGTGCCGCTGGTCGAGGTCGGCCTCAATCACGAGCAGCAGCATCAGGAGCTGATGGTCACCGACATCCTGCATGCCTTCGCCCAGAACCCGATCCCGCCGGCCTATGATCCGGCCTGGCGCTTCCCGGCGTCGCAGCGAGGCACTGAGGAATGGGTGACGCTCAACGAAGGCATCCACACCGTCGGCCACGCCGACGACAGCTTCCATTTCGACAATGAGAAGCCCGCGCATCGCGCGTTGGTCGGTCCGGTCAAGCTCGCCAAGAACCTCGTCAGCAATGCCGACTGGCTCGCCTTCATGAAGGACGGCGGCTATTCCACCGCCACACTTTGGCTGATGGACGGCTTCGGCGCCGTGAGCAACGAGGGCTGGCAGGCGCCCGGCCACTGGCGCCAGATCGACGGCGAATGGAAGATCATGACGCTGGGCGGCCTGCAGCCGATCGATCCGGCAGCGCCGGTTTGCCATGTCAGCTATTACGAGGCCGACGCCTTCGCCCGCTGGGCCGGCAAGCATCTGCCGACCGAGATGGAATGGGAGGTCGCCGCCCGCGCCGGCCTGCTCAACGATGCCTACGGCATCGTCTGGCAGTGGACCCGCAGCTCGTATTCGCCGTACCCGGGCTATCGCGCGATCGAGGGCGCGCTCGGCGAATACAACGGCAAGTTCATGGTCAACCAGCTGGTGCTGCGCGGCTCGTCGCTGGCGACGCCATCAGGTCATAGCCGCGTCACCTACCGCAACTTCTTCTATCCGCACCATCGCTGGCGATTCACGGGGTTACGCCTCGCCGACTATGCCTGATTGAGTCCTGTCGACATCAATATCGCGCCGGTAAGCGCGTTCGGGAGAGTATCATGAATGTGCATGCCGCCGCTTTGGCAAAAGCGTATCCGTTCGACGAAGCGACCTCGGCGTTTGCCGGCGACGTGATCGGCGATCTCGCCCGTCACCCGAAGCGGCTGTCGCCGAAATATTTCTACGACGCCACCGGCTCGGAGCTGTTCGAGCAGATCACGGTGCTGCCGGAATATTATCCGACGCGCACCGAGCTCGGCATCCTGCGCGACCGCGGCGACGAGATCGCCGCGATCATTCCGGACGGCGCGGCGCTGGTCGAGTTCGGCGCCGGCGCGACCACCAAGGTGCGCCTGCTGCTCGAGCACTGCGAATTCGGCGCTTACGTGCCAGTCGATATCTCCGGCGATTTCCTCAAGGCCCAGGCCGACGGGTTGCGCAAGGATTTCCCCGGTCTCGGCATCTATCCGGTCGCGGCTGATTTCACCACGCCGTTCGCGCTGCCCGAGGCCGTCGCCGGCATGCCGAAGGTCGGCTTCTTCCCGGGCTCGACGCTCGGCAATTTCGAGCCGAGCGAGGCCTTGGCATTCCTGCGCAGCGCGCGAAAGATCCTCGGCCACGGCGCGCAGATGATCATCGGCGTCGACCTCGAGAAGGACGAGCGCGTGCTGTACGACGCCTATAACGACGCGGCCGGCGTCACCGCGCGCTTCAACCTCAATGTGCTGGTTCGCATCAACCGCGAGCTCGGCGGCAATTTCGACCTCTCGGGCTTCACCCACCGCTCGATCTACAACCGCGACCGCCATCGCATCGAGATGCACCTGATCAGCCGCAAGGCGCAGACCGTGCGCATCCTCGGCAACACCTTCGCGTTCCGTCCCGGCGAGAGCATTCACACCGAGAACAGCTATAAATACTCGCTCGAGCGTTTCACCGCGCTGGCCCGCAGCGCCGGCTGGACGGTGCGCAACAGCTGGACCGACGCCAACACGATGTTCTCGGTGCACGCACTGGTCGCGGATTAGCCAGGACCAGAAGCGAGGGGATGGGGCAACGACCATGGGCAGGCGCGCGCTGCAGATCGCAACGGGCTTGCTCGCCCTCGTCCCGATCCTGACCGGCATCATCACGATGCTCGGCGTCAGCGATCCGCTCTACGCCTCGTCGGGCGTTCCGGCGCTGCCGGTGCTGGACAGCAATCTGCGCTTTTTCGGCGGCGTCT
>NZ_AUGA01000021.1:0-170007 GCF_000426785.1 Bradyrhizobium sp. th-b2
GATGCCGTGGCGCTGGAGACAGCGATGCAGGGATGATCGCGTCAGATGTGGGATGGTCGGCTGAAGCGCATAGAGGCAATCGTCGATTGCGGCAATAGCGTATGCCGCCGGAAAGCAACAATGATCGCCTCCTCCTCGATGGAAAGCACGGTCGATTTGGCTTCCGTTGGGCCTGTCGGGAGATCGGCGACTGTCTCGCGCCCCTTCCACTTCGCGACGGTCTTTTGGTTGATCCCGTAGCGCCTGGCGAGCGCTCTCAGGCTCTCTTGACTATCTTGTATTGCTCGACGGATTGCCTCCGTCGTGGTGGCGCAGCCGTGTAAAACCTGTCCCATAGCGCATCCTTCGAATCAGAATGCACCATCAAAGCTTGGGACTAAATACCTAGGCCGCGTCCTCGACCGCATCGGCTGCGAGCAGCGTCCGGACGTCCTGCGCGGGAACCGGCTTGCTGAACAAATAGCCCTGCATCTGCGTGCAGCCGAGCATCTGCACGGTGTCGCGCTGCTGGTCGGTCTCGACGCCCTCGGCGGTGGTGATCATGTTGCGGTCGGCGGCGATCGAGACCACCGCGCGGATGATCGAGGCCGAGCCGCTGTTGCGGGTGACTTCCTTGACGAAGCTGCGGTCGATCTTGATCTTGTCGAACGGGAAGCGCTGCAGGTATTGCAGCGACGAGTATCCGGTGCCGAAATCGTCGAGCGCGATGTGGACACCGAGCGCGCGGAGCTGGCCGAGCGTGACCAGCGCCGCATCGTCGTCGGCGATCAGCACCGCCTCGGTGATCTCGAGCTCGAGCCTGCGCGGGTCGAGCCCGCTCTCGGCGAGCGCGCTCGCGACCTTCAGCGCCAGCGTCTCCGACTTGAACTGGACGGGGGACACGTTGACCGCGAGCCGCACATGCGCGGGCCAGGCCGTCGCCTCGGTGCAGGCAGTGTGCAGCACCCATTGCCCGATCTCCTCGATCAGGCCGGTTTCCTCGGCAAGGGGTATGAACTCGGCCGGCGAGATCATGCCGCGCACCGGGTGCCGCCAGCGCAGCAGCGCCTCGCAGCCGGTGACCTCGTCGCTGCGCAAATCGACCAGCGGCTGATAGTGCAGCTCGAAGCCGCCGTCGGCCAGCGCGGTTCGCAAGTCGGCCTCCAGCGCCCGACGCAGATTGGCGTGCTTCTCCATCGCCGGGTCGAAGAACCGATAGGTCCTGCGACCGGCCGCCTTGGCGGCGTACATCGCCAGATCGGCGCATTTGAGCAAGTCGAACAGGTCGGAGCCGTGGCGTGGTGCGATCGCGACGCCGATGCTGGCATCGCTCGACAGCCGATGGCCGAGACAGTCGAACGGCGTGCGCAGCGACTGATAGACGCGCGCAACCAGGTCGCTGACGTCGTCATCCGAGGCAATGTCGCGCTGGACGATGGCGAACTCGTCGCCGCCGAGCCGCGCGATGAAGTCGCCCGAGCCGACCGATTGGCGCAGCTTTTCGGCAACGCGCCGGAGGAATTCGTCGCCGATCAGATGACCCAGCGTGTCATTGATCCGCTTGAACTCATCGATATCGATATAAAGACTCGCGAACTCGCGCGCCGTCGGCTCGAGCAGCAGCCCTTCCGCGTGGCGCTGCAGCAGCGTCCGGTTCGGCAGATTGGTCAGGGCATCGTAATGCGCGAGATATTCGATGCGCGCCTGCGCGCGCCGCCCTTCGGTGACGTCCTCGAGCGTGGTGGCCCAGCCCCCGTCGGGCGAGCGCTTGTAGATCAGATGGATGCTGCGGCCGTCCGGGATCGTGATCACAGCGTCCTGGACTTTGTCGCTGTCCGGGTTGATGAAGCGCGCGCAGTACGCATCGACATCGCCGACGAAAGAGCCGGTCGCCTGGCGATGCAGGATCAGGTCGCGCAGATGGCATCCCGGCTTGGCGATGTCGGGCGAGAGGCCGAACATGTCGATATATTGTTGATTGCAGATCACGAGCCGCGCCGAGTCATCGAACAGCAGCAGACCCTGCGTCATGGTGTTGATGGCGGTGTCGAGCTGCTGGCTCTGCTCGGACAGCCGGCGCTGAGCCGCGTCGTGCTGCCGCCGCAGCTGCCGCACGATCAGGAAGATCGTCATGATGACAATCAGCACCGCGAGCACCGCAGCGCAGAACTGCAGCTTGGTCTGGGCACGCCAGTCCTCCAGCGCGCTCGAGGTTCGCGTGGTGGCGAGGATCAGGATCGGAAAGTGCGACAGTGACTTCACGGCCCCGACATTTTCGTCGCCCGACGCGCCGACGAAGCGTCCCGACAGATTGCCGCCAAGACTGATGACCTTCCGGAACGCCGGCTGATCGGCGATGTTGCGGCCAACCACGCTGGCATCCTGCGGATAGCGCGCGATGATGGTACCGTCGCGGTGGATGATCGAGATCACGGTGTCGCCGTTCAGCGCCAGCGAGGCCACGAAATCCTCGAAATGGCTCGGCTCGACGCCGCGGCTCGCAAAGCCGATGATCTCGCCATTGCGCCCGGTGATCTTGCGCGCAAAGATCGTGGTCCAGTTGCCGGTCACCTTGCTCATCGCCGGCTCGACGATCACGGGCGACGTGGGCCGTCCCGAGGTGAACTCCTGGAAATAGCGCCGGTCCGCGACGCTGATGTCGGGCACCGGCCACATCTCAGACGAGTTGATCAGCCATCCCTTGGCATTGAACAGATTGAGCCCGCCGACATGCGGCAGTGTCGCCAGCCGCGTGCGCAGCATTTCGTGCGCGCTCAGCAGGGACATGCTCTTTTCGAACTGATCGGCGGTCTCGACCTGCTCGGCCCGCAAATAATTCACGACGTCGTCGTGGACGTGCTGGAGATCGACAAGCTGCTGGTCGAAATGCCGCGACAGCAACAGCGCGGTGTTGTTGAGCTCGCGTTCGGACATCTCGAGCGCACGCTCGCGAAACTGCAGCGCAAGATAGCCGGTGCCAAGCGTGATCGCGAGCACCAGCAGCGCGGCACTCAAGACGAGCCACTGGATGGCGCCCATCCTTGTGGTGCGCGACACACCTTTGATCGACAGCCGCCGGTATTCCGGCATCGCGCTGTTCGTGGAGACAACCGACATTTTCCGCCCCTTGCGGCTGCCCTTGTAGGGGAACACAACCCAAGGGGCGGTTAGGAAAATCAGTTATCGGACGGTTAAGAGGAATGCAGACCAGAAGCGATCCACCGTCAGGAGACAGCTCCGGACGCCGCGCCGGCCTCCTTCAGGCTGCACTCGATCAGCGCCCCCTCGATGGTGAATTTCGAGAACGGTGAATATGGCGTCGCGACCTTGAGCGCAGCGAAGAATTGCGAATCGCCCGGGCTCTTCAGAAGAAAACGGATATGGGTGGCCGACAGCGCATCCCTCGACAGCCAGACGACACCCGAGAACAGCGCCACGAGCATCTGCCCGTAACTGCCGGAATCGGTGAGGCCGAGATCATAGATCGGAGAGACGTTGACGAACCGCGCACTGAGCGCCGGCCCGGTATACTTGCTGATCAAGAGACGTCTCACCTGGCAGACCGCATGGACGCGCTCGCCGTCGGTCAGGTGATACAGCCCCTGGCTGTCGCCCTCTCTCGACGCCAGCGCCTCGAAAGCGGTGATGCCTCCGATGGTGGAAAATCCTCACCGACGCCTTCAGCGTCCTTCCTCCATTGTGCCTTGATGTGACGCCAGGACCGCTCGGGATCCTTGAGTGGCAGAAGCCGCATGGTTGACCGGCGGTTAGCGCGGGGGGCAGTTGATCGCGGGATATTATGTAGCAGGCATTAAGCCTTTGCTTACAGCGGTAGCGTGGTGCGTCAGCGCCCGCGAGGTGCCTCAAACCGTTCATACGAAGATCGGCTAGAATCTACTGCTGCATTCAAGCGGCGATAGGCAGTCGGCCAAGTCCACCACCGCCGATTGCAGCGGGCTCCGAAGTCCCACCCGATGGCCGGACGGAATACCCACGACCGGCGAACGCGTCGACGCAATTCATCGACGCGAATTGTTCTGTTCAGGAAAGGCAGCAGCTCGATGTCTCTGAAGGCGCGATCTGGGGCTGCGGCGCGCAGCACGCGCTTTGTGTCTCGCCCGGCTTCTCGTGCGCGACGCGCGCGGTTCGCTCGCCGGTGCCGTCGCCATAGACGATGCTCTCGCCCGTCGTATGGAACGTCTCCCACGCGATCCCGGCGGGATCGTCGATCCACGACTTCTCCGACTTGGCATAGCAGCACACCGTCTGGCCCTGCTCGATGACCTCGCCGCCTGCCTTGCGCAGCCGTCCATAGACCTCGCCGAGCTCTTCCGCGCTCTCCACCTGAATGCCGAGGTGATCGAGGCCCGGCTCGCGGCCGCGGCTCGAGATCGCGAAGTTGACGCGGGGATCGTCGAGCATCCATTTGGCATAGTCTGACTTCACGACCGTAGGCCCAGCCCCGAACAGCGCCGAGTAGAAGCCGATCGATTGCGAAATGTCCTTGACGGCGACGTGAACATGCATGCGCTTCATGGGGGAGTCCTTCCGGGCGGCGACGCTGGATGGATATTCCACCCCAGGCATGCTCAGATATCAACATCGATATAACGAGGTTCACCTGCGCGATGGATGCGCTCACGCTGTTCGGTTTGTTCGCCGTGACCATGATGCTCGTCTGCTATGCGGCCGAAGATCGCAGCCCCTGGTTCATCCTGGCCTTCGCGGTCTCCTGCGCGCTCGGCTCGGCCTACGGTTTCCTGCAAGGCGCCTGGCCGTTCGGGCCTGGTCGAAGCGATCTGGGCCGTCGTCGCGGCGCGCCGCTGGCTGATGCGCCGAACCGCAGATAGCGTGTAACGTTATAGTATCCACGGCCAATCTGTCGCGAACCCAAACTTGAATGTGCGCGGTCGCGGCGCTAATGAGGTGCCATGGACGCTTCGCGCACCATGATTCAGTCTTTCCTTCACGCAACAGGATCGCGCCGCTGGCGCAGCCTGCTTGCGGGACTGATTTCGCTTGCGCTGGTGCTGTCGCTGTTTCACCCCTGCGCCTGCGACAGTGTCGACGACACTGGATCTGCTGTCTCGATCGCACAATCGAGCAGCGAAACCGGCGATAAGGCTCCTGCTCATCCGGCTTCGCTTCACTGCGATCACTGCCTGACGCACGTCGCCCCCATGATCCCGCAGGATACTGTGATCGCCATCGCGTACGCGCCGCATACATATAGTGACGCGAGCGTGCAGCCGCCGGCTTCAGCCGGTCACCTCTCCCCGTTCAAACCACCACGCGCCTGATCCGGCCGGCTTAACCGGCCGCGACTCGCCGCCGTCAGGCGGCGAGCATGTTTCCGCACAGAACGAAGTTGCGACGGCGCACGGCCAGGAGCGTGCGCTGCGGAGGCGCAGATGAAACGGATCATTCTATTTTTCGCCGGCGTCGCCGCCGGCATTGCACTGGTCGTTCTGGCAGCCGGATGGATCGGCTGGCCGGTCCAATTTCCGGCCACGACGCAGGAGACTGCGACCGCGGGCACAGCGAAGGCCGAGGCCAAGCATGAGGCCGCCGGACATATCGAGCTGAGCGAAGACCAGATTCGCGACGCCGCCATCACGCTCGCGCAAACCAGCGGCGGCATGTTGAAGCGGCATTTCCTCGCGCCGGGTTCAATGATTCCCGACGCCGACCATATCGGCCGCGTCTCGGTGCGCGTGCTTGCGACGGTCACGGAACTGCGCAAGCGCCTCGGCGACGTCGTCGAGAAGGGCGAGATCGTGGCTGCGATCGAAAGCCGCGAGGTGGCCGACGCCAAGAGCGAATACCTCGCCGCGCGGCTCACCAACGATCTCCGGCAAACCCTCTACGCCAGGCAAAAGACGCTGGTCGAGACCCGGGTCGTGTCGGAGAACGAGTTCCTGCGCACGCGGCTGACCGCGAACGACGCCCAGATCAAGCTCGACGGCGCACGGCAGAAGCTGTTTGCGCTGGGCCTGTCGGAAAGCGAGATCGCCGACCTGCCGAACCAGCCGCCGGAGAGCCTGCGAACCCAATTCCTGCGCTCGCCAATCTCAGGCCGGGTATCCGAACGGCGCGTCGATCTTGGCGGACTGATCGGGCGCGAGGGGCAGGAAAGCGAACTCTACGTCATCGTCAATCTCGACGATGTCTGGGTCGATCTGGCGGTTTCACCCGAGGACATCGCCGCGGTCCGCGAAGGTCTGTCTGTCAAGATTCGCGCCATCGGCACCGAGGATGAGACCAGTGCGGATGTAATCTTCGTCAGCCCCCTGCTCGACCGCGATACCCGGAACGCGCGCGTGATCGCGACCCTGCCCAACAAGGACCACCGCTGGAAGCCCGGCACCTTCGTCACCGCAGAAGTGCCGCTCGGAGACGCGCCGTCGACCGTGATCGTCTCGAAGAAGGCGATTCAAACCATCAAGGGGACGCCGACCGTGTTCGTGCGGGATGCCGATGGCTTTGAGGCCAGGTCGGTGCGGACCGGCCGTGAAGACGACGACGATATCGAAATCGTCGCCGGCCTGTCAGCCGGCGAAACTATCGCGGTGCAGAACACCTTCACGCTGAAGGCCGAGATCGAGAAGGACGAGGCGGAGCACGACCATGATTGAGCGCATCATCGGCCTTGCCATCCAGCGGCGCTGGGTCGTCGTCACTCTCGCCGCGATCGCGATGTTCCTCGGTGGCCTTGCGCTGACCAGGCTGCCGATCGACGCGGTGCCCGACATCACCAACAAGCAGATCCAGATCAATACGCTCGCGCCGGCACTGTCGCCGGCGGAAATCGAGAAGCAGGTCACCTTCCCGATCGAGACCGCACTAGCAGGGGCGCCCGGGCTGGAAAGCACGCGGTCGCTGTCACGCAACGGCTTCTCGCAGATCACCGCGGTGTTCAGCGAAGCGACGAATATCTATTTCGCCCGCCAGCAGGTCGGCGAGCGCCTGACGGAAGTCCGGGCACGCCTGCCGCAAGGCGTCGAGCCGCGGATGGGCCCGACCTCGACTGGCCTTGGCGAAGTCTACATGTGGTCCGTGCATTTCTCCGGGCAGCCGGCGCCGGCCAACGGCGCGCCGGGTCTGCAGAGCGACGGACGCTTCCTCACGGCTGATGGCCAGATGCTGCAAAGCGACGTCGAGAAAGACGCCTATCTGCGCACGGTGCAGGACTGGATCATCAAACCGCGGATCAAAATGGTGCCGGGCGTCGCCGGGGTGGATTCGATCGGCGGCTACCTCAAGCAGTACCACGTCTATCCCGACGCGGCGAAGCTGATCGCGCTCGGCCTCACCTTTGCCGACGTCGCCAGGGCCATCGAGAGCAACAATGTCAGCCGCGGCGCGCGCTACATCGAGCGCAATGGCGAAGGTCTTGTGGTTCGGTCCGGCGGCCGTCTCCAGAACATCGATGAGCTCGGCGCCGTCGTCGTCACCACCCGTGGCGGGGTTCCGATCAGGATACGCGACATCGCAACCGTGTCGATCGGCGGCGAGACCCGCACCGGCAGCGCCAGCGAAGACGGCCGCGAGGTCGTGGTCGGCGTGGCGCTGATGCTCATCGGCGCCAACAGCCGAACGGTGTCGGCCGCAGTCGACGCGCGTCTTCGGAGCATCACGCCGTCCCTGCCCCCCGGTGTCGAGGTCACGACGGTGCTCGATCGCACCGAGCTCGTCGATGCGACCATCGGCACCGTGGCTCGTAACCTCTCTGAAGGCGCGTTGCTCGTGATCGCGGTGTTGTTCATGCTGCTCGGCAATTTCCGCGCCGCGCTGATCACGGCCCTGGTGATCCCGATCGCGATGCTGATGACGGCTATCGGCATGTGGCAGGGGCGCATCAGCGCCAATCTGATGAGCCTCGGTGCACTCGATTTCGGCCTGATCGTCGACGGTGCCGTCATCATCACCGAGAACAGCCTGCGTCACCTCGCCGAGAAGCAGCGCGCCCTTGGCCGCGTGCTGACGCGCGACGAGCGGCTGGCGACGGTGCACGCCTCCGCGGTCGAAATGGTCCAGCCGAGCCTCTACGGCCAGGCCATCATTCTGCTGGTCTATGTACCGCTCCTTACCTTCACCGGGGTCGAAGGCAAGATGTTCGAGCCGATGGCGCTAACGGTGATCCTCGCACTTGCCGCGGCCTTCGTGCTGTCGCTGACCCTGGTTCCCGCGCTGATCGCGATCTCCATCAGCGGCCGCGTACAGGAGGAGGAAAACCGCCTCGTTGCCACACTGAAGCGCTGGTATCACCCCCTGCTGCGGCGGGCGGTTGCAACACCGATCCCGGTCATCGCAGTGGCGGTCGTGCTGTTCGGGGCCGCCCTGTTCGGTTTCTCTCGCCTCGGCCAGGAGTTCATCCCGTCGCTCGACGAGAAGAACATCGCGATGCACGCCCTGCGGATTCCCAGCACGTCGCTATCGCAGTCGCAGGCGATGCAGCTCTCGGTCGAAAAGACCGTCAGCCGCTTTCCGCAGGTGTCGTTCGTCTTTTCCAAGACCGGCACCCCGGAAGTGGCGAGTGACCCGATGCCACCGAATGCGTCCGACACCTTCATCATGCTGAAGCCACGTGAGCAGTGGCCGGATCCGTCGATGACCAAGGAGCAGTTGATCGGGGATATCTCGAAGGCGGTCGGCCGGCTGCCTGGCAACGTCTATGAATTCACCCAACCGATCCAGATGCGCTTCAACGAACTGCTCGCCGGCGTTCGTGGCGACATCGCGGTCAAGGTGTTCGGCGACGAGTTCGAGCCGATGCAGAAGGCTGCCAACCAGGTTGCGGCGGCGCTGCGGAGCGTGCGCGGCGCGACCGACGTCAAGGTCGAGCAGACGAGCGGCCTCCCCATCCTCGAGATCAAGGTCGACAAGGCGGCGATTGCCCGGCGCGGTTTGAGCGTCTCCGCAGTGCACGACGTGATCGGTACCGCGGTCGGCGGCCAGGATGCCGGCGTCGTGTACGAGGGCGATCGCAGCTTCGACATCGTGGTGCGATTGCCGGAGAGCGTGCGCTCCGATCTCGAGGCGTTGAGCAATTTGCCGGTCGCATTGCCGAAGGCAACGCCGAACTCACCTGTGCAGAGCCTGCCGCTCAACCGCGTCGCGCAGTTCTCCTTCACCGAAGGGCCGAACCAGATCAGCCGCGAGAACGGCAAGCGCCGCATCGTGGTCACCGCGAATGTCCGCGGCCGCGATCTCGGCTCGGTGGTCGAGGAAGCCCAGGCCAACGTCGCACAATCGGTGAAGCTGCCGCCGGGCTACTGGATGACCTGGGGTGGCCAGTCGGAAAATCTCGCGGCGGCGCGCCAGCGCCTTGCCGTCGTGGTGCCGGCCTGCTTTGCGATGATCTTCCTGTTGCTGCTGGCGGCGATGGGCTCGGCGCGCGATGCCCTCTTGGTGTTCAGCGCGGTGCCGCTGGCGCTGACCGGCGGCATCGCGGCGCTGTGGCTCCGCGGCATGCCGTTCTCGATCTCGGCGGCGGTCGGCTTCATCGCGCTCTCAGGCGTTGCGGTGCTGAACGGGCTCGTGATGCTGAGCTTCGTCCGGCAATTGCGCGAGCGCGGCGTGCCGTTGCGGGAGGCCATCGAGCAAGGCGCCCTCACCCGTTTCCGGCCCGTCGTGATGACCGCGCTGGTGGCCTCGCTCGGCTTCGTGCCGATGGCATTCGCCACCGGAACCGGCGCCGAGGTGCAGAAGCCGCTCGCCACCGTCGTGATCGGCGGGCTGATCAGCGCAACCCTGTTGACGCTTGCCGTGCTGCCTGCGCTCTATGCACGGTACGGACATGCCGGTAGTGCTGCGCGCAATGAGAGAGCCGCGACTCAGCCCGCGGAATGAAGGTGTGCTGACCGGCCGTCGCCAAGAAAAATCCGGCAGTTTCGGCGCCGAGCAGACACTGTAACATTTCTGTCATGTGGCAAAACTAAACGAAGGCGGCGGCGGGCTGCCGCGGGCTTCATTTGGGGGAATTAAAGAATGCGTCGAGCCATTACGTTACTGTCCGCGAGCATGATCGCGCTTTCGGCGGGCGCCGCCGCGGCGCAGAACGCCAAGCCCCGCAACCTCATCCTGTTCGTTCCGGACGGCCTGCGCGGCGGCATCGTGACGCCGGAGACGGCACCGACGATGGCCGAGATCCGCGACAAGGGCATCAACTTCAAGAATTCGCATTCGCTGTTCCCGACCTTCACGATGGCGAACAGCTCGGCGCTCTCGACCGGGCACTATCTCGGCGACACCGGCACCTTCTCCAACACGATCTATACCGGCTACACCTCGGTGCCGGCCGGCGACACCGTGGTGCCGTTCATCGAGAACGACGCCGTGCTCGCCGATGTCGACGATCACTTCAATGGCGACTACCTCAACGAGGAGACGCTGTTGAAGATGGCCCGTGGCCAGGGCTTTAGCACCGCCGCCATCGGCAAGGTCGGCCCGACTCTGCTGTTCGACCACACCGATCGCGGCAAGAACACGATCGTGGTCGACGATTCCACCGGCGGCAAGACCGGCGTGCCGCTCTCCGACGAGGTGAAGGAGGCGCTGACCAAGGCCGGCCTGCCGCTCGCCACCCCGAGCCGCGGCGACAACGCCAAGGCCGGCGACGCCAAGACACCGGGCACGACGGTCGCCAACGTCGCCCAGCAGGCCTACATGGCCGATGTCGCGACCAAGGTCGTGCTGCCGATGTTCAAGGCGCGCAACAAGCCGTTCGTGCTGGTGTTCTGGTCGCGCGATCCGGACGGCAGCCAGCACAACACCGGCGACAGCCTCAACACGATCACGCCGGGCATCAACGGCCCGACCTCGATGGCCGGCATCAAGAATGCCGACAACAACCTCGCCCAGCTCCGCAAGGCGCTCGACGAACTCGGGCTTTCCGCCAACACCAACATCATGGTCTCCTCCGACCACGGCTTCTCGACGATCTCGAAGGAGAGCAAGACCAGCCCCTCGGCCAAGATCGCCTTTGACGACACGCCGAAGGATTTCCTGCCGATGGGCTTTTTGGCGATCGATCTCGCCAAGGCGCTGAACCTGCCGCTGTTCGACCCCAACGACAAGAACGCCAAGGTCACCGACAACGCCCATCCGAAGGCCGGCAACGGCGTGCTCGGCCAGGACCCGGCCAAGCCCGATGTCGTGATCGCGACCAATGGCGGCTCGGACCTGATCTATCTGCCGAACCGCGACAAGAAGCTCGCCGACCGCGTCATCAAGGCGCTGCTCGAGCAGGATTATGTCAGCGGCCTGTTTGTCGACGACAAGCTCGGCAACTTCCCCGGCACGCTGCCGATGTCGAACCTCAATCTGAAGGGCAAGGCAGTGACGCCGAACCCGTCGATCGTGGTCAATTTCCGCTCCTGGTCGAGCGGCTGCGCGATCCCGACCAATTGCTCGGTGCAGATCGCCGACACCGTGCTGCGCCAGGGCCAGGGCATGCATGGCAGCTTCAGCCGCGGCGACACCTTCAACTTCACCGCGGCGATCGGGCCCGACTTCAAGGCGGGCTATGTCGATCCGCTGCCGGTCAGCAACGCCGATGTCGGCATGACCGCCGCGCAGCTGCTCGGCCTGCGTGCGCCGAACAATGGCGGGCTGATCGGCCGGGTGATGTCGGAAGCGCTGCCGAACGGCATCGTGCCGAAGATGGCCGAGGGCACCCTGATGTCGAAGAAGCCGTCGGCCAATGGCCTGCGCACTGTGCTGAAATTCCAGCGCGTGCTCTCGACCCGCTATTTCGACGTCGCCGGATTCCCGGGGCGGACGCTCGGGCTCGAGGAGACCGACGGCAAACAGAAAACGGCGGGGAAGTAATCCCCGCCGCTCTCGTCAAGATTAGTCACTCGGGATGATGGCCTACATCATCCCGATGTCGAACACGTTGGGCAGTTGGGCTGCGAGCGGCAGCGCGGTCGCGCCGACCAGCGTCGCCACCATCGCCGCCAGCGCACGGCCGGTGCGGCGCTGGCCGCGCATCTGGCCCGCGATCCATTCCAGAACCTTGGTGTCGATCTTGGCGCCTTGCGTCGGCGCCCAGCGATCGATCTCGGTGTCGGGCGACAGCGCCACCGTCCGCGGCGGCACCGGCAGGCCGGACTCCGAGGCGGCATGATGGGCGATCGCCTTGGCGAGCAGATCGTCGAACCTGCCGTCATCGCTGCGCTCGGCGGCGGCCTCGTTGATCGAAAACAGTGCCTCGATCTCAGCCCGGCTGACCGGCTGATGCTCGACCGCGGCCGCCGTCAGGATGAGCGCGCACCAGGCTGCGTCATCGGCGTCGAGTGAGCGGGAGAAATGGATACGGCCCTTGGTGGTCGGGCCTTCGCCGGTGATCACGCCGTCGCGCACGATGGTCAGCGCATGGGCAGCGGTCTTGCGGCAGGATGGATGTAACGCACCGCTGAGAGCCTCAGCGGTCTTGGTACTTGGGGCGGACATTGTGGGAGCTTTCAATTCCTATCTTAGGCCAGCTTTTCCATGCGGGCGTAAACGAGTGGTTAATGATTCGAAACTTGCGTTCCGAGATTTTTAGATGGTTGCCAATTGGTCGCTTTGGAAGCTGTCACGGTTCAGTCCTATAGCAGCCGGGGCCGGCGTGATGACGGCGATAAGCGGCTTTATCTGGGCATTTCCAAGCTTTTGTGCCGCATCTGATATTTCGTCGAAGGGGGTTGGATCAAAACAAGTTGCTTGGAATTCCCCAGCCGTGAGAACAATCTCACCTTTTTCATGAACCAGTTCACTTAAGTCTTGTCCCGTCCTATAATGGAACCGATCGCCTCAAATACAAATTCATATGCAACATCAATGAGATGAGGTAAAATCATGACACTTCCGATTGGCACGACCGCACCGGACTTCGAGGCCCAGACCACCGAGGGCAAAATCAAGTTCCACGACTGGATCGGCAACAGCTGGGCCCTGCTGTTCTCCCATCCGAAGGACTTCACCCCGGTCTGCACGACCGAACTCGGCGCGCTGGCCAAGCTGAAACCGGAATTCGACAAGCGCGGCATCAAGCTGATCGGCCTCTCGGTCGATCCCGCGGATCGTCACGCCAAATGGGCCGAGGACATCCTGGAGACGCAGGGCGCCGCCCCGAACTATCCGCTGATCGCCGACACCGACTTCAACGTCTCCAAGCTTTACGAGATGCTGCCGGCCTCGACGTCCGGCGATCCCCTCACCCGCACGCCGGCGGACAATCAGACGGTGCGCAACGTCTTCATCATCGGCCCCGACAAGAAGATCAAGCTGGTGCTGGTCTATCCGATGACCACCGGCCGGAACTTCCAGGAGATCCTGCGCGTCATCGACTCGCTGCAACTCACCGCCAAGCACCGCGTCGCCACGCCTGCCGACTGGAAGCAGGGCGAGGACGTGATCATCGCGGGCTCGGTGACCAACGACGAGGCCAAGACGATCTATCCGCAGGGCTGGAAGGAGCCGAAGCCCTACATCCGCATCGTGCCGCAGCCAAAGTAAGGGCAGATACGCATCCTCCGGGTGGCCCGCGCGCAGCCTGTTATCGTCTGGTTCCGCGACGATCTGCGGTTGTCGGATCACCCGGCCCTGCACGAAGCCGCCAGCCGCGGCGTGCCCGTGGTTGGCCTCTATGTTCGCGACGAACAAAGCCCTGCCCTGAAACCTCCAGCCGCGCGCCCCCTCGGGGGCGCGACGCGCTGGTGGTTGGCGCAATCGCTGCGCACGCTCGGCAGGAGTCTCGAGGCAATCGGCGGAACGCTGGTGCTGCGCACCGGACCGGCCGCGTCCGTGATCGCCACGCTGGCGCGTGAAACCGATGCGCGCGCCGTGTTTTGCAACGACATCGCGCAGACGCCGCATCAAGCTGTCGCCGCCGACGTTGAGGCCGCGCTGGCAAGCGACGGAAGAGACTCGCAGATTTTCCCCGGCGACCTGCTCGTCGAACCCAAGGCCATCCGCAACAAGGACAACCGGGGACTGCGCGTCTTCACGCCATTCTGGCGGCGCGTGCAGGGGCTTGGCGATCCGCCGAAGCCGCTGCCGGCGCCGAAGAAGCTCACCTCCGTCAGCGGCATCGCCAGCGAAGCCGTCGACGATTGGGGCCTCGAACCTGTCAGGCCGGATTGGGCCGGCGGCCTGCGCGAGAACTGGACGCCGGGCGAAGCCGCGGCGCAGGCGCGGCTGAAGGCATTCCTCGACGATCGCGTCCGCGGCTACACCGACGACCGCGACCGGCCCGACCGCGACGGCACCTCGCGCCTGTCGCCGCATCTGCGCTTCGGCGAGATCAGCCCGCGCCAGCTCTGGCACGCCGCGCGTTTCGCCGCCGCCGAGCACCCGCGCCTGGCCGGCGACATCGACAAATTTCTCAGCGAACTCGGCTGGCGCGAGTTCTGCCGCCATCTGCTGTTCGACGTCCCCGACCTGGCCGAGCGGAATCTGCAGCAGCATTTCGACGCCTTTCCGTGGAAGCGCGACGCGCGCGCGCTGAAGGCCTGGCAACGCGGCCTGACCGGCTATCCGATCGTCGATGCCGGCATGCGCGAGCTCTGGCACAGCGGCGTGATGCACAACCGGGTGCGGATGGTGGTCGCTTCCTTCCTGGTGAAGCACCTTTTGATCGACTGGCGCGCCGGCGAACAATGGTTCTGGGACACGCTGGTCGATGCCGATGCCGGCTCCAATCCGGCGAACTGGCAATGGGTCGCCGGCTCCGGTGCCGACGCCGCGCCCTATTTCCGCGTCTTCAATCCGATCCTGCAGGGCGAGAAGTTCGATCCCGACGGCGCCTATGTCCGGCGCTGGGTCCCGGAGCTTGCGCGATTGCCCAACGAGCTGATTCATCAGCCCTGGACCGCAACGCCGATCGAGCAAGCCGGCGCCGGCGTCGAGCTCGGCACGAGCTATCCGCGGCCGATCGTCGATCACAAGCAGGGCCGCGAACGTGCGCTTGCGGCCTACGCGAAGATTCGCGGCAAGGATTAGAGCAAGGATCAGGTGCGACGGTTGACCAGCAGCACCGCCGCGGCGCAAGCGGCCATGCCGGCGATCGCGACGTAGTCTAAACGTTCGCCGAACAGCACATAGGCCATCAGCGCGGTCACCGCCGGCACCAGATAGAACAGGCTCGCGACCGAGGTCGCGGCATGGTGGCGGATCAGCCAGTACAACAGCCCGATCGAGCCGATCGACAGCGCGAACACCAGCCAGGCCAGCGCCAGCACGAACTCGCTGGTCCAGTGCACGACATTGCTCTCGAACAGGAAGGCGCCTATGCCGAAGAAGATCGTCACCGCGATGTATTGCACCAGATTGCCGGCGCGCCAGTCGATCTGGTTGCAGTAGCGGCGCTGATAGAGCGTGCCGAGCGTGATCGAGATCAGCGAGACGCCGGAGGCGAGCCAGCCCCACCCCGCTTCGCCCGTCATCGGCCGGTTGTGCAGGATCAGCACGACGCCGGCGAGGCCGAGCACCAGCCCGCCCCATTGCAGCGGCGTGACGCGCTCGCCAAGCCAGCGGTTGGCAATCGTCGAGGTCAGGATCGGCTGCAGCCCCGGGATCAAGGCCGAGAGCCCGGCGGGAATCGAATGCGCGATCGCAATCGCGGTGCCGCCGAGATAGAAGCCGTGCACCAGAAGGCCGGCGACTGTGCTGTGAAACACGCCCGTCCGGTCCGGCCATTTCGGCCGCGCGACCGCGGCGATCACAGCCATCACCACCACAACGAACGCCATCCGGATCGCCAGATAGGTCAGCGGCTCCGCATTGTTGATGACGTATTTGGTGCCGATGAATCCCGTGCTCCACAGCACGACAAAGATCGCCGGCGCCAGGCGAGCGGCAGTTTCCTCGAAGCTCTTGTTCATTGCCGACAGTCATTGCCTGAAGATAAGGCGGCGGGCAATCGCGAATTTTTGCGGGTTGATGCGCCGATGCCATTGCCGTTCGCGTTTAAACAGGCGGTGTCATCACCCGCGCATGCGGGTGATCCAGTATTCCAGAGACGCTGATGCTTGAGCCGAGAGGCCGCGGCGTACTGGATCGCCCGGTCGAGCCGGGCGATGACAGATGTGGGTGGGGACGCAGCTTCGCATTCTCGCGACATGATTTGTCCGAGTCCTGCTCTTCGTTCCGCCCTCTCTTCACACTGCATTTCTGATAAAGCGAAATATCGCACGCTAGGCGTGACAGGTTTTGCTGAGTTGCCCGTCGGGTCGCGATGTCGTGCCGAACAGCAGTTCGGCCGTCACTGCGTCGATCAACTGCCCCGCGATGCGGACCTTGCCCGACGCCTTCGTACGGAGCCCTCAAGGACATACCGCACACCAAGCTTACGCCCGACTTCCTTGATATCGATGGCCCGGCCCTTGAACGTAAAGCTCGAATTGCGGGCGATCACGAACAACCACCTGAATCGCGACAGTGCGGTCGTGATCTCCTCGACCATCCCGTCGGCGAAGTATTCCTGCTCCGGATCGCCGCTCATGTTCTGGAATGGCAGGACGGCGATCGACGGCCGCTCAGGCACCGTCAGCGGCCTGTTTGAGGATTCATCGTCGGAAGGCGCCAAGGCAGTGGACGCTTCATTCGCTTCGCGGACCGAGCCGACGAAACGAAAGCCCTTGCGGGGTAGTGTCCTGATCAGGCGTTGTTCCTCACCGGAATCGCCTATTGTACTGCGGGCGACATTCAGACGGGTCGTCAGCGCCGCATCGGACACGCTGCGCCCGTCCCAAATGGCGTTGATGAGTTCGTCCTTGCTGACGACCCGCTCCCTGTTGCGGATCAGATAGTCGAGCAGATCGAATACCTGTGGCGTGACCGGAACCAGGTCCGCGTCACGATGCAGTTCGCGCCGGTCCGTGTCGAATGCGTACTCCTCGAAGAGATAGCGCAAGGTGCCAATCCCTCGGGTGGGCCTCCGGTTGTTGCAAGGCCGCCTGGCGCAAAGAATAAGCTGCCGGTGAGGAAAATGTAAGCCGCCCGTGAAGCGCGCACAATCGCGCTGAGGCACCTTGTCCGGGTGGAGAAGAGGTGCAGCAATGAGCACGACCTACACGACGACGAGTTTAGCCCGGACGACCGCATCCACGCCGCGTGGCCCCCGCACCCTCCAAAGTTTTTGGGGTGCATTTCAGGAATGGCGCAAATGGGAGCGGCTGCGCACCGATCTTTGCAGCCTGAGCGATCGGGAGCTGATGGATATCGGGATTGGGCGTGGCGAGATCGACTACGTCGCCTCGCACCGGGATACCGTTCCGCGAGGCATCCGATCCGCCGGATGATGCTGATGTCGGCGGGTCTATCGCTGGCGTCGTGGGCGATCTTCAACGAAGCGAGCAAACTCCATTGGTCACATCGTCCGCAGTCCGAATCCTTGATCTCGCTTGCTCTCGCCGATCTTGCCTGCAGAACATGTTCAGAAACCCAGACGACATCCGCATCGCGCATCGCAACTTCAACGCGCGCGGGTGATCAAAATTCGAGTTGTCACCTTTCCCGTTTTCTGTGTGAACTGCTTCACCTGCGTTCGCAGGCAGGCATTCCAAGATGCGGGCTCGACGCGAACAGAGGAGTCGCTGACATGAGCGACAAGCCATCAACCGGAATGCCCGACTGGCTCACGACGGACATGCTGGTGATCGCGATCTCCATCGCGATCATCGCGCTTGGTATCTGGATCGCTCCCTAAAGCGCGATGAGATTGGGTCGAATCGTCATCGCGCTATAGTTCTTTTGTCTAAGCATGATCTCCGCGCAAACGCTCCGCGTTTGTCGCGAGGGAAAACCGCTTCGCACTTTTCCGGATCATGCTCTAGCCTCGCGCAGCCTTGAAGCGCCGTCATCACTCGAGGCGATATTTTCTTCCATTCTTATTCGGGTCGGTATTGTCGCTTGTCGAGAACACCAGGACCGGGCCGAACCAATTTGTTGTGTCCCGGTGAAGTTCGAACCGGCCGGCGCCTTTGGTCTCGATCTCCCGGCGGTCGCTATTGGCCGGGCCGAGAGGTCGATCATCCTCATACAGTCGCGCAGCGTTGAGCTCGCCGCTGAAATACTTGACGGGGATCAGGTAGGCGTGTCCCTGCAAAAAACGGAAGGTGCCGCGGAGCGTTGGATCGGCCGGGCTCGGAGGCAACAGATAAAGCAATGCGCTCGACGCCAGGGCAAAAAGCGCCGATCCGATCACGATGCGCGTGGTGGCAGATATCCTGAACGACACGTTCTCTCGGGCCCTCGCTTGCCGGGCCCCTCCTCTAGCGCGCGCCTTGATCGCGGACAATGATTGGGCCTCGGCCGGGACCGCAAAGGCCGCACAGCCGAAGGGCGGCACCGGCGTGAGGCCGGAGGACCCGGCCGGCAAGACGTTCCCTGCCCCGGCCCCGTCTCGATACGGCCCGAAGTCCCTGGAGATACGGCCAGGAACAGGCATCCCAGCTGCCCGGCCGGGCCGGCGGGCCTCGCAAATGCGTGATCCTGCGTGACCGTTCCCTGCCTTCATTTGGGCATCGATCGGGAACAGGCTATTCTGCGGAGATGCCAGGATGGCATGCCAGGGCGGCCACCGCAGGGGGGTGCCTGCAATTGACCGATCGATCCCGCGATTCAATGCAAGATGTCGACTTGCGGAATTTTGTGCGGGTCATCTCGGCCTGCACACTGGGGCTTTGGGCATTTGCGGCCGGTCTGTTGATCGGGGTGTTTTGGCTCTCGTAATTCATCGTCACGCGAGACCATGCGGCGCCAGCTGAGGCGCGTGCCCCTACCCGCCGCTGAGATGATGGGCGGCCACGAACAACACAAGCCCGCTCAGCACCAGCGCCGACGCGGCGCCGGCAACGCTGCGCGCGAGTTCAGCCTTCGAAAGATTGGATCTGGTTGCCATCACAACCTCCTGTGCGTACGAGCCGAGGCCCAGCCGCTCCGGCGGTCGGGCTCGCTGGTGGAGCACAATCGCATCATGCGGATGAACGGATCATGAGCGAACGGCAGCATCGCTGCGGCCGTGCCCGGCAAGTCGAAGGCGTCAGTTTTGACGGGTGTCGGACGGCGACGTCAGGCCGAAGACCTCAAGCGCAAACCCGAAGAGGATGGTTCGGAGCGCTGGCGCGCCCGCACCTACCACTCGTCCGGACAGGGATCGACGATGTTCCAGAGATCGACCCCGTTCTTGATCTTCTTCATCTCGGTGGTGAGCCCGCCATTGCGGCGGATCCAGTTCTTCACCGTGTCGGGGTAGTAGGACATCAGGTCGGAGGTGCCGTCGAGGCTGGTGACCTTGATGCCGAAGGTGAAGGCCTTGTCGTAATAGGCCTGGTGGAAGCCGATGCTGGCCTTCGGCGTGACGCAGATCTTGTTCAGCGGCACGATGCCGAACACCAGCGTGCAGGCCGAGTTGCAGATGCCGTCGATCACGACGCGCTCGCGGCGGTCGCGGACCTGCTTGTACTTGGCCTTGTACTCCTCGACATAGCCGCCGTGGTCGCGCGTGATGTGCAGCACGGCCCGCGCGGGCGTCGCAGCCAGAACCGGGAGCAGCAAGGCGGCAAGGAGCGTGATGCGCATGGAACGTTCGAGACCGAGGGAATGCCAGATCCGGGCGGACCTGACCGCAAGACTCTGGCCGGACTGTGTTGGCAATCCGTTAAGCATCCGCAAAAAGGCAAAATTTGGCGCGCTGTGACTGATTTCCCGCAGCTTTTCGCCCGATTCCGGGTTAAATGGGCTTCGGATCGGCCCGAAATGCCGATTCCAGCGTGAATGCCCGGAGGCAGCCCATGACCAAGACCAAGCTTTTCGCCGCCCTCACTGTGACTGTTTCCCTGGCCATCCTGCCCCTCACCCCGGCGGCCTCGGCCCACCCGCGCCACCACCGGCATCACTACCACCACGCCCATTGGGGCCTGCCCTACCACATCAGCTATCTGCACAATTACGGCCCGGGCCCGGCCGCCGGCACTTTCGCCTATTACGACGGCCCCTCGCGCAACAAGTGCTACCAGAGCTCGGCCGCCTATATCGGCCAGGATCGCCGCCGCCATCCCTGCTTCTGAGGGCTTCGCGGGACACGGCCGGCCGGACGCGCGGGCACCGCCTGGCGGCCGCGCGGGGCTGCTGGCCCTCACCGCCCAAGTCTGATAATCGACCCGCAACGCGCTCGTAGCTCAGCTGGATAGAGCATCGGATTTCGATTCCGAGGGTCGGGAGTTCGAATCTCTCCGAGCGCGCCAATAAAGTCCATCAATTGGCTTGAGACAGACCGGAACGGTATTGCCGGTTTGCAGACCGGCTTGCAATTCACGTTTCGCTAACCTGCTGCTCAAGCTCCACAACAGCCTGCTCTGCCAACTCGAATTTGCCGCCGAGATCGTGCGCCTGCAAGATGCGCTCGATGTCCTCTGGGCTGCGCCCGGTGAGCGCGGCGATAACCCCCTGGACGACGCTCCTACCCGCTTCGATTCTATCCGGCGGCGGGTCGAGATCGGGCTAACGGCGAGGAGATAAAATGGATGGCCTAAGTCGCGGTCGCAAATCAGCGATCTTCTTTGCACTGGTTATTATGCTGCCTTCTGCTGCGCAGACGCGGCCGACGGCGCATGCATGGGACGAGTGGCGTGTGGTTGACAAGGAGTGTCGCGATGTCTTGCCTCCTCAGGCAAAGATACGCGCATGCCTCGACTTGCTCGGGGATCGACGACTCTCGGCCGCCTATGTCGCTCCGATCAATGGCGAAATATCGAGCGCGTTCCAAAGCCTGCGGGACTACAGCAACGCCATCAAATACAAGAAGATTGAAATTGAACGCGCGCTTGCCCCGGTGAAGCAACTCCCTTCGTCGGGCGAAGCGCTCCCAGCAACCTTTGGCGCAATGTCCCTACGTTACACGGAGCTCGGGACACTCCAGGCGCTCAATCGCCTGGCCAACTTCAACAGTCAGTCCGATGAAGCGCGCCGAGGTGCCACCGACGAGCAGAACAATTACAACCTGGCGCTTCAGTACAACCCGATGAACTACAGGACATATCGATACCGGGCTGAAATTCGCAGCCTGTTCTGTGATAGCGCGTCTGCGGCTCAAGACCTGGAGGCCGCGGTCAGGTTTGCCGAGACAGCTGGAGATCAGACTGCAGCTCGAGACTACAAGCGCGCCACGCTAGGCGCTTGCATTCCAACGTGGCGCCGAGAATAGATCTGCCGGGGCAGTGTCCTCCACCGTAAAAATCCGGAGCGAGCTCGCCGCCGGCGCCGAGCCCGCGTGCGACCGCTCCTACCGTGCTCTTACGGGCCCGACACTGGCAAGCAACTTGCGACGCATGCGTGAATAGTTCGGCGCCAACCATTCTCGGTGTGCCGAACTCAAACATTCGGAGCACCAAGATGAACATGCATCCTCGTTTTGAGACAGCCCGCGAAAGCACTCCACGAGAGTTGACGATCAGCAAAATATTGGCCGATCTGGTCCTCGCCTGTCAGACGATCCAGGACGACATCACGGCCGAGGAAGTGCGCGCTGGGATTTCCGACCGATCGGACAGAAGGTATTCGATTTTGGCAAGGTCGCTGAACGAGCGGTACGATAATCTCAAGGGAACCATTGCCACCCTTGAAAGGCGTCTCTCAGAAAGAGAACTCGGCGCAGGCATGAAACCATTTCCATGACCCCCCCGCCATGCACCCCCTTTCGTCAGCAGTGCCCGGAAGAGCGACAGCGACAATGACCGAAATGGCGGCGCGGTAAGAATTTTAGTTCTACCCGATAATAATGCTTAATCAGACGCAATCAGAGGAGTAGCGTCGCAAGTCCCTCGGTATCAGTCAGGGACGCGCCCCATGTCTGCTCTCCATGCAAAGCTGGAACGATTTGAGGTTCTTGCCGCCGAATGCGAAATGATCGCTAGCCGTGTGCAGGATGGGAGCAGTCGCGAACTATATCTGCGGTTGGGTGCGCGCTATCGCGACCTGGCGACCGATATGCGGACCGTGATCGCGAGCGTCAACAAAGCTGCGTAGCCGCAGCAAAGACCTCATTTCCGGCCTCCGGTGGACGCCAGCATATTCAAGTCCCACCCGGCGGTTGTGAACGGCTCAAGTCACGGCAACGATGCTCGTCACGAGCCTGCTTCCGCTCGCTGAACGCGAACGTGAGGCGTTGTGAATGCTGTCATGTTGAAACGACGCCAAGTCGGGACTTACATCAGGTTCGCACACCACCACGCTTGGGAGATTTAGCGTGTTCCGAGCAGCAATCTTCATCGCTACCTGTCTGGCTGTAACGTCGCCATCGCGAGCTCAGCAGGTGCGGGTCATCACGGGAGACATCGAGCACATCTACGGGCCTGGCGGTGAGGTCCTCGACGACGCCGATCTGCGCGCACGAAATGAACGCGCCTTTGAAAGAAGAACGCAGCTTGATAAACAGCGCGCGATCGAGATGCGGCAAATCGAGGCAGAGAAAGAGCGATTGAGGTTCGAGCGCGACCGAGCCGCGCTCGCCTATGCAACTGGTCCGACATTGGACTCGACATACGGCAGCGGGCTTTTCGCTTATCGCCATCGGGGCCACGGGAGGATGGGTGTCGCCCCCAGAATGGGCGGTTCGCGACGATGACAATATAAATACTCATCTTATCAATATCTTGCCGGCTCTCCGAGCGCCTGTGAACCACGGGCGCGAGTGCCTCGGGCCCCCCGCCCACCCCGCCTAATAACCTCCGCGTGAACGAAACATCATTTCCTGGCCCTCGAAGCGAGCCCGAAACAAACGGCGCTCAGCATCCCCGGTGTTTTCATCACCTGAACATTTCCGGGGTAAAGCCATGCAGCAAGACAACGGCATCAAATTCCAGGATCTCGACCAGGTTTTGCGTACCGCACAGATCAGGCGTTCCGCCGACCTGGGTCTCTGGATAAGGCAGTACATCCAGAATCTCGGTCTCGCTCGCCAACAGAGAGCGACCGACAGAAAGCACGCGATTGCAACGCAGTCCGACACAAAGCTTCTGGCCCACTGACCCAAGGGAGCGACGACGATGTGGACCCACAAAGTACGCATGCTGGTGGTCGTAAGTCTGCTGGCCGGTGCGGCTGTCATGCTGCTGGCGATGGCTGCTCCTCACCCCGTTTCGAGCGCTGCGCTCGGCAGTGAGTGGCAATGCAGCAAGGCCGGGTTCGTCCTCACGACCTGCCGTCAGGTCCCACCAGCCTGAACCGCTTTGGCATGGGCGGTGCAATGGAGACCATGCTGGGGATTTCAGTGTCCCAGTTCAGGAAGGAAACGCCGCCGGGCGTGTATTTTTGAAACCGGCGGCGTCTTTTCTTGAAACACCCTGCCTCGAGGGACAGGCCTCAAACGGGAAGCCGGTCACAAGCTGCTCGGCTGATCGCAGCACCGCCAGCGCGCCCTCTCGATAGACACCGCGCCGTGATACCTCCCGGCTTGTGATAGTCCGCTTACTCACGCAGCACGCTGCTGATGTCACGATCTGAAGGCATCGATCGCGTGAGCGAGGAGGATGCCAACACTCACAATGAAAAGTATGGAAATCGCTGCGTCAAACATAATGGGCACAGCAAAACGGGCCGTCCGCGATCAGTCAAAAGAAATTCCATCGGCACGAATGTATCGCTCGACGGTTGATGCGTCGGTGCAACAGGGATCGGCGTCTCCCGCAGCAACCGGAAGTATTGAGCAAGCTCTAAATTCATCGTGACGTTCTGTCGTGCGACCACGGTGCCGGCCGATCTGCCGGTCGTTTCCGGCAGACCGGCCTCGCCTCAATGATGAGCCGACACGCTCTTCATGCACTGGGACACGAGATCGGCACCGGCGAAGTGGCCGACGTCGCCCAAGCTGATCATGCCGACCATCCGCTTGCTCTTGTTGATGACGGGCAGCCTGCGGACCTTCAGGGTCTCCATGTGATGCACCGCCTTTGCCAGATCGTCATCTTCCCGGCAGCAGTGGACGCCCTCGGTCATCACATCGCGCGCGGTGGCGCGCATAGAGTTGAAGTCCTTGCTCGCAACACCTTTGCAGACGATATCGCGATCCGTCACCATCCCGATCAGACGATCGTCCTTTCCAATCGGAATACAGCCGACGTCGTGCCCTTGCATCAATCTTGCGATTTCGGTGATCGGGGTATCGGGGCTCACCCAATCGACGCCCTTGTGCATCACGTCCTTGACCTTCATGGAGGACCTCCCTTGCAAGGCAGCAGCCCCCTCGCTTGCAACTATACAGCAGATCGGGCGTGACCGCATGTGGGCCGCGCCTTGATCAGGGCGCGCCGACAGATGGTCGCGCCATCCACCGCATCAGTCGTGCGCGCTGATGCGGCCGCGCAGAGCGTTGGCGGTCAGGCGTGCGAATTGCGCACGACCGAGATGCAGCAGCGTCTCATGATCGCCGGCTTCAATGTAGACGTCGGGCTGCATCTCGATGCTGTCATCGACGATAACGTCAAGCCCGTAACAGATGCCGGCGGCGGGAACCGCCCCGTGCGCGCAGTCCGCGAACAGACGATCGATCTCGCTTTCAGCGGCCATGGCGATATCGTCGCCGAATCTCGCCCTCAGGTCCTCAAGCCTGAGGTGATGTGAGGCCGGCAGCACGGCGAGCATGTAGCCGCCGTCGCGACGCAACACGATCGCCTTGGCCAGGCGATCGCCTGAGACGTGACATGCCTGGGCGCTATGGGTGGACGACATCGTCAGCACATGCGGGATTTCGTCGTACGCAATGTTTTCGGCAGCAAGATATTTGTGCAGTGTGGGAGAAATGGTCATGACGTCACCTCTGGTGCGACATGCAACCATCCACCGTGGCCCTGCCCGCCGCACGATGAGCGGTAGCGTGGTTCTCGACGCAGAGCATAAGTCCAGTTGCTGGGCACTGCAATTCGCCTGCTAATTTGGGCGCCGCGCCAGGTTCAAGTTCCGGGCCTTGTCCAGATTGCGGGTATCGGCCAGCGCCGCCGCGCCCGGCAGGAGGGCCGACGCAAGGTCGGTCTCGGTGAAATCGGCGCCGGCGAGATTGGCGTCGGACAAGTCGGCTCCCACGAGGTTAGCGCGGCTGAGATTGCAATTGGCCAGATTGGCGTTCTGCAGCTTCGCGAATTCGAGATCGGCGCGCGAGAGATTGGCGCCGCTCAGATCCGCATTCCGCAGATCGGCGGAATTGAGCACGCCGCGCATCATGCCCATCGATTGGTTGCGCATATCAGCGCTCAAATCGGCGCCCCCAAGTTTGGCCCCGATCATGCTGGCGCCGGAAAGATCGGCGGTGATGCGTGCGCCGCTCAAATTGGCACCGCCAAGCCTGGCGCGTTGCATCTGGGTGCCCAGCAGCGATGCCCTGACGAGGGATGCGCCGGTCAAATCTGCGTCGATGAGCCAGGCCTGGTTCAGGATGGCCCCGTCGAAGCGCGCGCCCTTCAGGCTGGCGCGGTTGAGTTTGACGAGGCGAAGATTGCCGCCGGAGAAGTCGAGCCCCGAGAGATCGAGGTGCGACAGCCGCTTTCCCTCCAAATCTGCCGTGCGTCGGTTCACCGGCTGTTGACGTGCCGCCTCGAGCAGCGTGTCGACCTCGGCGCGCGTCATCTCCGACGTCGTCATGTCGGGACTGTTGAGGTCGACATCGCGCAGCATGTCCTGCGCGACGGCGTCAATCGGATCCACCAGCAGCGCCGCCATCGCTACAAAAGCAAATGCGAGACGAAACAGCATCGCTGTCTCCGCTTTCCGGCCTTCAGAGTATGAAACCGGATCATGATCCTGGCAATGCTCGTGACAGCGACCGCCGCGTCATTGTGCCACGGCTGAAACAATACTGCCCATCTTCATCGGCCGAGGCGCCCAGCCTCCAACCAGATGTGTTGGGCTGACGCGAACCGCGCCGCACGCCATGATCCGCTAGCCCCGCACGCCCCTCGCCGCAAACCAGCGCCGGCACGCCCGGCTGAAACTCGTCGCATCGGTGTAGCCGAGCGCGGCTGCCATCTCGTCGCGGGATTGGGTGCCTGCCGCGAGCATCACCCTCGCGCGCTCGCGCAGCACGGCGTCGAGCAGCGGGCGGAAGGCGCCGCCCCCCTCCGCCAGCCGCCGCACCAGCGTGCGCCGCGAGGTGCCGACGAGGCGCGCAGCTTCCTCCTCGCCGAGCCGCTGCGGCAGGCGCGACGCAATCAGGTTCTCCACGATCCGTGTCAGCGCCTCACTGTCCGAGCGCGGCTTCTCGATCGTCTCCAAGGCTTCGATCGCCTTGGCGTGCAATTCCGGATCGGCAAACGGCGACGGTCGCGCGCACAATTCTTTCGGCACATCGAACAGGAAGGCGGCCGCGTTGAACTTCACCGCGCAGGCATAATGCGGCACGAGCCGCTCGGCGTCCGCAGGCGGCGCCCAGGGAAATTGCAGCGTCGCCTGGCCGATCGCATCCTCGAGCAGCTGCGTGTACACCGCGTGCACGTTGAGGCTGACGGCGAGCGCCACGGCGTGCCACAGCGCGTCATCCATCGCCACCGCGGGAGAAATTTCGATCTGGATCGCGCGCGCGGTGCGGCGCAGCCGGTTGCGGATGAAGGGCGCGCGGGTCGATCCGAAGCGCGCGCCGGTGATCAAGGCATCCTCGATGGTCGGTGCCGTCCGGGTCGCGACGTCGAGCGCTCCCTGCAGCGATGTCGACCAGACCGCAGCGGCCGACAACGGCCACAGCTCGCCATGCCGGCGGGTGATGTTGGCGGCCAGCACCACCAGCCCCGACACCGGCATGTGCGCACCCGGCTGGTCGAGCGCCTCGAGCCGGATCCCCGTGCCCTTCAGCAGCTCGTCGCGCTCGCCGCGCGTCTTGCCGAAGGCGCGGACCAGCGCGCGTGCATAGCTCACGGTGACCGGCGCGCGGAGGGCATCTGTGTCAGATCCCTGCATGGTGTCGGCGGCCTCCCCGGGCTGTCTGACGAAATGGGCTTGGCGCAAAATGCCACAAATTTGGCCTGTTGTGAACTGGCGGCGCAGGCCCGCCTCGCGGCATTCTTGATGCAACAACGGCGAATGCCGACGCGACGCGAGATGCTGGAGGGAATGCGATGATCTTCACGGGCACCAATGCCGCTGGCGAAACCATCACCTATCGGGACGGCAAACGCTATCTGTGGATGCTCTCGTTCATCCCGCCGCTGATCCCGCTATTGTCCTACTGGCTGTTCCTGCGGACACACAATCCGCTGGTGACGCTGATCCCCTTCGTCTTCATCTTCATCCTGATCCCGCTGCTCGACGTCCTGTTCGGCGAGGACACCCACAATCCGCCGGCGGAGGTGGTCGCCGCGATGGAGGCCGATCCGTATTATCTGCGGCTGGCGCGCTTCACCGTGGTGTTTCCCTGGGTGAACTACGTCGCCCTGATCGCCTTCTTCGGCACCCAGGAGCTGCCGTGGTGGTCCTACGTCGCGCTGCTGCTCGGCGTCGGCACCATCAATGGCGGCGCGCTCTTGATCGGGCACGAGCTCGGCCACAAATCCGACCGGCTCAACATCATGTTCGGCACGCTCGCCAATTGTGCGGTCGGTTACGCCCACTTCCGCGTCGAGCACAATCGCGGCCACCACACCTGGGTCGCAACGCCCGAGGACCCCGCCAGCGCGCGGTTCGGTGAATCGATCTATGCGTTCGCGCTGCGCGAATTGCCGGGCGCCTTCAAGCGCGGCTGGCGCAATGAGGCCGAGCGGCTGACCAGGCGCGGCGAACCGGTCTGGTCTGTCAACAACGAGATCCTGCAGGGTTTTGCGCTGACATTCGTGGTCGCGGCTATATTGATCGCGCTGTTCGGCTGGAAGGTCGCCCCCTTCATCGTCGCGCATCATTTCCTCGGCTGGTATGCGCTGACCCAGGCCAACTATGTCGAGCATTACGGGCTGCTGCGCGAAAAACTGCCGAACGGCCGCTACCAGGCGGTCGAGCCGCGCCACTCCTGGAACACCAACCACATCGTCTCGAACCTGATGACGTTCCATCTGCAACGTCATTCCGATCACCACGCCAACCCGATGCGCCCCTACCAGTCGCTGCGCGATTTCGACGACATTCCGCGGCTGCCGAACGGCTACACCGGCATGTTCGGACTGGCGGCGATCCCGCCGCTCTGGTTCCGGGTGATGGACCCGAAGACACTGGCCTGGGCCGGCGGCGACAAGAGCAAGCTTAATCTGCGCGACCAGCCGGCGAGTTCGTGATTGCAACTGTCGCCCGGCCTGCAAAACAGGCCGGGCGTCGTCGTCAATGCGCTGCGCCCGCACTCATCGCGACACGTAGCCGGCCGCGAGCGGCTTGAAGCGATAGATCAGATACGGAGCCTTGTTCTCGCCCTTGCCGCCGTGGAACATCGCGGCCGCGGAGATCTGCGACGCCGATACGTACATGTAGCCGTCCGCGGACGCCGTGATGCCGTCGGGCCAGACCATCTCCGCATCGCTCAGATAGGTGCGATATTTGCGATCGGCGCCGATGACGCCGACCGACTTGCTCTCGACTGCGGTCAGATAAAGATTGCCGGCATAGTCGATCGAAAGCCCGCCATTGTTCGGCTTGTCTGAATAGCGCTCGACCTTGGCGCTGAGCTCGGGTGGCGTCAGCTTCTCGTCGTTGAGATCGGCAACCCGCACGCGGTAGATCGAGCGGCCGCTGAGCGGCGCGAAGTAGACCCATTCCGACCTGACATCCATGGTGATCCCGTCACAGCCGACCTTGATGATCGATGGCTTGCCGTCCTTGCCCGACACCGTGAGATCCTTGCCGTCCACCGTGATCGGCAGGTCTTCGGGGATCGTGGAACGGTCTCCGTCAAGCACGCGCCTGGCGCGCCCGGTGTCCATGTCGATGATGATGATCGCGGCATGCGATCCGTCGCCGCCCGGGCCGATATTCTCGTCGGCGATGTAGAACTTGCGATGCTTCTGATCGATCACGATGTCCTGCGGCTGCGATCCCGTCCGCGTGACGGGATCCGGCATGTAATAGATGCGCTCGAGCCGGTCGCTGCGCGTATTCCATCCTACCAGTTTTGGCGTGATGTTGGTGCGGAAGCCCATGTCGATGATCCAGACCACGCCATTCTCGTCCGAGCGGAGCCCGAGCACGTTGTCGAGATACTGATCGGTGCCCTTCCGCGGCGTATTCCACTCTGCGCTCGGAAACGGCTGGAATGTCGTCGGCGACGTCAGCTTCGCGACCCTGATCTCCGGACTGAAGAACGGGTGATGGCTGAAGATCAGCTGGTTGTCCGGCGTGATGGCGATGTTGCCGACCGACTCGGGCAACCGCGCCACGATCTCGGCACGGACCGCCGGCTCGTCCGCACGCGCAACTGATAGCAATACGTTCGCCGTCATCGCGGCGATCAACAAAATCCCTCGCTTCACGCGGGTCCCCTCCCTGTTGCCGTTGATGTGTCGTTGCACGCCGGACCGGCCTTGATCGGCAAGGTTCGGCTTTGCGGGACCAACGTTGCGCGCTAAGTTGGGCGCTGACAATTACGCACAGGAATGTCCGGTAGTATCAGGGAGTGAACCATGAAGGGGCGCGATGCGAAGAGCTATGATTGTGCGGCCGGCTGCCCCGTCGAGGCGACGCTCGATCTGATCGACGGCAAGTGGAAGGCCGTGATCCTCTATCACCTGCTCGGCGATACCATCCGATTCAACGAACTCGGGCGGCGGCTGTCGCGGATTTCACAGCGCATGCTCACGCGGCAGCTTCGCGAGCTGGAAGCCGCTGATCTGATCCACCGCGAGATCTATCCGGAGGTGCCGCCGCGCGTCGAGTATTCGCTGACGGCGCGCGGGCGTTCGCTCGAACCCGTGATCCACTCGCTGTGGAGCTGGGGCAACGCCTATCTCGAGGAGCGAGGCGCTGCGCCGCGCGCGCTCAACGGGGCGTCAGCCTCGGCACAACGCGCCGGGTAGAGCGGAGCAGCGCATGCCGCGGACGAACCTGCTCAACTGGGCGGTCCGGCGCCTGGTGATCTGGCTACTCGTGCTCGGCGGCGGATATCTCTTGGTGTTCGGCGGATCGTCGACGTCCAAGCCGATCCGCAAGAAGATTTCGATCGAGGTGGCGACACCGAACGGCACGGCACGCGGCGCATCCGTGATCGAGATGGTCCACTCGCATGCACCATGGTGGTACCCGGCCGCGGTGAAGGGCGCGACCTCCGAGCGGGGCGAAGCGCCCTACGCCGATCTTGGCGGCAGGCGCTATGTGTTCGTCACCATCAACAACCAGCTCGACGAGAGACCGATCTCGGAAAGCCTTCTGCCGGAATCGATACAGGCCGATGGCAGCTTTCAAGCGAACAGGACGCCGATGATCGTGACCTTTGGCGATATCGAGGATCCGAACACGATCCGGAAGCTCGAGCCCGGCGCATTCGAGCGGGCGTTCGGATCGGGCTATCGTTTGGTGAGCCTAACCGCGACCGATACGCAGGATCCGCCCACCAACGGAACGCTGGCGCAGAAATTTCCGGTGCTGCATCGGCAGCTATCGATGCCGACCCGGCAGCGCGTGCCGCAGCCCTATCAGCGCGGCGATCTCCGAGTGATCAACTGGCGCGCCTTCGAGACGCCGCCAACACCGTGAGCCCTGTGTAGTCTACGCTGACCGCCGCTTCATCGCGCCGATGCCGAGGAATGAACCGTCGACGGACGGATATTGGCTGGTGAATTCGAACGTATCGAAGATCGGCGCTTCGAACTCCTTGAGGGCCGTCCAGAGCAGCGTCGTATCCGGACAGGCCTGGGAGTGGACGTCGTGATGCACGATGATCCTGGCGTGGGCGCGGACCAGCAGATGGTCCAGCATCGCACCGCGCAGGCTGTGATCGCCGTCGATAAAGACGAAGTCCGGCTTCACCCGATCGACATAGGCACTGACGACCGGCGCGGTGGAGAAGGCCTGAAGATAGACCGGCTCGATCTCCGCCCGCTCGCGCAGCAGGTCGAAATAGGCCGTGATGAACGGTGTCGGATCGATCGGATCGACCGCGATCACGGTCTTGAGGTCGGCGCCGCTATTCCGGAGCCACTCCGCAACCAGGATGAACATGCCGCCCCAGCGGCAGCCGATCTCCATGTACGATGAGACGCCGGACGCGTTGCGCGCGAGCCAGGCCAGATACGGCGCAAGCTGGCTCGGATACTGCCAGAGGTGCAGGCCCTTGCCGAAGCTCGCCGACAATTCCGGCGGCTGCTCGCGCAGCAGCTCGTCGTTGAGGCCGAGCGCGGGGATGAACTCCCGCTCGAGGAATGCCACGTCGGTACGCTCTGCTGCGCTCAGTCCGGCGATCGCATCGACTGCCTCACCGACGGAATCGGAGAGATCGGCAAAACGCTGATATCGGTCGGCTTGAGCCTGCGGGACGTTGAGCATCGGCACCATCAACTCTGACGGAAGGGCAAGAGGAGACCGCAGCTGATGCGCCCCCGATGGTTGAACGGCGAGCGCCTCCGTCTCGGGCGCAAAATCTTGCGCTCGGGCCGCAAATATTCCGCCTGGCGTCCCGTGCATTTACGGGAAACCCGCCAACCCACATTCGGGTCGCGCCGGGCGCGCAGCCACGCAGCGCCTTTAACTGCTCGGGATCTTGCGCCGCACCGCCTCCAGGCCGGCGTCGGTGACGCGATATCTCCGCCCCACCTCCGGGATGATCCAGCCCTTGTCGATCATGCCGGCTAGCGTGCTCGGGCCGACCCCCGCGGGAAACGGCCGGCGATGTTTGATCGCGTCGATCGCGACCCGCTCGAGATGGGTGGCGACATGCGACGGGCGGGCACGAAACGCCTTGGCGATGATGAGAACCGACAGGACCTCGGCGCGCCGGCGCACCGCCGACGCGCTGCGGGTTAGTTCGTTGCTGATCTCGAGAGCATTCTTGCCGGCCCCGGCGAGCTGGCGGAGCTTCTCGTCCTCGTCCGAGCTCCAGCGCCGCACGATCCCCATCTGCCCCTCACCGCCTGGATACCCACCTCAAACAAAATGCATACGCAGGCGGCGCTGATTTGCCATGTGACTTTCGGCACCTCTTGAGGTGACGTTCGAGCTATCGCCATCAAGAGGGCCGATCGCGATGCCGCGCGCTGCGGCGCTCAGAGCATGATCCGATTGATCGGATCTTGCTCTGGTCCCTTTGTTTGGTCGCATTTTCTTGACGCGAACCGGTGCCCACTTCGCTGGAAAATGCTTCAGTGCTTGCTGGGTTCGAGCGTGATGAGCACGCCGGTCGGCTCCGGCTCGTGCGGCCGAAGCGACGTCAGCTCCGGATCGCTCCACTCGGCGAGACTCACGACCTCGCCCGTCTGCCCCGGCTTGTCAGAGGTCTGCGCCAGTTCGAGCACCTTGAGTCCGCTGGTATCGACGAAGAAGGTGTGCTCGCCGAACACGCTGTTCAGTTGCGCCACCGCCGGATGATCCTCCGGCAGCACCTGGGCGTTCAGTTGCGTCATGGTCTGCTTGACTTGCGTGGCATTAAGCTTCATCCGCTGCTCCTTCTTGTTGGTTCCGGCCTTGACCGGTTTCCCTGGCTGGCTTCCTTGGTTGGTTTCCCTGGCTGGCTTCCTTCCCGCCCACGCCCCTCGTTCGGGGGCTTCGAAGTCTCGAACCGATCAGGCAACGAAACGTTCCGCACGCGCGACGCATTGACCGCGGGCGTGCGGGTTCCATGTCCATCGATGCGGGAAGCACGGCTTGACGTCACGCATGCGCCCTTCACGGCGCGGAAGGCTTCTTCCTCGCAAGTCCTTCGAGATGCACGCGGCGCGCGGCGGACTTGCGTGCGCGCTCCCTGGTGCGGCAGGCCCGACAACGCACGGCCGTGGTGAACACGTCGCCCTTGGCGGTCTCGTACCACCATTTCTGCTGCAACGGAGTCCACACCTCGGCAACGCCGCAGTCCTTGCACACGAACGGCTCCGGTCGATAGGTTCCGCGCTCGACGAAATCGGGGATCGAATAGCTGTTCGACGGCGCCAGCTCGCTCGTCACCACTGGAACCTCGCCGCGCGCCAGCGCAATCTTGTAGTCGCGAAGACGGCGCTGTTCGGCGGCACGCTGCGCCTGCAGGCGACGCCATTCCTCGGCCTTGCGCCGCTTGGCGTCGATCTCTCCGCGCTTCTGCTTGCTGCTTTTCACGGCGCACACATCCAGGCCAATGCCCTATGGCGCATAGCGGAACCAGGGCGTGTACTCTAAATCCGCGATGTCCGCTCCCCCAACGGCGACGCGGAAGCGGACATTGCACAAAGTCCGAGACGGGCAAGAAGCCGACATGCTGCGGTTTATACCGTGACGTCCGCTTCACCCCCGACACCGGACTTTCGATAGCCAGTGCGGCACGTCCGAAAAGGGCCAAAAGGAGACGTACTGAAGCGACGCACGGTTATGCGAGCAACGATAAGGAGGCGGTTGCGCAGTTCCCGTGGCCCGTTCAACTCTCGGTCGAGGCGTGGGAATATCGCCGGCTAAGGCTCCGGCGGCGACGCCCGTCGGGGTTCACAATCTAGCTGGCACTTTTTTGAATGGCGGTTGGCAGCGTGTCGGATTTGTGCTTTTTGCAATAGGCCGCAACCTTTTCCGAATTCTTTTGCAAACGGTCGTAGTCCAAGACATTATTTTTTGCGGCCGCGTTATAGTAACCGCTCATGAAATACCTTACGAAATCCCGATCTGCTGAACCGTATCCTAGCCAATTTCCACAAGTGATCTTGTTCATGTCCAGCCTGATCTGAGCCGCGGCTGGCGCTGAGGCCGCGCCTATCAAAATCACAGAAACGACAAAAGTCCTGCATCTCATAACGATCCTCCAAACTCTCGAGCCGTCAATTCTTGCCTACCGATTGTTGCAAGCCATACATAACGCTTTCCGCTGGATGGTATTGGCACCATGCCTTTACGTTGGCGATATTTTGTTGATGCAAGGCAAGATCCACAAAAGTCCTGCTGTTCTGATAACTGAACCAGCCGCTCATCCAGGCAGAAAATTTATCCGACTGTGACTGCGGCATAGCGAGATATTGGCTACATATGATCTTGCCCATATCAATGGTTACCTGCGCATTCGCAACGATCGGAACTATCGAGACAGCAAACGTCAGACTGATCAATCTACATCTCATCGGGGTCGTCCTGGATGCTGATCTACCCGGGATTATGGAGAGCACTGCGGCCACAACGACGCAAGAAAACGGAGTGTCGCGCCCGCTCATGTTGATCTAGATCAACAGAAGTCCGCTTGGGGTCAAAAGCCGACCACGACACTCGCTCGACCTTGGCCAGCTTCCCTCCCGGCAGCGGACATTACGGCATTCCGAGCAAACGTCAGCTAAGGGCCAATAGCAGCCCTTCCAGCGCCGCGCCAGCGCAACAGGTTTTCAGTCGTAGTCGACGAGATCGCGAACCTCAAAGGGCTTTGGCCCGAGCGTCGATGCCTTCGTGGCGGTGCCAGGCAGAATCTCGAAGTCAGGCGTGAACTGAACAAGGATGGCGCGCAGCCGGTCGAATCCACTCCGATCGCCCTCGAATCGCGCTTTGCCGGACGCGAGCAAATCGTCGAAGGACGCTTGACCCATCATCACTTGATTGAGATCGGAGCGATCGACGGTAACTGTCAGATCCGGGTTCTTCGCCTGGAAGCCCTTGATGTTGGTGAGTGTCGCATTGCTCATCTCGATCGCGTGCTGCTCGCCGTTATCTGGCGTGGCGAGGTTGATGGTAAACCGAATCCCATCGGCCTTTTTCGGATCCATGCTAATGCCAATGAAGTCGAGCCACTGTTCGGTGGACATCGCGCGCACGACGTCCGGTCCTGTGCTACGTGGGGGAACGCCCCCCGGGAGACCGTTGCGCAGTTCAAAGGCACCTTGCAGGAAGCCGTTGCGCACGCTGGTACTCTCCGCCCGGTAACCGAGTTGCTCGTACGCATCGGCGAGCAGCCGCCGCGCTTGCTGGTTATGCGGCTCGGCGAAGACCAACTTGTTCAGGATCTCGGTCGCAAGTAGATACTTGCCCTGCCCCAGCAATTCCTCGCTCTTCGCGACGATCTTTGCCGGGCCGCCCATCATCTCCACATACAACGGCGCCGAATCCTTCGGCGATAGGGGGATTAGATTGACCGGATTGCCGTCATAGTGCCCGAGGAACCGGTTGATAACTGCCCGTGAGTTATTCTGCACGTCACCGTGATAGCTGCGCACAGCCCATTGGTCGCGCAGGCTCTTCGGCACCTCGTACACGTTGTGTATCTCGTTGAGGGTCACCCCCCGATTAGCGTAGTGCAGCGCCTGGTTATTCAGGTTGGCATAGGCATCGCGTTGCGCGCGCAGGACTTCCTGAATACGCGCGTTACCCCAGCGCGGCCAGCTGTGTGACGCGAACATTACATCGGCCTCTTGCCCAAATTTGTACAGCGCTTCGTTGATCTCCTTCGACCAGTTCAGGGCGTTACGCACCCGCGCGCCACGCAGCGTGTAGGATGTTATGGACGGTGCCGGTGATGATTTCCGACGTCCAGAGGGCTTTGAATTGCGGGAAGTAGGTATTCATCTCGACCGGCGCCTCGGTGTCCGGCGCGTTCTGGAACACCATCTTCACGCCGTCGAGCGTAATCTCCTCGATGTTCTTACCCACCAGCCGGTTCGGCGCAATCAGCCCGGTGTTGCCGTTGGCCACGTTCTTTCCGATCGCCTGATCGACATGGCCATGCGGTCCGCGTTGCAGCAGCACGGCGTACTGCCACTGCGTGCGCCGCGACATCGCATTGCCAGCCAGCACGTTCTCGGCGATCGCCTCCTGCAGGAAACCTTCCGGCGCAATCAACATCACCTTTCCACTGGTGGCGTCGGCCTCGTCGACGACTCCGCGTACCCCGCCAAAGTGGTCGACGTGTGAGTGTGAGTAGACGACCCCCACGACCGGACGCTTGCCGAGCTTGTCGTTGATGAACTCGAGCGCCGCCCGTGCGGTCTCCTGCGCCGTCAGCGGATCGAAGACAATCCAGCCAGTATCGCCTTTGATGAAACTGATGTTGGCGAGGTCGTAACCGCGCACCTGGTAGATGCGGCCCGGAACCACTTCATACAACCCGTAGGCCATGTTCAAAACGGCCTGCCGTTGCAGCGACGGATGGATGCTCTCAAAGTCCTTGCCGGTCAACAGCCAGCCGTAGCTGGCCATATCCCATGCAACGTGGCCAGCGTCGGCCATGATCTTCGTGTAGGGAGGCTCCGCGATGAACCCTCGCTTCGCTTCGTCGAAATCGCGCTTGTCCGCGAACGGAAGTTCGGCCTTCTGGCCATTGCGCAGTTCGATTGTGAACTTCGACGGTGGCTTTCCAAGCGGGTCGAAGTGCTGGGCTGCACTCGCGCCGCCGTCTGTTGGAATCAACGAGGCGCCCGGGGTTTGGCCATACGCGTCAAACGACAACAAACCCGCAAACAATACCGACAGCCCGATCAGCAATTGAACGCTTCTTGTCATTGATACCCCGCTGATGCTGTGATAGTTGGCGCCGAATAGACAAAGTAAGGGCATACCGGGTTGTACCGGTTGATCTAAATCAAGGTCGTCTGCTTTGGGTCAAACTCGGAAGTCGGAACGCGCAACCGTGAGGTCCGCTTCACCCCCGACACCGGACTTTCGATAGCCAGTGCGGCATGTCCGAAAAGGCCATCTTCGGAAGCATTGTCGCATTGACGCGATGACCAGTTCAGCACGATGATCGGGCATTAAAGCGTGCGAAAGGGGCCGCAGCATCCAAGGATATTCCCTGATGATCTACGAGGCCGCGCGTCACGAAGCCCTCAATGGGTCAAGTTGGAACGAAGCGACTTCACGCGAATACATTCAACGCATTGCAGCCGACGCCGACGCAACGTTTTCTCGCCGCGACCTATGGCCAACACATCCGCTGGAGGAAGCCCGTCCGGGCACTCGCTTTCATAATTTATATGTTGGCGCGGGTGGTGTTGCGTGGGCGCTCAACCACCTGAGGCGTATCGGAGCCATTGTCGATCATCCCGATTTTCAGGAAGTAATACCTGAATTAAGGGAGGCCAACCGCGCCCAGATCGAAGGCGGACGGTGGCGCAGCCACGGCGCCGACGGCCTTCTGATCGGTGACGCTGGACTGCTTCTAGTTGCAGGCCGATTGGCGGGGCTGAACACCGTCGCAGATCAATTGGGAGCCGCTGTTGATAATAGTAAGGACAATCCCGTGCGTGAATTTATGTTTGGGTCTCCGGGGACAGCAACCCTATCACTCGCGCTGTTTGAGGAAACCGGTGATGACATTTGGGCGTCGCGGTTTCGTCGCGATATCAGGCTTCTGTGGGATCGGCTTGAAACTTGCGAGGGCGCGGATTGCCTGATCTGGGAGCAAAATCTTCAAGGGCATAAGGCGACACATCTAGGCGCAGTTCACGGCTTCGCGGGAAATGCCTTTCCTGCGTTGCGCGGCCGACATCTCTTGCCCGAGAACGAACAAAAACAATGGCTGGATTGCATTTCTCGCACGCTGCGGGCGACGGCATTGCGCGAGGGGGAGTTGATCAATTGGCCGCAATCGGTTGGCAAACATCGACCGGGCCGCACCGCAATGCTGATGCAGCACTGTCATGGTGCGCCTGGCATTGTGAACACCATGGCTACCTTTCCGGGCCCAGCCATTGACGATCTCTTGACTGCGGCTGGCGAGACGATCTGGCAAGTTGGCCCGCTGAAAAAAGGTAGCTGCATCTGTCACGGCACGGCTGGAAACGGCTTTGCGTTTCTCAAATTGTTCAAGCGCACCGGAAGAGAGATGTGGCTGGATCGTGCTCGACAGTTCGCGGCCCACGCAATAGGCCAGTGTGAGGCAGCAAAGCAGCAGTATGGTCAGTACCGCTACACGTTGTGGACCGGCGATCTAGGGCTTGCGATCTTCCTCTCAAAATGCATTGAAGGCGACGATCTTTTTCCAACCGAAGACTTTTTCTAGCCAAGCATCCAATTTCCGCTGTGAGTCAAAACCGGCAATGCTCTGGGTGAGCAAAAATGTCTGCCTAGACCCCAAAGCCGACGTCCGCGTCGTTATGGGTGCGCGGCCAAAATGCCGGGCAGCACCACCTCATCGATGATGGCATCATTGATGCGCCGCTGTTCGGCCGACGGCTTGTCATAGTTGCCGCAGCATTGCGCGACGACAAGGTCGAGCGCGGGGAATACATAGAGGCGCTGACCGCCCCAACCGATGCCGGCGGCCCAGCGTTCGGGATGCGGCAATACTGCTGCGAAGGACGCGCCGAGATACCATTGGTAGCCGTAGCGGCCGCCATTCTCCATCACGACCGCCGGCGCGAGCACGCGCGTCAGCCAGTCGCGCGGCACGATCTGCCGGCCGCCCCACGCGCCGCCGGCGCGCACGAGCTCGCCGATCTTCAGGAGGTCGCGCGGCAACAGGCGCAGGCCCGAGGCCGCGCGATACTGGCCGTCGCCCACCCCCTTCGCCCAATCGACAGGACCAAACCCCAACGGATCGAACAGCACGCGGCGGCAATAGGCCAGCAAGTCCTCGCTGGTGCCGTTCGAGATCAAGCGCCCCAGGATCGCGGTCGCGCCGCCGCAATAGGTCCATTTGGTGCCGGGCTCGGCAACAATCGGCCGCTCCAGGATGAAGCGGAAGCGGTCGGGCGCCGCCTCCATCGCGATCTCCGAGTTGCGCAGATCGTCGCCATAGGGAACGGTGAGTTCGTCCCATTCGAGGCCGAGCGTCATCGACAGCACGTGATGGATGGTGATGCGGTCGCGGCCCACCTGGCGCGCAAGATCGGCATATTGCGGAAACTGGTCGTACAGCTTCGCCTCCGGCGGCGGCACCTTGCCGGCGGCAAGCGCAATGCCGTAGGCAAGACCGATCACGCTCTTCGATACCGAACGCAAATCGTGCGGCACATCAGGGCCGAACACGACGTTGGCGAGCGGCCCGCGGCCTTCCGCCTCATCGTCCCCCTTGCCGTAATGCTCGAACACGAGCCTGCCACCTCGGCTTACCAGCAGCGCATGCAGGCCGCTGATCGTGCCGGCACTCTCGGCCTGCGTCAGGCGACGGGCGATCTCCTCGGCCGTTGGTTGCGCTGACGCGACCCGCGGCGCGATCAGGCTCGCGCCAAGCCCGGCCAGGACGCTGCGGCGATCGAGCTTTATCGTTGGATTGAGATTCTGCGGCATGTGCATCATCGCCATCCTCCCGATGCCGGCATCGTCAGCCGGCGTGCTGTTCGGGTTTGAGCAATCGGTAGTGCAGGCGCGCATAGCTGCCGAGCTTGCCGATCGCCGCGTTGACGGCGAACAGCAGCAGCATCGCAATTCCGGCGCTGGCGGAGATCAGGCCGATGCCCGCCACCGCGCGCAGCACCAGCTTGGCGATCGACGCGACCGCGGCGAGCTTGAAGACGCTGACCAGGAGCCCGATCCCAACGATGCCGAGCACGAACATCACGAGGCCGAGGATCAGCACGGTGAGCAGCGCCGCGAACAGCAGCGGCAGCAGGAAGAAAATGTCGACCGCGGCAAGCCCGCCGAGCGCCAGCAGCGCTGAAGCTGAATTGCGCAGGCTGTGGTCATCCTCCCAGCGCCGCAGGCCGGTCTCGGTGCGCAGCTCACGCGCCAGCCGCGAGGGATCGCCGAGCGCGACCGCGACGTCCTCTTCGCTGCGTCCCGCCGCAAGGCCCTCGTCGAAATAGGCGCTGTAATCGTCGAGGATGTCCTCGGCCTCGCGCGCCGGAAGGCCGGCCAATCCGTCGGAGAGACGTCGCAGGAAGACGGCCCGGTTCATTTGCGCTCTCCGAGCAGCTGATCGACCGCGTCCGTGAAGGCCTGCCATTCGCGCTTCTGGGCGGTGAGTGCCGCGCGTCCCGCCGGCGTCAGCCGGTAGTATTTCCTCGGCGGACCGCTGCTCGACTCGACGAGGCGCGTATCGACCAGCCCGTCATCCTGCATGCGGCGCATCAGGGGGTAGATCGTGCCCTCACCCATGCCGATGCGTGAAGCGAGCGTGCTCGCGATCTCATAGGCATAGCTTTCGCCACGGGCCAGCAGCGCCAGCACGCACATCTCGAGCGCTCCCTTCTTGAGCTGAACCTGGATCGTCGATTCCGCCATCGAACTCCTGCGGGTGTTGGGTGCTATATATAGCAAGGTACCATGTAATGCAAGGTACTTCCGAGCAACACCGCTTCAAGCCCGATGATCCCGGCTACGGCCCCCGATCGGCGATCAACTCGGACGCTACGCCCGCTCCTTCGCGACCGGCCGCATGTGAATCAGAGCATCGAGCACGACGACGAGGACAGGGCGCTGCTCGTCGTTGGTCAACTCCGTCCTGAAGATCACGACAGCGTCGCGCCGCTCCGGCCTGATGGTGATCCTCTGGATCTGCGACTGGCCGGTCAGCGTGGCTCCCGGGCGGACCGGACTGGGCAATCGAATCTCCAGGCTCCGCCCGACGATCCCTGCCACCTTGCTCCAGATCGCCTCGACGACGAGGCGCTGATAGATCGCAATGGTGTTGAAGCCGCTTGCGATCAAGCCGCCGAACGGACCCGCCGCAGCCGCAGCGGGATCGGTGTGGATCGGCACGGGGTCATACTTGCCGGCGAAGGCAACGATCTCGGCCTCGCCGATCGTATAGCTGCCGAGCTGGAACGTGTGGCCTTCGGTGAGATCTTCCGCATACAGCATCGCGCACCTCCGCGAGGCACAACGATAGACGATCGCTGCGGGCTTTCCATGACCTCTGACGTCATGAACTTCGCGCACGCGACGCCGGGCGCGAAGACGTGACGCGAGCGGCATCGGCCGCTCGCGCAATGCGCATGCCGCGCTATTGCAGCCGTGCCGCCCTCGCCTTGGCGGCCTTCACGGTGTTCTCCATCAGGCAGGCGATCGTCATCGGGCCGACGCCGCGCGGCACCGGCGTGATCGCGCCGGCGATTTGCACCGCCTCGTCGAAGGAGACATCGCCGCGCACCGTGTAGCCGCCGTCCGGCTTCTCGACGCGCGTGGTGCCGACGTCGATGACGATGGCCTGCGGCTTGATCCAGTCGCCGCGCACGAGGCCGGCCTTCCCCACCGCACTGACCAGGATATCGGCCTGTCGGCAGATCTTGCTGATGCCGCGGGTGTGGATGTGGGTCTGCGTCACGGTGGCCTGCTCCTGCAGCAGCAGCGCGGCCATCGGCTTGCCGACGATGTTGGAGCTGCCGATCACCACGGCATGCGCACCGGTGAGATCAGGCCGGATCGATTTGATCAGGCGGAGACAGCCGAGCGGCGTGCATGGCACCAGCGCATCGTCGCCGTGAAACAGCCGGCCTGCGTTGAGGGCATGCAGGCCGTCGACGTCCTTGGCGGGATCGACCGCCGCCATCACGCGCAAGGCGTCGACATGGGCCGGCAGAGGCAGCTGGACGAGGATGCCGTCGATATCGTCGCGCGCGTTGAGCGCCTCGATCCTGGCCAGCAGATCGGCCTCGCTGGCGTCATCAGGCAGGCGTTCGACCTCGCCGCGCAGGCCGAGCCGTTCGGCCATCCTGACCTTGCTCTGCACGTAGATCTGGCTCGCCGGGTCACAGCCAACCAGCACGACCGCCAGCCCCGGTGCGCGGGGCAGCCGGTCCAGTTCGCTTGCAACCTGATCGATGACAATCTGGGCATGTGCATGCCCATCGAGAACATTCGCCGTCATGGGACCTCCGTTTCGAAGCGGTGCCCAGGCGCGCGGCGTTCAGTCTCTGCGCTCCCCGATGGTAGTCCATCCAAGCGCCAGTCGCGCAGATGGCGTGGTCATAGCCGCCCGGCCTGCCAAAGGCAAATCACGACGCCGGGCGAGCGAATTGCCCTGCTTTTTGCCGGTGGATCGGTGCCGGGCGGGCCACGTCTGGGGTAGGATTCGAGCAAAACTTGCGCTAAGCCTCGGCGCTTGCCGGGCTTTTCCGATCCTGGCGCCTCCTTTCCGGTCATCACACCATTTCGGACATTTTCGACATGAGACATATCATCCTCGCGCTGGCGCTCCTCTGCCCGGCTGCCGCGCTTGCACAAGGCACCACCCCTCCCGCCGCGGCCGACAAGCCGGCGGCGGCCGAGCAGCCCATGATCGGCGACAAGCCGCTGGTTCAGGTCGGCAAGAAGCCGGCTGCCAAGAAGGGTGAGAAGCCCGCGGCACCCGGCAAGCCGCAATCGGTCGCGCAGAAGCTCCAGGCCTGCGGGGACATCGACGACGCCACCAAGGAGCGGCTGCTCTGCTACGACGAGATCTTCAAGCCGCAGCCCAAGCCGAAGGCGGCGCCTGCCAAGGGCGTCAACGAATGCCGCTTCGTCAAGGAAGAGGACGAGCGGCTGACCTGCTACAACGGTTTTGCCGACAAGATTCCGCGCCTGCCGCGGTAACCGCGTAGCGCGGCACCTGCGCAATCGGCGCCCGGCGACCGGCCTGATATCGCGGACATGAAAATGCCGCCGCGAGCATTCGCGGCGGCGTATCGATGTGGGCTAGGGAGATCCCGCTTACCAGGTCCCGAAGCCGCCAAAGAAGCCCATGCGCGGCTGCTGCTGCGCGATACGGTAGGGCTGGTACATCCCGGGCTGCGCCAGCCGCATCGGCTGCTGGGGATGGGGGTGGTACCGCGCGACCTTGCGCTTCTTCGGTGCTTGCGGCTGGGCCTGCGCCGGCTGCTCGGCCGGTTTGGCTTCGGCCACGACCGGCCCCTTGCCCGCGTCAGCCTTCTCCGGCGGAATGAACTGGGCGAACGTATTGCGGACGCGGGACTGCGCCGACGCATCGCGGTCAGCCGGCGGGGCTGCAGCGGCCACCACATTCACCTGCGACGGAGCGATGGCCGGCACGCTGGTGTCGTACACCACCCGCTCCGGCAATTTCTGGGTCGACTTGATGCGCACCATGGTCTTGTCGACACCGGGCGACGACAGGCCCTGGCTGGTGACCACGGCCTCTTGCGGCACCACGAGGTTGACGACGAAGAGCAGCGCAAGCAGCACACCACCCATGTACAGGAAATAACGCGCCACAGGCATTTTGGTAGCTCCCCCCGCGCTACGGGCGCGGTTCATCTCGGCGCGACGACATCAGTCATCGCGCAACGAACTCATCGTTTGCGCATGATCACCCGGACAGGCGCCATCGCGCTCCCGGGTCGTTCTCTAACGGTCGGCTTATTAGTTAGTTCCTGCCTGGCCGTTACGGTTCACCCGGCAAGTCAATTCCCGGTCACTTTTTCGGGAATGGGGATTAAACGCGGCTGGCGGTCACGACAGAGCACTTCGCCTTGTTTGCGTTAACGTTGACGAACCCGATCAGCATCCGCGAGTAGGTCTTGCGGCTTTTCATGGCAATGGTGTCTGATATCAGCCGCTTGCGCTCGGTCAGGGGGCTGCCGTCACGGCGGATGAATGCGCAGGCGATCTCGATGTCCTTGACCGCGAAGTCATTGGCGTTGCGCAGAGTCAGGGTCACCAGCGCCTTCGAGCCCAGCCCGCCGCGCCGCCATGATTGCGAGGCGATCCGCAGCTTCTCCAGCGGCGACCGTTCAGCGCCTTGCTCCGACGGCTTCGCCGCCTCGACCGCCTGCGGGGCGGTCGCCATCCCGACCGTGGCCGGCTCATCCGCCGGCGCGGTTGGGGCGGCCTTTGCGGGCTGAGCGGGCTCGGCCTCGGTCGATGTGTATTGCGTAGTGCGGATGACGGCGGGCGAGATCGGCCACAGCTCCTGGTCCCCGGCATCGCTCGGCTCGGGGAGCATGAACCACGCGGCGATCCCGGCTATGGCGATGACCGACAGCAGCAGGCTGGCATAGAAGCCGCCCTGACCGAGACGTCCGGCGGCAGTCCTTTGAAACGACAAGCCGATCCGCATCGTGGTGCCCTCACCCCCTGGACGCCCGATCGAGCCGCCGCACACCGGGGAAGCCACGCAGGCATCGCGCCGAGCGGTTTCCGGACGGCCGCAGGCCGAGCGGCCACGCGAGAAACAATCGCTGACGGCCGGAATGGTTTCATTCCGGGACGACAATCTTGCGACTGCGGTGACGGAGGGATGGCGTCACGGCCGGCCGCTCGCTACTTTCGCGCGCGAGAGCGCGTGCCGTGCCCCCAGCTGCGCAAGAACAAAAAGGAGATCGCAATGCCTGTCGTCACCTGGGACCACGTCCATCTGCGCAGCCCCGATCCCGAGGCCACCGCAACCTGGCTGCGCGACATTCTCGGCGGCGAAATCATCCGCGGCCCCGGCCGGATCGACGTCCAACTCGGCGGCGCCCAGGTGTTTATCGCGGAGGTGACGCAAGGCGACGGCGTCAACGCCGCCCCGGTGACGCCCTATCAGGGGCTCGATCATTTCGGACTGACGGTGAAGGACATCGATGCGGTCGCGGCCGAGATCAAGGCCAAGGGTGTCGAGTTCACCAAGGAGCCGACCACGATCCGACCCGGCGTGCGGATCTGCTTCATCCGGGGCCCGCAGGGCATCTCGATCGAGTTACTCGAGCGCGACAAGAAGTACGTGTGACCGACGATCCCCTTCGCTACGTCATGCTGCCGGGCATGAAGCAGCGGATCGTGACGCCCATGTAGCTCTTGATCGGCCAGACCATGGTGCGGCCCGCACGGTTCGGCACGGTGACCACGGCCTCATCGGGAACATCGAACCACTGGCCGTCGAGACGCACGCGATAATGTCCGTCCTTGGACTCCCAATCGACGTCGCTGACCGCGCTGCCGTCGGCATCCGAGCAGCACGGCCCCTTGCCGCTGCGTAGACTGTCGAACCATTCCTTGAGCGGTGAATTGGCATAGCGGCCGTCGGGATCGCGCGCGTGCGCGATTTGCACGGCCACCACCGACACCAGCGTCACCAGTCCGAGCCTGAGTGACACCATCATGAGGCCCGCACGACGGGCCGAAGTTCCATTGGCACTGCGAGGGCGCGCCAAACGGCCGCCGGACTCAATCCAGTCTGTCATCTGTTCGCTCCAGCACTCACCGGCCAGTGCAACCAGAGCTATGCATTTCGCGGGCCACTTTGATTCGCGCGTACGGTCCGCTGTCATCGCGCCGTCACACTGCCTGGCAGGAACCGAGGGTTCACCCGAACGCGGGAGACCCGGGAATCAACCTGCCGCATTGCACGAGGTTGCCCGCTTTGGCATAAAAACCAATCCGGATTGCTGCGGGCGCGGCAGCCGGTACATGGGACGTTATGAAGAACGGGCTCTACTCAATTCACGTCACCCTGCTGGACGGTCGCGTCGGTAAGGGCAGCGGCGTCATTCTGTTTCGCGACGGCCAGATTCTGGGCGGCGACGCCTACCTATATTACACCGGCAGCTACACGGTGAAAGGTGACGCCTTCAAGGGCGAAGTCCTTGTGCAACGCCACACCACGCCGCGCGACACCGACAACCCGCTGTTCGGCGGGCCCGCCCCGGTCGGCATCGGTGTCTCCGGCACCTTCACCGACACCCGTGGCACCATGAGCGGCACCGCGCTGGTCGGCAAGGCCAGCCTGATCTTCAGCGCCACGCTGCACAAGCTCGCGGATATCAATTAGCGATTCAGAGTGCTGACGATTCCGTCGCCGTCACCCTGAGGAGCGCGCTCTTGCGCGCGTCTCGAAGGATCGACGGCCACCGGCCAGGCCGTGCATCCTTCGAGGCTCGCGCCGCTCGCACCTCAGGATGACGGAGCAAAAGCGAATGACGTTCCGGCCACCGCGAGTCCCACCTACTCCGCGGCCTGCTCCAGCGGTGCGACGCGCGGCAGGATCATCTGGATGCGCGTGCCGTTGCCCGGCGCGGAGTCGAGCGAGAGCCGTCCGCCGAGCCGCGTGGTGACGATGCTGTAGACGATGTGCAGGCCGAGGCCGGTGCCGCCCTGGTCGCGCCGCGTCGTGAAGAACGGATCGAAGGCGCGGCGGCGGACATCGAGGCTCATGCCGCAGCCATTGTCGGCGAAGATCACCTCGACATTGTCGCCGCCGGACGCATGCACCTGGATCTCGACCTCGCCGGCCTTGCCGTCCGGGAACGCATGCGCGACCGCGTTAAGGAACAGGTTGGTCAGCACCTGGCCATACGGCCCCGGATAGGAATTCATGATCAGGTTCGGCTCGCAATCGACGTTGAGCGTCAGATTGTGCTTGCGCAGGCCGGGCCGCAGACTCATCACCACCTGCTCGGTGAGGTCGCCGAGATCGAAGGTGCGCTGGTCCGAATAGTTGCGGTCGGCGGCGACCTGCTTGAACGACTGGATCAGTTCCGCGGCGCGATTGAGATTGGCGACGAGCTGCGAGGACGCGTCGCGCGCCGTGTTGAGGAAATCGTTGAGGCTCGAGCGGCGCAGGTCGCCGCGCTCGACCTGGGTCGCGAAGATCGCGGTCTTGCGCTCCAGTGCGGACGCCACCGTCAGGCTGATGCCGACGGGATTGTTGACCTCGTGGGCGACGCCGGCGACGAGGCGGCCGAGCGCGGCGAGCTTCTCGGCCTCGATCAGCGAATTCTGCGTCTCGCGCAGATTGCGCAGCGCGGCCTCGGCGGAGTCCTTGGCCTTGCGCATCTCCTGCTCGGAGCGCTTGCGATCGCCGATGTCGAGCGCGACCGTGACGATGTTCTCGATGTCGCCCTGCGAGTCCAGGATCGGCAGCTTGTTGACCAGCCATTGCCGCATGTTGCCGGCCGAGTCCTTGTACTCCTCCTCGTAGAAGCCGAGCTCGCGCCGCACCGACAGCACGCGCTTGTCGTTCTCGTCGGTCTTGGCCGCGCCGTAGCGCGACATCAGCTCGGCGGTGGTCTGGCCGAGCGCGTCCTGCGGATCGATGCCGAAGATTCCCGCCATGTAGCGGTTCATCATCACATAGCGCAGCTCGCTGTTCTTGACGTTGATGACGGCAGGCACCGTGTCGATGACCATCTGCAGCATGCGGCGGCCTTCGGCGATGGCGTCTTCGGCGCGCTTCTGGTCGGTGATGTCGCGCACCGTGCCCTCGTAGCGGATCACCTCGCCCTCGTCGTTGCGTACGACGGTCGCGGAATCCGACAGCCACAATATGGTGCCGTCGCTCGCGCGCACCTGGTATTCGTAGTCGCGCACCGTGCCGTCGCGCTGCATCAGCTTCTGATACTGCTCCCGCGCCGCCGGATCGACATAGACGGTGGTTGCGATGTCGTCGATGCCGTTGATCAGGTCCTGCGGCGTGGCATAGCCCATCATGCGCGCCAGCGCCGGATTGGCGTTGAGCAGCGTACCGCCCGGCGTCGTGACGTAGATGCCGTCGACCGACGCCTCGAACAGCTTGTGGTAGCTCTCCTCGGCGAGCCGCTGCTCGGCGAGCGCGCGCAGCGCCGCCTCGCGCGCGTTGTCGGCGTCGACCAGGGTCTGGCGGAACACTTCGGCGGCGCGCGCGATGTCGCCGATCTCGTTGTCGAGATCGGCGCCGGGAATGAACGCGCTTTTCTCGCCGCCCGCGACCTTGCGGATCGATCCGGCGATCCTGGCGAGCGGGCGGACGGTGCGGCGAACCACCAGCACCGAGGCGAACAGGCCGATCAGCACGCCCGCCGTGCCGAGCACGATGCTCTGCCATTTCGCTTCCGCCAGCGTCCGCGCAAAATCGCGCGCCAGCACATGGCCGCGACGGCTGGAGAGCTCGCGCAACAGCTCGGTCACCTTCTGAATCAGCCGGCCTTCGGCGCCGAGCACCTCCCTGTCGATGTCGGCGATCTGGCCCTCGCGGACCGAGACCGCGATGATGGCCTCGGCATAATTGTCGATGGCGCTGCGCAAGGCGGGGTCGGTGACGGTCATCGCCCGCATGCTTTGCGCGGCCTGCTCGGCGGCGGACGTATTATGCGCCAGGAGCGCGGTGGCAATCCGGCTCTGGTCCTGTGACAGCGCGTTGGCCAGCGCCGCATCGCCGCTCGAGTCGACCGCCTTGTCGAAGGCGTCGCGCAGCGCCGGCAGCCCGGCGACGATCTCGGCGCGGCGGCTGAGCAGCGTCGAGATGCGCTCGATCCCGCCGCGATAGGTCGCGAGCCGCTGGGTGACGCCGTCGATCATGTCCTGCTGCTCGGGCGCCAGCTCGATCCGGGTCTTTTTCAGGATTTCGCTCAGCGACTGGGCCGCCTGCGCGACCTGGGCCGACTGCGACTGGCTGCCGGGCTCGGTGACGAAGTCCCGCGCCGCCAGCCGCAGCTCGTTGGTGCGGCGGTCGATGTCCTCCGCGATGTCGCCGACGCTTTGCAGCCGCTGCAACTCGGCGAAGGTCGTATCGATGTGGCGGATCGCGATGACGCTGGCCGTGGATGTGATGATGATCACAGCCAGCACCAGCAGGAAGCTGCCGAATGTGAGCTGGCCAATTGAGAGGGAGAACGCACGCGGCGCTTGCGAATTCGGCGGCAATTCAGCGGTCATGTCATCAAGGCCGGGGTCCAATACGCCCAATATACGGGAAAATACGGGCTTTGGGTAAACATGCTAGGCGGCTGAGCGGGCCGGCGGTGTGATCTGTGTCACCCCGATGATAGCAGCCGGTGGCTGATTCCGGCACAGGGCGACGTCGGGCCTAGTCGGGCGGGATGCCGGCTTCCTTGACCACCCTGGCCCAGAGGGCGACATCCGCCTTGATGATGTCGGCGAAGCGCCCGAGCGGCGTGCTCCTGGCGTCGCAGCCGGCGACATCGAGCTTCTTCCGCACCGCGGCCGAGGCCAGCGCCGTTTCCAGCGCCGCGCTGATATGTTCGACCACCGGCCGCGGTGTGGCCGACGGCACCACGAAGCCGAACCACGGCGTCACCTGCGCCTCGGCATAGCCCTGCTCGGCCAAGGTCGGCACATCGGGGAAATATTTCGAGCGGCCGTCGCTGATCGCTCCAATGAGCCAGATGCTGCCGGACTGCACCTGGGCCAGCGCCTGGTTGGCCGACAGGAAGCTCGAGGTGATCAGGCCGCTTGCGATGTCGGGCACCATCTGCGGATAGCCGCGATAGCCGATCGCGGTGACGTCGATCCCGGCCAGCCGCTTGAACAGTTCGAAGCCGAGATGGCCGGTCGAGCCCTTGCCGGGATGGCTGTAGTTCAGCGTGCCCGGCTTGGCCTTGGCGAGCGCGACGTAGTCGGCGACGGTTTTCACCGGCAGCGAGGCCGGGACGATGAAGAAATTCGGCGCGAGGCAGATCTGGCCGACCGGCGCGAAGTCTTTCACCGGGTCCCAGCGCAGCTGCGTGCTGAGCGCCGGGCTTGCGGCGAAGAAGGTCGTCACCAACAGCCACGTGTAGCCGTCGGGCGCGGCGCGCGCGACCTCCTCGGCCGCGATCGAGCCGTTGGCGCCGGATTTGGCCTCGACGACGATCGTGCCCTTCCACTGCTCCTGCATGTCCTGCGCGACGATCCGCGCGAACACGTCGGCGACGCTGCCCGGTGCATAGGGAAGCACGATGCGGATCGGCCGGCTCGGAAAATCCTGCGCGCGCACCGCGCCCGCCATCGCCAGCAACACCAGGCACGCACCGGCAATGAGGCTGATCCGCCGCAGCATCGTCCCGTTTCCCTACCCCGTGATCTCGTTGCGGGCAGGATGCAGGGACTGGCCGGCGGCAGCAAGGCGCCGGTTTCGGCTGGCGAAACTTCAGACGCCAGGATCGTCATCGCGGCGATGACCTCAGGCGGTGGCGATCTTTCGCGCAGGGATCGTCATCGCGGCGACGCCGATCACGACGCAGGCGAGCCCGATCCAGGCCGTCGGGCTCAGCCGCTCGCCCAGAAATGCGACGCCGAGCGCAACCCCGATCGGTACCCGCAGATAGGCCTGTGCGGTGGTGCCGACCGAGCCGAGGGTCTGGATCAGGCGGAAGTAGATCACGAAGGCGATCGCGGTCGAGAACACCGCAAGCGCCAGCAGAGCGAGCAGCGAGCTCGTCGACGGCGACAGGGTCCAAGGCCGTTCGACGGCGAGGCTGAGCGGAATGAGGATCGCGGCGCCCGCGATCAGCGAGCCGGCGGCAGGCGCCATCGGATCGAGCCCCTTGAAGCCGCGGCTGAAGATCGCGGCGCAGGCGTAGCAGATGGTGGCGGCGACGATCGCGACCTCGGCCACGATTCCGTCGCCGAGATCGCGGAATGCATCGACGCCGACGATCAGGCAGATGCCGGCCATGCCGGCGATCACCCCGAACAGTTCGCGCGGGCTAGCCGTCTCATGGCGAGTGATCGCGGCGGTGAACAGGAAGGTGAAGATCGGCGAGGCCGAATTGAGGATGGTGGCGAGCCCGGCATCGACGTAGCGCTCGCCCCAGGCGATCAGCGTCCACGGGATCACGCTGTTGAGGCAGGCCTGGAAGATGAAGCGGCGCCAGCTCGCGCCGTCGGTCGGCATCGTCACGCCGCGTAGGCGCATGATGACGAACAGCAGCACGCCCGCGATCGCGGTGCGCGCCGCGATCAGCGTGATCGGCGGGATGGTCGCGACGCCAAGCTTGATGAAGGTGTAGGAGCCGCCCCAGAGCGTGGCGAGCGCGAGCAGCAAGGCCAGCTCGAAGGCCATGCCGGGTTGGCGGGGTGTGGTGGTGGTCATGTTGCAGATTCCGTCTCGATGTTGAGACGGAGCCTACGTCGGCGGGAGGCAATGATACTTCGCTACGGGCCGAAGTATGAAAAAGCGATTCTCTTTCCGATCGTCGTCCCGGCCTAGTGCGCAATTGCGCACGGGAGCCGGGACCCATTACCACGGGGTTGTATTGTTGGAAAAAGGTGTGGCCCCAGCGTCGCGCAACAATGAAGATCGGTGGCTATGGGTCCCGGCTCCCGTGCGCAATTGCGCACTAGGCCGGGACGACATCGAATGTGTTGCGCCGCTCCTTCGTTACAGATCGAAGTGTGAAGATGCCGAACCGTCATCCTGAGGAGCCGCGCAGCGGCGTCTCGAAGGATGCACGTCCACAGTCGGGCCGTCGACCCTTCGAGAGGCGCGCAAGAGCGCGCTCCTCCAGCGACAAAGGCGAAGCCTTTGCGCGGGGGTGACGGGACTACCCCAGCGCCCCGACCTCGAACACTTCGCCGTCGTAGCCCGCTTCCTTGGGGATGCGGAGCTGGCGGCCGGTGGCGGTCTTGGTCATCACGGGCATCACCGCGACGATCGACTTGTCCTTGCTGTCGGCGAGCGCGGCGCCGACACTCGGCTGCTTGCCGAGCTTGATCAGGTTGCGCGTGGTCGGGAACGGCAGCTTGAAGCGGCCGGTCTCGCCGCCCTCCAGCGCTTCGCGCGGCGATACCCAGATCGAGTCGGTGGATTCCTTGCCGTCATGGGCGCCGAGTTGCTCGGGCGGTGCAGCGGCGAGGAAGAACCAGGTGTCGAAACGCTTCGGCATGCCCTCCGGCGTGATCCAGTGCGCGTAAGGCACGAGCGCGTCGAGCGCCAGCACCATGCTGTTGTCGGTGAGCACCTTGTGGAAGGTGATCTTGCCTTCATTCAGGGCCGCGCGATGCGCGGTCGCGATCTCGCTCGCGCGCCCGGCATCGACCAGGTCCTTCGAGCCCTGCGGCCGCGCCAGCAGAATGCCGCTTTCCTCAAAAGTCTCGCGGATGCCCGCGATTCGGAAGCCGAGCGCGTCGGCGTCGAGCCCTTCCCCGCCCGAATAGAGCGCGGGGTTGGCCGCGATCTCCTTGTCGTTCTTGTCGACGCTGCCGCCCGGAAACACCAGCGCGCCCGAGTTGAACTCGATCTGGTGATGGCGGACCATCATGAAAATTTCAATTTCACGCGCCGACGTACCGTCACGCAGCAACAGCACGGTCGAGGCAAGGCGCGGAGCAACGATCTCGGTCATGATTAGCCTGCTGCAGTGGATTGCGGTTGCAGATTGGCGCGGCGGTCGACCCGCGCCACACGGGAGAGCAGATAGTCGACCTCCGCCCTCGCCTGCGGCGTGATCACCGCCCCCGGCTTGCGCTGGGCGCTGGACGAGATGATGCCGCGCTTCTGCAGCACGTATTTGCGCACGGTGAGGCCGACGCCGGGCTGCTGCTCGTAGCGGATCAGCGGCAGATGCGCGTCGAACAGGTCGTGCGCGGCATCGCGTTTGCCCGCCTTGGACAAATTGACGACGTCGATCAAGAGCTCAGGGAAGGCATAGCCCGTCATCGCGCCGTCGGCGCCGCGCTCCATCTCGAAATCGAGGAACAAGCCGCCATTGCCGACCAAAATAGACAGCGGCCGCAGCGAACCGTCCTTCTGGAAGTTGCGCAGCGTCGAGATCTTCTCCAGGCCCGGCCAATCCTCGTGCTTGAGCATTACGCAGGATGGCGAATCCATCACGATCTTGCGGATCACTGCGGGCGTGAACACGACGGTCAGCGTCAGCGGATAGTCCTGCAGCACCCAGGGAATATCGTCACCGATCGCTTCCTGCGCCTGCTTGAAATAGCCGATGATCTGGTCGTCAGTGCGTAGATGCGGCGGCGGCGCGATCATGACGCCGGCGGCGCCCGCATCCATCGACTTCTTCGCCAGCGAGCGCATCGTGGCAAAGCCCGGCGCCGAGACGCCGACGATCACCTGCAGCTTCCTGGCGCGCTTGACGAAGCGCAGCGCGACCTGCTCGGCCTCGGCGGCATCGAGCTTCGGCGCCTCGCCCAGGATGCCCAGCACCGTGACGCCGTCGCAACCGACCTCGGTATAGAAATCGGTCAGCCGGTCGATCGACGCCTCGTCGATGCGGCCGTCGTCAAGGAACGGGGTCGGCGCGATCGCAAAGGTTCCTGCGGCCTGGGCGGTGAGTTTGGTCATGGGCGGGTCTATCCTCTTATCCGTCATTCCGGGGCGATGCGTCAGCATCGAACCCGGAATCTCGAGGTTCTACAATGCGCGATTGCGCATTGGGGTTCGTCGTTCGGACGCCCTGACTGTATATATCAGAACCGCCGCGCGCCCATCTTGATCTGCTGCTCGGAGAAGAAGATCTCCCTGGCGTGGGTGGCGATATCCTCGGCCTTCCAGCCGGTGAATGGCGGCTTCCAGCCCTCCATTTCCATCATCCGCATCTCGCGGACGCCGCGCGGGCCGGAGACGCCGAGAACCTTGCCGGTCTGGTCGCCCGACAAGTCGCTGACCATGTACAGCACGGCCGGCGCGATGCCATCAGGCCCGAGCGCCGCGCCCGGGTTCTCCTTGTAGCGGGGCAGGTCTGCGGTCATGCGGGTCAGCGCGCCCGGCGCCAGCGTCCAGATCCGGATGTTGTACTTGCGGCCCTCGATCGCCAGCACGTTGGAGAGGCCCCAGATGCCGCCCTTGGCCGCGCCGTAATTGGTCTGGCCGAAATTGCCGATCAGGCCCGAGGTCGACGACGTGTTGACGATGACGCCGCCGCCATTGTCGCGCATCCATTTGAACACCGGCTGGGTGCAGCAGAAGGTGCCCTTCAGATGCACCTTCATCACCCTGTCCCAGTTGGCTTCCTTGGCCTTGTGGAAGGTCTCGTCGAGCAGGATGCCGGCGTTGTTGACCAGGATGTCGGCGCGGCCGAAATGCTTGATGGCGTCGTCGAACACCGACTGGCCGCCGGCCAGCGTCGAGATGTCGGCGCCGTTGGCGACCGCGCGGCCGCCCTCGGCCTTGATCGCATCGACCACCTTGTCGGCCATCGACTTGTCGGAGCCCGAGCCGTCGCGCGGGCCGCCGAGATCGTTGACCACGACAGCCGCGCCCTCGCGAGCGAACAGTTTTGCATAGGCTTCACCGAGCCCGCCGCCGGCGCCCGTGATCAGCGCCACCTTGCCGTCGAGCAATCCCATCGTTTCTTCTCCCTTGTTATCGTGTCCGGACGCGATGCTGCGTGAGACGCTGCTTCGCAGAGCCGGGACCCACACCCGGCGACTGGGCCCCGGCTCTGCATCACACCGCTTGCGCGCTGCGCTGCGTCCGGGGCACGAGAGCTACGCCAGCACCGTCTTGCCGCTCTTGATCACGGTGACGCCGCGCGATTTCACCTTGGCTTCGAACGATACGACGTTGCTGTCCTTCCACAGCTCCATGGTCACGGTCTCGCCGGGAAACACCGGCGAGGAGAACCGCGCCACGTGCTGTTTGAAGGCGGATGGATCGTAGTCGGCATAGGTCTGCAGCACGCCGCGGCAGGTGATGCCGTAGGTGCACATGCCGTGCAGGATCGGCCGCGGGAAGCCGGCCTTCTTAGCGAACTCCGGATCGGAGTGCAGCGGGTTGCGGTCGCCGCAGAGCCGGTAGACCAGCGCCTGGTCGGGCCGCGTGGTGATATCGACGACCTTGTCCGGCGCGCGCTCCGGCACTTTGTGCGGTTCGGGCTGGCCGTCCGACGGGCCGCCGAAGCCGCCATCGCCGCGGGCGAAGCGCGACGCGACCAGCGTTGCGAGCTTCTCGCCCTTCTCGTCCTTCAGCACGGTCTGGTGACGGATCACCGCACCCTTGTCCTTGCCCTTGTCGAACACGTCGAGCACGGTCGAGTCGGCCGTGATATGGGCCGCGGTCGCGAACGGCTTGTGGAACGTGATGTCGCGCTCGCCGTCGACCACCATCACGCGGTTCAGATTCATCTCGCCGGGGCCGGCGCCCCACGCGGCGACCGAAGCGAATGTCGGCACCACCTTGAGCGGGCGCGGCGTCAGCACGCCCTCATTGACGAAGGCGAGTTCCTTCTCGTCCATCGGATCGGCGCCGAGGCCGATGCCATAGGCGTACAGCATCACCTCGCGGTCGCTGTAGCTGTATTCCTGGCCGAGATTTTTCAGGGCCATCAGCTGTTCGTACACGATCGGCATTGTTGTTTTCTCCCCGAATTGTTGTCTCTCTTCGGCGCTACCCGTTATTGCGCCCTCCCCCCTTGCGGGAGAGGGCTGCACCGACATCAAACACGAACTCGCTTGGGAGAGGGGTTATCTCCACAAACACATCTCTCGCGGAGAGAAACCCCTCTTCCGACAGCTGCGCTGCCACCTTCCCCCGCAAGGGGGGAAGGTACTTTTGAGGCTAGGCCGGCGTGAAGAACGGCAGCGGGGCGCCGTCGGTCGGCTTCCACACCACCTTCACCTTCTGGCCGATCTTCACCTTCTCCAGATCGCAATCGACGATGTTGGTCTGCAGCGACGGACCTTCCTTCAGCGTCACATAGGCGATCGCATAGGGACCGGTCGGCGACTTCCGCATCAGGCTGTAGGTGTAGACCGTGGCCTCGCCGCTCGATTCTTCCCACACCGTCTTGTCGGAGAAGCAGAACGGGCAGATCGCGCGCGGGAAGTAATGCGCTTCGCCGCAGGTGGTGCAGCGCTTGATCATGAACTTGCCCACCTTCGCCGCCTCCCAGAACGGCGCGGTCTCCGGGTTGATCACCGGGGCATTGTACTTCTTGGCTTCAGACATCACGCACGCTCCAGAATGCAGGTTGAGGCGGCGTGGCGAACGCCGAGCAGACCGCCGGTGCCGTGGGCGATCGCGAGGTCGCAGTTCTTCACCTGCACCTTCGGATGCGCCTCGCCGCGCAACTGGCGCACAGCCTCGAGGATTTTCGTCATGCCGCCACGATTGACGGGATGGTTGCTGCACAGCCCGCCGCCGTCGGTGTTGAACGGCAACTTGCCGACGCCCGAGATCAGATTGCCGTCGGCGACGAACTTGCCGCCCTCGCCCTTCTTGCAGAAGCCGAGATCCTCGAGCTGCATCAGCACGGTGATGGTGAAGCTGTCATAGATCGAGGCGTATTTGATGTCATCAGGCGTCACGCCCGCTTCCTCGAAGGCGCGCGGGCCGGACCACACGCCGGCGGAATACGTCAGATCGAGATCCTTGCCGCCGCGCGGGCCCTTCGCCGCCTCGCCATGGCCGATCAGCCGCACCAGCGGCTTCTTCAGACTCTTGGCGATCTCCGGCGTGGTGACGATCATCGCGCCGCCGCCGTCGGTGACGACGCAGCAATCCATCCGATGCAGCGGATCGGAGATCATCGGCGAGTTTAGCACGTCCTCGACGGTGACGACCTCCTTCAGCATCGCATGCGGATTGTATTGCGCGTGATGCGAGGCCGCGACCTTGATCCAGGCGAGCTGTTCGGAGGTGGTGCCGTAGTCGTGCATATGGCGCATGGCACACATGCCGTAGGCATTGTGCGTGGTAGCCCCGTAGGCGGATTCGAAATCGGCCTCGGCACCCGAGGCGCGCGGCGGCATCGGGCCGGTGCGCGGCTTGCCCGCCAGCGTGACCAGCGCGACCGAGCATTTGCCCGCGGCAATCGCCTCGGCGGCGTGGCCGAGATGGATCAGATAGGAACAGCCGCCGGTCTCGGTGGAGTCGATGTGACGCAGCTTCCTGGTGTTGAGGCCGAGATAATCGACCATCGGCCACAGCCCGCCCGGCGCGTCGCCGGCGCAGAAATAACCGTCGATGTCGTCCTTGGTGAGCCCGGCATCCTCGATCGCACCCTTGGCGACCTCGGCGTGCAGCTGTGCTGTTGATTTATCGGGTGCATGCCGGGTGGGATGTTCGTAGATCCCGGCAATGTAGGCCTTGCCCTTGATGGTCAAATCGCTCTCCGCTGGCGTTTCCTGGCTCCAGCGTTTTTCTGAACCGCCGTAGCGGCCTTGGCAAGCGCGGAAATATTCCGTCAGGCGAGACTGCGATGAGCGCACAATATGCGCGCCCCAAAACACGTGTCGTCCCGGCGAAGGCCGGGACCCATAACCACCGCTATTCGTCGCTGCGCGACGCTGGGGCCGCAGCTCGCTCTAACAACACGACCCTGTGGTTATGGGTCCCGGGTCGCGCTTCGCTTGCCCGGGACGACATTGAATGTGTGGTTACGCCTACTCCGCCGCCAATTGCCGCGGCGCCGGCGGCGGGTTGGCGAGGTCGGCGGCGAGTTGCGCGTAGCGAACCTTCGCCTCGTTGATCGCCTTGTCCTTCACCGGACCGTAGCCGCGGATGCGCTCGGGCAGCGACAGCAGTTCGACCGCGATGTCGTGATTGAGCGGCGACAACAGGCCCAGCACCGTCGCGACGTCCTTCTCATAGCCCGCGATCAGGTCGCGCTCGAGCTTGCGGTCGGCGTTGTAGCCGAAGATGTCGAGCGGCGTGCCACGCAGGAAGCGGAATCTCGCCATCACCCTGAAGGCCGACATCATCCACGAACCGAAGGCGCGTTTCTTTGGACGGCCCTGCGCGTCGAGCCCGCCGCCGAGGATCGGCGGCGCGAGATTGAAGTTGAACTTGAACTCGCCCTCGAACTGGTCGCGCAGCTGCTTCTCGAAGCGGCCGTCGCTGAACAGCCGCGCAACCTCATACTCATCCTTGTAGGCGAGCAGTTTGGCGTAGTTGATCGCGACCGCGCGCGGCAGCGCCTCGCCATAGCCGCCCTTGGTGGCGACGTCGCGCACCTGGTCGACCAGCTTGCGGTAGCGTTTTGCCAGACGCGCGTTCTGATAGTCGGTCAGCAATCCCATACGATGGGTGATGATCTCGTCGAGCGACATCGCATCCAGCGTCTTCGGCGGAGCGACCTCGTCCTCGGACTTCATCATCCCGTTCAGCCGTGCCGGATCGGCAGCGGCCAGACGGCCAAGCTGGAACGCCTGCGTGTTCATCTTGATCGAGACGCCGTTGACCTCGATCGCCTGCTGGATCGCTTCCGCCGACAGCGGCAGCAATCCGCGCTGATAGGCAAAGCCCATCATCATGATGTTGGTGGCGATGCTATCGCCGAGCAGCGCCTCGGCCGGCTTGGTGAAGTCGAAGAAAGCGGAGTCCTTGCGCAGCTCGGTCTCCAGCACGCTGTTGACCTTGCGGCTCTGGAAGTTGAAGTCGCGATTGAGGATGAAATCCGCGGTCGGGATCACGTGGCTGTTGATGATGCCGACGGTGCGGCTCGCATCGCACAGCGTGATGGTGTCCTTGGAGGCCGCCACGACCTCGTCGGCGGCAAGCACCAGATCGGCGGTGCCGGTCACGATGCGCGAACAGGTCACATCAGCGGTGTGCTCGGAGAGCCGGACATGGCTCAGCACCGCGCCCCCCTTCTGCGCAAGGCCGGACATGTCGAGGATCATCGAGGCCTTGCCCTCGATGTGAGCGGCCATCCCGAGCAGCGCGCCGATGGTCAGGACGCCGGTGCCGCCGACGCCGCCGACCGCGATGTTGTAGGGCCGGTCGAGCGCGGGCTTCGATGCCGGCTCCGGCAGATCGCCGATCGCTCCCAGATCGGGCGGCGCGCGCCGCCTGAGCTTGCCGCCGTCGACCGTGACGAAGGACGGGCAGAATCCCTTCACGCAGGAATAGTCCTTGTTGCAGGTCGACTGGTTGATGGTGCGCTTGCGCCCGAGCTCGGTCTCCAGCGGCTCGACCGAGATGCAGTTCGACTGCACCGAGCAGTCGCCGCAGCCTTCGCAGACCGCGGGATTGATCAGCACGCGGCGCTGCGGATCCTCCATCAGGCCACGCTTGCGGCGGCGGCGCTTTTCGGCGGCGCAGGTCTGCACGAACACGATCGCCGAGGTGCCCTTGGTATCGCGGCACATCTTCTGGACGTTTTCGAGCTCATCGCGATGGAACAGCTTGACGCCGGGCGCGATGGTATCGGCCGGATAGGCGTCGGGAGTTTCCGAGACCAGATAGATTTCGCGAATGCCTTCGGCGTGGAGCTGGAAGGTGATCTGCTGCGGCGAGAGATCGCCGTCATGGCGCTGGCCGCCGGTCATCGCGACCGCGTCGTTGTAGAGGATCTTGTAGGTGATGTTGGCCTTGGAGGCGATCGACTGGCGGATCGCCAGAATGCCGGAGTGGAAATAGGTGCCGTCGCCGAGATTGGCGAAGATGTGGTTCTCGTTGGTGAACGGCGCGATGCCGACCCACGGCACGCCCTCACCGCCCATATGGGTGAAGGTCTCGGTCGAGCGGTTCATCCATAGCGCCATGAAGTGGCAGCCGATGCCGGCCAGCGCGCGGCTGCCTTCCGGCACCTTGGTCGACGTGTTGTGCGGGCAGCCCGAGCAGAAATACGGCGTGCGGGTGACGGGCGCGGTCGCCTGCATCTGGGTCGACTGGCGGCCGTTGAACCAATCCGCCTTGGCGCGCAGCATCTCGGCGATTTCAGGATTGAGATTAAGTCGAAGCAGCCGTTCGGTGAGCGAGCTTGCAAGCGAGGCCACGCTGAGCTCGGCGGCGAAGGTCAGGAAGCGCTTGTCGTGATCGTCCATCTTGCCGACGATGCGTGGGCGGACATCGTCGCGCCAGTTGAACAGCTCCTGCTTGACCTGGTTCTCGACGATCTCGCGGCGTTCCTCGACGATGAAGATTTCCTCGAGGCCGACGGCGAAGTTGCGTACGCCTTCCGGCTCCAGCGGCCACGGCATGCCGATCTTGTAGAGACGGAGGCCGATCTTGGCGGCGATCTCAGGCGTGATGCCGAGTTCGCGCAGCGCCTGGCGGATATCCTCATAGCTCTTGCCCGAGGCCATGATGCCGTAGCGCGCGTTCGGCGAATCCATCGTGACGCGGTTGACCTTGTTGGCGCGGGCAAAGGCGATCGCGGCAAAGCCCTTGTAGTCCTGCAGCCTGCGGTCCTGCTCGAAACGGTCATCGGGCCAGCGGATGTTGAGCCCGCCCGGCGGCAGCTCGAAATCGGGGGGAATGATGAACGGCGTCATCTCGTCGGTCAGGTCGATCTCGGCGGTGGTCTCGACCGTCTCGGTGATCACCTTCATGCCGACCCAGCAGCCCGAGTAGCGCGACATCGCGATGCCCAGGAGGCCCATCTCGATCATTTCATGGATGCTGGAGGGGTAGAGGTAGGGCATCAGCGCGGAGATGAAGGCGTGGTCGGACTGATGCGGGACGGTGGAGGATTTTGCGCCGTGGTCGTCGCCGGCAAGACAAAGCACACCGCCATGTTTGGCGGAGCCGGCCGCATTGCCGTGGCGGAACACGTCGCCGCAGCGGTCGACGCCGGGGCCCTTGCCGTACCAGATGCCGACCGCGCCATCATATTTGGCGCCGGGCGACAGGGCGAGCTGCTGCGAACCCCAGATCGCGGTGGCCGCGAGATCCTCGTTCACGCCGGGCTGGAATTTGATGTTGTACTGCTCGAGATGCTTGCGGGCGGCGAACAGCTGCTGGTCGTAACCGCCGAGGGGGGAACCGCGATAGCCGGAGATGAAGCCCGCCGTGTTGAGGCCTGCAGCGCGGTCGCGTCTGATCTGCGCCATGGGCAGGCGGACCAGCGCCTGGATGCCGGTCATGAAGACGTGGCCGGTGCCCTGGGTGTATTTCTGGTCGAGGCTGATAGGCCCTTGGTTGATTCCCATTTAGCCCTCTTTGCGCTGGTCGCGACGACTGCTTTTTAGCTAGTCATCCGAACTTGTTAGAACCAGTCTATGTCGGATTTTCTCGCCTGCGCAGCACAATTCTGGGCGACCAAGCCGGTCGCCTAAAAATCGCAACTTAGTGCCGGGAATATCGGAGCGCCGTTTCGGTTTCTGTCGCAGGACAGGCCCGCGGCGAAATGGCGTAACGCGTCTTGCGGACCGGAAGGTGATTGGATGCGGCGACGACATCGAGCGACGGGTGCGATTCTGGCCGTTGTGCTGTTGTGCAGTGCGTTCGCGGCCCGCGAATGCGCGGCTCAAGCCACCGACGACGTCATCGCCCGCGGCAAGGCGCTCACCATCGCCGGCGACTGCGCGAGCTGCCACACCGCCGACCCGGCCAAGCCGTTCGCCGGCGGCAAGCGGATCGACACGCCATTCGGCGCGGTGTTCTCGCCGAACCTCACCCCCGACCGCGATACTGGCATCGGCGGCTGGAGCGACGACGATTTCCTTCGCGCGCTGCGCAGCGGCGTCTCGCCTGGCGGGACGCATTATTATCCCGCCTTCCCCTATCCCTCTTTCACCAAACTGATCCGCAACGACATAATCGCGATCCGCGCCTATCTCGCGACGCTCGCGCCGGTCAGCAACAAGGCGCCTCCGCCGGAGCTGCGCTGGCCGCTGAACTATCGCGGGCTGATGCGGGCGTGGAATTATCTGTTCTTCACACCCGGCATCATCCAGCCGGATCAGAGCAAGGGCACTGAATGGAATCGCGGCCGTTACCTCGTCGAGGGCCTCGCGCATTGCGGCGCCTGCCACACGCCGAAGAATGCGTTCGGCGCCGACAAGCGCGACCAGGCGTTCGGCGGCAGCACAGTCCAGGGCATGTTCGCGCCCAGGCTCGATGGCGCTGCGCGCAGCGGGCTGAAATCCTGGAGTGCTGGTGACATCGCCGAATATCTGCAGAGCGGCCGCAACGGACACAGCCACGCCGGCCCCCTGATGTCCGAGGTGGTAGTCAATTCGACCTCGAAGATGAGTGACGCCGATGTGCGCGCGATCGCGGTCTATCTGAAGAGCCTGCCGGCCGGCGCACCGGAGCCTGCGGTCACCCCGCCCTCGCCTGCGCAGATGAGCAATGGCGAGCGGATCTATCGCGGGGCCTGCATCGCCTGCCATGAGCTCGACGGCTCGGGCGCGCCGCGGATCTATCCGCCGCTGCCCGGCAACGCCAATCTGCAATCGGCCAATCCGGCGAGCACACTACGCATCATCCTCGACGGCGCCCAGACCGTGACCACGCCGCGCGCGCCGAACGCAGGCTCGATGCCGGCCTATCCGAAGCTCACCGACCAGGAGGTCGCAGACGTCGCGACCTACATCCGCAATGCCTGGGGCAATGCGGCACCGGCCGTCACCGCAGACGAGGTCGCCAAGATGCGGACGAAATAGGTATCGTGTCCCGGGCGCGGCGCGAAGCGCTGCTCCGCAGAACCGGGACCCACCTGGCTCATCGGCTGACATGGGCCCCGGACGCAGCGCACCGCGAGCGCGCTGCGCTGCGTCCGGGGCGCGAGTAGCCAATCACCGCTCCTCGCCGCTGAACACGAATTTCGGCATCTCCCATTTGTAGCGGACGCCAGCATCCGGAAGGTCAGGCCGAGCACGAAGGTCAGCACGGTCCAGACCGGTGGGTTGAGGTTCAGACCGAACGCGGTGGCATAGAACAGCCCTGTGACCACGGAGACGCTGGCGTAAAGCTCGCTGCGAAACAGCAGCGGCACCTCGTTGCAGAGGATGTCGCGCAGCACGCCGCCGGCGCAGCCGGTGATCATGCCGGAGACGATCACGATCGGCAGCGAGGCGTCGACCTGCCAGGCGATATCGCAGCCGGCCATGGTGAACACCACGAGCCCGATCGCATCGAGCACCAGGAAGGCGAGATTGAGCCTGACCACCAGCCGCGCCAGCAGGATGGTGGCGAAGGCGCCCGCCGCCGCGATCGCGAGGTAGATCGGGTGCTTGACCCAGAGCAGCGGATAATGCCCGAGCAGCACGTCGCGGATGGTGCCGCCGCCGAGCGCGGTGATCGCACCCAGCATGCAGACGCCGGCCCAATCCATGCTGCGCCTGCCGGCCGCCAGCGCCGCCGTCATCGACTGCGCCGCAACCGCGATGAACGAGAGGATGTGCAGCACCGAATCGGTGGGCGGCATGGTCCACATCGGAGAGGCCTCATGGAACAGGTTCGGAACCGTGGAATCGGCGGTTCCATCATGAACGGGTTGCAACATTGGCGCGGAACATCCTCGCGCGCCAGCAATTGTCTCCCGCGTCTAGCCTTTGTTTCTAGCCTTTGGGGGGCAAACGGAGGAACTTTGAAATGGCTTACCAACCTGACGATCCGTATCGCGCCAACCTGACCGATGAGGAAATCCGCCGTCAGGCGCGCTTCAACAGCCTGGACAACGAGCTGCAGCCGGATCCGGAACTCCAGGACGGACCGGCCAGCAGCACCAAGGTCACGATGTTCGCAGTTGCGGTGGCCGTGGTGCTCGGCGCACTGTTCTACGGGTTGAACAACACGTCGGTGCACGAAGCCGGCACGACGCCGTCGACGCAGACCGCGCAGACCCAGCCGGTCAATCCGGCCGCGCCGCCTCCGGGCATGCGCGACGTGACGCCGAAGTCGAACAGCCAGCCCGGCATGACCACGGGCGCGGCGCCGGCCAGCCCCGCGGCACCAGCCAACCCGCCGTCTGACATGAACAATTCGGACATGAACAAGCCGGCCGCCCCGCCGGCCGAGAATGCGAAGTAACGAGCGCCGATACTCACCAGGCGCGAGCAGCGGGCCCCAGCGGCCCGCTGCTTTTTTGTGACGGCTACTTGAACATCTTGTTGAGCTCGCCGCCGGGATAGGCGTTGGCGAATTCGGTGAAGGTGCCCTTCTCGGCCATCTCCTTCGCCGCCTTCATCACGCCGGTCCAGGCCATCCGCGCCAGTGCGCCACCGACGCTGATGCGGCGCACACCGAGATCGGTCACCGCTTGCAGCGAAAGCTCGGATGGGCCGCCGATCAGGAGATTGACCGGCTTCGGCCCCACCGCCTTCACGACTGCGGAGATCTCCTCTCTGGTCTTGATGCCAGGCGCGTAGAGCACGTCGGCTCCGGCGTCGGAATAGGCCTGCAGCCGCTCGATCACCAGATTGAGGTCCTGCTTGCCCCACAGGAACGCCTCGCAGCGGCCGGTGAGCAGCACGCCGCTGTTGTCGGCATCGATGGCCTTGCGCGCCGCCTTGATGCGCTCGACCGCGAGCTTGTGCTCGAACAGCGGGTTGGCGGCGTCTCCCGTGGAATCCTCGATCGACAGCCCGGCGACGCCGGTCTTGACGCCGCGCGCGACGTTGACGGCGACCTTGTCGGGCTCGACCGCAAAGCCGCCCTCGAAATCCGCGTTGACCGGAATATCGACCGCCGCACACACCGCGGTCAGATGATCGCAGACATCATCGACGGTGACGCGGTTGTCGGCCTTGGCGATGGTCCAGGCAAAACCCGCGCTGGTCGAGGCCAGCGCCTTGAAGCCGAGATGTTGCAATGCGCGGGCGCTACCGACATCGAACGGGTTCGGGATGATGAAGCATCCGCTCTCGTGCAACTTCTTGAAGGCGGCGCGTTTGTCAGCAGTTGGCAGTGGCATGGGTCGCTCCCTGATATCGTTGGCCGCGCAGAGATAGGCACGCACAGGGCAACACGCCAGTGTGCTCGGCGAAGCGCAATGGCTAAGCCCCGACCTTGCGCAAAAATGTCCGCTCCTCCGCGAGGATGAACCGGTGTTCCTCCGCGAAGCGGAAGTTCGCCATGCCCTCGCTGTCCTGGCGCAGCCGCGCGCGATAGGCCTCGTAGGCGGCGAGGCTTTCGAACGAGATCAGCGCGAAGCCGATGTTGTTGGTGCCCTCATGCGGCATCCAGTAGCCGAGCAGGTCACCGCCGCAGCGCGGAATGATCGAGAGCCAGTTCTTCGAATATTCCTCGAACATCGCGCGCTTGAACGGATCGAGCTGGTAGCGGATGAAGACGGTGATGGTCATTGGCGGCCTCCTGATTTGTCCGTCATTGCGAGCGCAAATGACGAGCCTGCTTCCGACGCTGACACTACCCGCTTGTCCGACACCAATGCTTCGGCTATCATCGAACTATGAAAGCAGGACCCGACATCTCCCGGATCGCCGCTTTGGTCGGCGATCCCGCACGCTGCAACATGCTGACCGCGCTGATGACCGGCCGCGCGCTGACCGCGAGCGAGCTCGCGCAGGAAGCCGGCATCACGCCGCAGACCGCGAGCTCGCATCTCGCCAAGCTCGAGGCCGGCGGGCTGATCGAGCCCGACAAGCAAGGGCGTCACCGCTACTATCGGCTCTCTGACCCCGACGTCGCCGACGTGCTCGAAGGCCTGCAGGGCATCGCCGCCCGCGCCGGCCACATGCGGGTGCGCACCGGGCCGAAGGATCCGGCGCTGCGCCGTGCCCGCATCTGCTACGACCACCTCGCCGGCGATCTCGGCGTGCAGATGCTCGACAGCATGAGACGGCAGAAGCTGGTGCGCCAGAGCAAGCAGGCGATCGAGCTCACCGGCGAAGGCAAGCGCTTCATGGCCGAGGAGTTGCAGATCGACGCGGATGCGCTGACGCATCCGCGCCGTCCGGTGTGCAAGGCCTGCCTCGACTGGAGCGAGCGGCGGCACCATCTCGCCGGCACGCTGGGCGCCGCGATGATGGACCGCTTCACTGAGCTGAAATGGGCCGCGCGCGATGCTGCGCCGGGCAGCCGCGTGGTCAATTTTTCGCGAAACGGCGAGAAGCGGTTCGCCGCGCTGTTCGGCGCGGGCGAGTAGCATCGCGCATTCCAGCGGGCATGCGCGCACCGCCTTCGCGCCTGTGAAATATTTCGAATTGATGCTGAACCTGCTTGCGGCGCGCTGACGCAGCCGTGAGCTGCAACATTCATGTCGCATTCAGCCCGCAACATTAAGGTCGGCGACATCGGGCACGGCTTCTGCAATGATCCGGCCGGGCGAATCGGTAAGTAAAAGTTTGTTGCGGTGCCGCAGCGCGGCCCAATTAAAAAGGAGAAGACATGAAGTATCTTTTTGCAGCAGCAGTTTTGGTGACGACCGCATTCGCCGGCATCAGCGCCGCTGATGCTGCCGGTGGCTGCGGCCCGGGCTGGCACCGCGGCCCCTATGGCGGCTGCGTCAGGAATCGTGGCCCCGTCGTCGTCGCTCCGGGCGCGGTCGTGGTTGAGCGCCCCATCGTCGTCGCACCCGGCCCGGTCGTGGTCGCGCCGCGCGTCCGCGCCTGCCCCTACGGCTTTGCCTGGCGCTACGGCCGCTGCCGCCCGATCTGATCGCGGCGCACCTGCGCAAACAAAACCCCGCCTCGCGCGGGGTTTTTCTTTGATATCAAGTCAATGTCACCAGCGGCGCCAGTGATGATGACGCCAGTGATGCCGGCGCCAATGGCGGCGGCGCCAGCCCCAATGCCTGTGGTGCCAGCGCCTGTGATGCCAACCCCAGTGGCGATGATGCCAGCGCACCTGCTCGGGCTTCAGGCGATCGACCTCCTCGCCGGTGGTGACGGCCGAATGCGCATCACCAGCCGCTGGCGCACGTGCATCCTGATTGAGCGGAAGCGGCGCGAGCGGCGCGGCCTGCGCGGTCGCTGCGAACGTCACCGCACCGGCGGCGACACCGAAGGCGATCTTCAGAAAATCCCGGCGTTCCATGAGTGTTTTCCTTTGCTGCTGCGTTGGACCAAGGCGTCAGCCAGTTTTTTCGCCACGGCCTGAACGCTCGCTGAACCGCGCGTTCAGCTTTCGCGGAACCCTATGCGTCGCGGCTGCGTTCGCGATGTTGTGACGTCACATAACCATCACGCCGTCTTCTCCTCCGCGAGCACGAGGAGATCGCGCGCGTCACGCTATCGCGTCGTGCCCGTCATGCCCATTCGGCCGGTTTCGCGCTGCATCGAACAGGACTAGCATCGCGGCACAAGACCATCTCCGGGAGGCCGCCATGAAGCCAGGACAACCGATCACGGATGCCAGCCACCTCTACGAAGTCGAGCGCCGCGCCCAGCACGCCGCCCGCCCCGGCTTCCGCATCACCGAGCTGCAGCTCTCGCCGACCCAGAAGGTGCCGTGGCACACCCACAGCAACATCCCCGACACGTTCTACGTGCTGGAGGGACAGATGCGGCTGTTCCTGCAGGAGCCGAAGGAGGAAGTGAACCTGAAGGTAGGCGAGGTCTACGCCGTGAAACCGACCCGCCCTCACCTCGTCACCAACGCCGGCACGACGTCGCTGATGTTTTTGGTGCTGCAAGGCGTCGGCGACTACGATTACGTGCCGCTGGCGTCGCATTAGGGGGACGCAACTCCCTCCGCTGTCGTCCCGGCCTAGTGCGCAATTGCGCACGGGAGCCGGGACGACCCATAACCACAGCGCTGCGTTGTTGAAGCAAGCTGTGGCCCCAACATCGCGCAAACGGCGCGCGCCGCACCGATAGTCCGGCCCCCGGATATCGCTGCGCTCATCCGGGCTACGATCATCGCGTCACATCAACTTCAGCGGCGCATCATGAACCAGGCGCAGGTCGATGGCCCCGATCAGACGCGCACGACGCGCCTCGGCGGTGCTGATCGCGGCCTCGGTCTGCCGCAACGTGCTGACATTCGAGCCAAGCGACACGATGCCGCCGAGCACCAGCGCAATCGATCCGAGCGCCGCGGTCTGACCGGCCCCGAACAGGCCAAGCAGCGCGACGAACAGCAATGCGAAGCCACCCAATATCGCGACCTTCGACCCGAGAATGATCCGCCGCGATCGTTCGGCGCTCTCGGCAAGCTCCTCGATCCGCGCTTCGATCTCAGAAATATCGTCGGTCGGATCGTCTTCGGTCATCGGACAGCCCTCGTTGCGACGTCGGCTATAGCGTCGACCTAGCTATTTCGAGTTGCGATGGGTTGCACTTCGCCAGCTTCTACGCATCAAGCTTCGGCACTAGTCCAACAACATAATTGATCAGTTCATCAAGAAATCTGTGATCATGTTCGACCAACCACTTGGTAAGTGCAACAGAGTGCAACGGCTTTCGGTAAATCTCCTTCGCGCCGGAGATATCTTGGAAGAGCTGCTCCAGCAACCGAGGCGCGTCGACTCGCGCGAGCCATTCCGGAGACAAAACTTCATACTCTTGCGCCTTTAGTCTCTCATCCTTCCCGTTCTCAAGTATCCATTCGTGCACTTGGCTTGCTGTCAGCACTCCTCCGAATGTCTCGGTCGCGTTGAGTACACTGCAAATCGCGACCGGATGGATGAGGTAATTTTCATAGCAGCGACGATCCAAGAAATGCAGCACACTCCCAAATGCACGTTCGAGATTTTCTTGGTCCTTTATACTTCGCTGATCTCCGTCCAGCGAAACTGCGACAGTAGTTGGAAGGATGGAATGAGCCGAGCTAAGGTTTCGATAGATGTCCGCGACGATCGCTCCGTGTCGACTTTCCAAGTCCCCTGTATTTCGGAGAGGAGCGAAGGTCAGTCCTGAGCCTGGTACACGTCCTCCTGCGGCCAAAAGAAGTGGGAAGCACTGAACTTCAGTCGGCCCCTCGACCCAGAGCACGTTGTCGGCACCAAATACGTCTGAAAGCTGCGCGCCTAACTCACTCAGGACCTGCTTGATACTGGCAAAGTCTGACCTGGTGACTTCGGTGACAACTGTTTTTTCCTTAGCGAACTTAAGTGAATAGAAGCGGTCCGGCTCCGACGACGCCAAAATTTCCGGAGAGTGCGTCGATATGATGTATTGATTTGACCTGTCTTCCTTCAAAATGCCCATCAGTGATTTAGCTGCCCGCGGATGAAGAAAGCTATTTGGCTCGTCAATGACGATGACATTGCCACTTGATCTCATAACCACATACAGGATCGATAGAATTTGACCGACCCCCGTTCCACACTCGGCCAGCGGGATGGCTAAATCATCTCTCTTCGTAGAGTCTGGAACATTCCAAATTCGAACTTCGACTTGGTTTCCGTGCACACTTGAGGGCGTCACGCTGATCCATTTCACAGCCGGAATGACTCGAGCTACAGCGTCAACGTACTCGGCAAAGGCTGTTCGATTCGCCTGCAGTACATTCAGCACTTCGGCGAGATTATCTGCATTGGAATTGAGTTGTGTTGACGAGCCGAAAGCATACTGGTTCCGCGGCACACGTTGGGCGTCAAAAAAATATATTGATTGCTCCAGTCTCGGTGCAATGCTGGCGGCAAAACTGTCATTCTGTCCGGGAGCGAGTTGCGTGGCGAGAATGTCATTCTTCTCCTGTTGTGCCACGACATGTAGAAACGCTGCGGTTCCCGGACCATCTAGCTCGAAGAGGTTTGTTGAAGGGAAAGGAGATTGAGTCCAACCGGGGCCATTCTTATCTCCGGCGATTGACCTCGCCGATACTGTAAGTTCCTCCATATTCAGCAGTCGGTCTAACACCTCCTTCTGCGACGCACCTGAAGCCCACTCCAAAGGGATTGGTACATCTAAATTCAGGTTGTACGCCAGAATGACGTCGCGCACCTCCCGACCCGAAACACAAAACCGGAAATCTACAGACGAAGTGGGATTAGAAGGCTCGCTCTTTCGCAGGGCAGAGCTCCTATGCGGTGCTCCGCGATATTTATTTGCGAGCGCACTCAGGAGTGCCGATTTCCCTGAATGATTTGCACCCACCACAACGTTCATATGCCGATCGAAATTGAGCCGACCGCTTTGTTCAAACGATTTGTAGTTCCTTATCTCGACAGACTTAATCCACACGCGCCCAGCCTTTCGGATCGGATGTTAGCCTACGAGCGCATCCCCCTCACAACGGCAAATTGTCGTGCTTCTTCGCGGGGATCTCGACCTTCTTATCCCTGAGCATCGCCAGGGCCCGCGCGATCCGGCGGCGGGTCGAATGCGGCATGATGACGTCGTCGATGTAGCCGCGCTCGGCGGCGATGAAGGGGGACAGGAAGCGGTCTTCGTATTCCTTGGTTCGCGCGGCGATCTTGTCGGGATCGCCGATGTCACTGCGGAAGATGATCTCCACCGCGCCCTTGGCGCCCATCACCGCGATCTGGGCGGTCGGCCAGGCGTAGTTCATGTCGGCGCCGATTTCCTTCGAGGCCATGACGTCGAAGGCGCCGCCATAGGCCTTGCGGGTGATGATGGTGACGAGCGGCACCGTGCACTGCGAATAGGCGAACAGCAATTTCGCACCGTGCTTGATCAGGCCGCCATATTCCTGCGCGGTTCCGGGTAAGAAGCCCGGCACGTCGACGAAGGTGACGATCGGGATGTTGAAGGCGTCGCAGAACCGCACGAAGCGCGCGGCCTTGCGTGAGGCATCGCTGTCGAGCACGCCCGCCAGCACCATCGGCTGGTTGGCGACGAAGCCGACGGTGCGGCCGGCGATGCGGCCGAAGCCGGTGACGATGTTCCGGGCGAAGGTCTCCGATATCTCGAAGAAGTCGCCCTCGTCGACGACCTTGAGGATCAGTTCCTTCATGTCGTAGGGCTTGTTCGGATTGTCGGGGATCAGCGTGTCCAGGGACGTGTCGACCCGGCCGATATCGTCAAAGCTCGGCCATTCCGGCACGCCGTCGGTGTTGTTCGACGGCAGAAAGTCGATCAGCCGGCGCATCTGCAAGAGAGCATCGACGTCGTTCTCGAACGCGCCGTCGGCGATCGAGGAGCGCGTGGCGTGCACCGAGGCGCCGCCGAGCTCCTCGGCGGTGACCACCTCGTTGGTGACGGTCTTCACCACGTCGGGGCCGGTGACGAACATGTAGCTGGTGTTCTTCACCATGAAGATGAAGTCGGTCATCGCCGGCGAATAGACGTCGCCGCCGGCGCAGGGGCCCATGATGACGGAGATCTGCGGGATCACGCCGGAGGCGATGACGTTGCGGCGGAACACGTAGGAATAGCCCGCCAAGGCAGCGACGCCCTCCTGAATGCGCGCGCCGCCGGCGTCATAGAGGCCGATGATCGGCGCCCTCGCCTTCATCGCCATGTCCTGCAGCTTGGTGATTTTCAGCGCATGGGTTTCCGACAGCGAGCCGCCGAACACCGTAAAGTCCTTGGCGAACACAAAGGTCTTGCGGCCGTTGACCGTGCCCCAGCCGGTGACGACCCCGTCGCCGGGAACCTTGGTCTTCTCCATGCCGAACTCGGTCGAGCGGTGCTCGACGAACATGTCGAATTCCTCGAACGAGCCCTTGTCGAGCAGAAGCTCGATCCGCTCGCGGGCGGTCAGCTTGCCGCGGGCGTGCTGCGCCTCGATGCGCTTTTCGCCGCCGCCCAATTTGGCGCCGGCGCGCCGCTCTTCGAGGGTGTCGAGGATGTCTTTCATTTGTTTCCGCCCGTGTTAGCTACAGTCCGCGTCCCGGCGCCAGCCGGGGTCCCGCTTCGTTCGGAAATGGCTTTAGCACGGCAATTTCGGAACCGGAAAGCCGCTTGTGGGCGGTATCGGGCGCAAAAACGGTAGGATTTTCCGACATGTGGGGGAGACAGCGATGACCGAAACAACCGTGACGGAGACCGGCACGGCAACCGGCGGGGTGCGCACCCTGCTCCGGCTGGAGGGCCTGGTGCTGTTCGTCGGGATGACCGTGCTCTATTACAAATGGGATGGGTCCTGGCTGGTCTATGTCCTGCTGTTCCTGGTGCCGGACTTAAGCTTTGCCGCCTATCTCGCCGGCCCTCGCGTCGGCGCCATCGCCTACAACGCCGCCCACACCTATCTGGCGCCGGTGGCGCTGATGACGCTGGGCTTTGCCGGCGAAGGGCCGCTGGTGCTGTCGATCGCGATGATCTGGCTCGCCCATATCGGGATCGACCGCGCGCTCGGCTATGGGCTGAAATATTCGGTCGGGTTTAGCACCACCCACCTCGGCCGGATCGGCAAATCGCCATAGCCCGGTCTATCCGGGAGGAGCTTGAAGCGATGACGTCCCGGCGAGCGATTTTGCCTGAACCTTTGCTGGGGCAGGCAGACCTATAACTGCCAGGGATTTTGCAACACCCTTCCTGGGGCTAGGACCAACGCCGCCCGCGGATATTTCAAGCGGACGGCGTTGTGTTGTGGGGCTGCGATTTGGCTCGTGGCGCCTGGCCCCCCCGGGCCTCCTCCACCCCACTCAAGCAAACCGGCGCGCGAACACGACGCAGACCACGACCAGCATGGTCGCTGTTATCATCGACCAGGCGACCGGCTCGTGCAGCAACAGCCCGGCCAGCGCGAGGCCGAAGAACGGTTGCAGCAATTGCAGCTGGCCGACGCTGGCGATGCCGCCGATGGCGAGCCCGCGATACCAGAACACGAAGCCGACCAGCATGCTGAAGATCGAGACATAGGCGAGCCCGAGCCAGGCCGGCGCGCCGATGCCGTCCCAATTCGGCGGCAGCGTCATGATCGTCATCAGCAGTACCACCGGCGCCGAGAGCACCAGCGCCCAGGAGATCACCTGCCAGCCGCCGAGCCGGCGCGACAGCGCCGCACCTTCGGCATAGCCGAGGCCGCAGACGACGATCGCCGCAACCATCAGGAGATCGCCGGTCAGCGACGCCGATCCGTCGCCCGACAATGCGAAGGCTGCGACCGTCGCGCTGCCGATGCAGGAGAACAGCCAGAACAGCGGCTTCGGCCGCTCGCCGCCGCGCAGCACTGCGAATACGGCGGTCGACAGCGGCAGCAGCCCGATGAACACGATCGAATGCGCCGAGGTGATATGCTGCAGCGCCAGCGCGGTCAGCAGCGGAAAGCCGATCACGACGCCGAGCGCGACGATGACGAGCGAGACCAGGTCCTTGCGCTGCGGCCAGGGCTGCCGCAGCACCGCGAGCAGCGCGGCACCGAGCAGCGCCGCGATCGCGGCGCGCGCCGAGGTCAGGAACAGCGGCGAGAACCCGGCCACGGCGACGCGGGTGGCCGGCAGCGAGCCGCTGAAGATAATCACGCCGAGCAGGCCGCTGCCCCAGCCCTCGATCGAAGCCTTGTCCATCACACCTTGCCTTCCGACCGCCGAACATAGCGGTCGGGGGCTCGCCAAGGCAGCTACAGATCAGTACAATATCGCAAAACTGTATGGATGAAGGTAGGCATACACTTGCAACAGCCATCCGATGCGCCGCAATCCGATCCGCCGAAGGCGACGCGGACCACCGACGTGATGAACGCGATCCGCGCCAGGATGGCGAGCCGGGCGCTGGTGGCTGACGACCGCCTGCCCTCGATCCGCGGCCTTGCCGCCACCATGGGCGTCTCGCCCTCCACCGTGGTCGAGGCCTATGACCGACTGGTGGCCGAGGGCCTGATCCGGCCCCGGCCCGGCTCCGGCTTCTATGTCTCCTCAACCGCACTGCCCCCGCTCGCTCTCGCAAAAGACCAGCCGCAGCGCGACCGCGCCGTCGATCCGTTCTGGGTGTCGCGGCAATCGCTCGATGCCGAAGACGGCGCGCTGAAGCCGGGCTGCGGCTGGCTGCCGGCCGAGTGGATGCCGACCGAAGCGCTGCGGCGCGCGTTGCGCGGCCTGGCGCGCGCCGACGACGCCGTGCTTTCCGACTATGGCGCGACCCGCGGCTCGCTGGCGCTGCGCCGCATCCTCATGGCGCGGTTTGCCGACGAGGGCCTCGAGGTGCCGCCCGAGCAGCTCCTGCTCACCGCGTCCGGTACCCAGGCGATCGATTTGGTCTGCCGCTTCCTGCTGCGGCCCGGCGACACCGTGCTGGTCGACGATCCCTGCTACTTCAATTTCCGGGCGCTGCTGCGCGCACATCAAGTCAAGATCGTCAGCGTGCCCTACACCGCTGTTGGACCCGACGTCGCAAGCTTCGAGGCGGTGCTGGCCGCCGAGCGGCCACGGCTCTATGTCACCAACTCGGCGCTGCATAATCCGACCGGCGCGACGCTGTCGCCGCAAACTGCGCACCGCGTGCTGAATGCCGCGGCGGCCCATGATGTGACGATCGTCGAGGACGACATCTTCGCCGATTTCGAGCCGGAGCCATCGGCGCGGCTCGCGGCGCTCGACGGGCTCAACCGCGTGATCCGGATCGGCAGCTTCTCCAAGACGTTGTCGGCCTCGGTGCGCTGCGGCTTCATCGCCGCTCGAGCTGACTGGATCGAGGATCTCGTCGACCTCCAGGTCGCGACCGGTTTTGGCGGCCCGAGCGCGGTCGCAACCGAGATCATCGCAAGCGTGCTGTCGAGCGGCTTCTACCGCAAGCATGTCGAGGAGCTGCGCCGCCGCCTCGCCCGCGCCCGTCGCGACGTCGGCGACAAACTGCAGCGCATCGGCATCGAGCCCTGGCTGATGCCGCGCGGCGGCTTCTATCTGTGGTGCGAGTTGCCCGACGGCCGCGACTCCGCCGACGTGGCGCGCGCAGCGCTCGCCGACAATGTCGTGCTGGCGCCCGGCAACGTGTTCAGCGCCTCGCAGACGGCCGCCGCCTTCATGCGCTTCAACGTCGCGCAATGCCGCGACCCGAAGCTGATGCCGGCCTTGCTGCGGGCGATCGGGCGGTAGCACGCACCCGATCGCCGCGGCGTTCGCTACTTCTCGCCGACCTTGAACGGCTCCTCCTTGCCCGGCGGCACGGTCTCCTCGGCCATCGCCAGGATCATCGCGACCATCACGTAATTGCCGGCGAGCGCGGTGAGGTCGACGATCTGCTGATCGTTGAACAGCTTCTTGGCCCGCGCAAAGGTCTCGTCGGAGACCTTCTTGGTCGTGGTCAGCTCGGTGACGAAATCGTACACGACGGCCTCGTCCTCGGCCATTTTCGACGGCCGGTTGCCGGCCTTCAGCTCGGCGATCACGTCCGCCGACAGACCTGCCTTAGCCGCGAGCGGCGCATGCGCGAACCACTCGACCTGCGAGCGCCATTGCCGGCCGATGATCAGGATCGCGAACTCGTTCAGCCTGGTCGGCACCGAGGTCTGCCAGCGCAAATAGTAGAAGAGATCGTAGAGCCGCTGGCCGAGCACCGGACTCCGGATGATCGGATTGTAGGGGCCGCCGATGCCGACGCTCGACACCTTCATGATCTGCTCGCCGAGCGGCTTTTGCAGGTCGTTGAGCTGCTCCATGGTGAGCTGCGGGAAGCGCGGCTCCTTGCTGGTGGCCGGCACTGAGAACATCGTGGCCGCGAGCCAGCCGCCGGCCGCGGCCAGCGTGAGCGACGACAGCCAGACGGATGCTGATTGCATGATTTCCTCCGGTTCTTGCTTTTGTCGGAGGATGCTAGTCGAGGCGCGCGGCCACGACCAGCCGCGGCGCGCGCAGGTCAGCCCGTCACAACGCGACGATATCGGTGAGGCATTGCTGCGTGACGCTCATCCGCGCGTCGATCTGCGCCTGGGTCTTGCAGTCCATGTTCATCGCGAACACCGTGACGTCACCGCCCTTCTCGGCCCAGCCGACCAGCCAGCCGAGCGAGCCGTGCTCCTTGTCGGTCAATCCGGTCTTGGCGCGAATGACGGCGTCACCGACTTTCGTCACCGGAAGGATGTCGCACACCAGTTGCTGGCTGCGCTTGCCGACCGGCAACACGCCGCGGCGCAGCCGGTCGAGGAAATCGATCTGCTGCACCGGATCGATCCGCAAATTGCCGGTCACCCAGAACTGATCGATGCCGCCGCCGATGTCGCGGTTGCCGTAGTCGATGATGTCGATGTACTTCTTCATCCGTTCCTCGCCGATCCGGCGGGCGATCTCCTGAAACACCGGAAATGCCGATACCGCGAGCGCCGAGCGCAGCGTGTGATCCTTGTTCCAGGCCTCGATGCTGCGGGTTGTGCCGTCCCACTTGAAGACGTCCTTGTCGGGGTCCTGCACCACGCCGGTCTCGAGCGCGATCAGCGCGTTCGGGATCTTAAAAGTCGAGGCCGGTAACTTGCCCTCGCCCGAGCGAACCTTGTCGCTCGCGATAATCAGATAGTCGTCGATCTTGTAGCCGACGAAGGTGCCTTCGGTGCCGAGATCGAAGAAGCGCTTTGCCAGATCCTCGCGAAACTCGCTGCGCTGGTAGGACACGTTGGCGAAGCTGCGCGACGGCAAGATGCAGGCGGTAGCAAGCAGACCGAGCGCATGGCGACGATGGATCACGACAGGACCTGAAACGGTTCGGGTTGACGACGATGCTGATGCCATCGTGGTGAAAGGATGGCAATAAGGCTTGCTTGTTTGACGCGTTTTCTTCACGCGGGCCGGTGCCCACTTCGCTCGAAGCGGCTAGCGCACCCGGCCCGAGAGCCGCAGCACGAACACCAAGACTTCGGCGACGGCCTTGTAGAGCTCGGCCGGGATCTCGTCGCCGAGCTCGACATTGGAGAGCGCACCGGCCAGGACCTCGTTCTCCTCGATCGGGATATCGTTGGCTTTGGCGACCTCGATGATCTTGGCGCCGATCGCGCCCTTGCCTTTGGCCACCACGCGCGGCGCGCCGGCGTGGTCGTAATGCAGGGCGACGGCGAGCTGGTTCTTCGCGTCGCTCATGATGCGCGGTCCAGAAAATGGCCGGCGCGCGCGGGCGCGGGTTGCGGCGGGCTGCCGTCGCGGATCTCGATATCGCCGGGCGTGAGCTCGGCCCTGGTCAGCGCCTGGCTCAGCTCGGATGCGCCGGCGCGCAATTGCGCGGCGGTCGAGGGACGCTCGGCCCACATCCGCACTGAGGTGCGCTCGCTGTTCAGCGAGACCAGCGCATGCACCGGGCCGGCCGGCTCGACGTCGAGCGTGAAGCGCGCCCGCCATACCCGCTTGGCCGCGTCGACCTCGCTGCCGCCGCCGTCGCGGGAAATCTCGAACTGCGCCATCGCCGTGCCCTGCTGGGTCAGGAACGGGATCTCGAAATTCCAGCGCGGCACCATCGCGTCGAGCTGCGGACGCGATGCGTCGCCGCGATCCGGCAGCGAGGCGACCTGGAGCAGCGTCTGCCGCGCCAGTGCCGCGTCGGTGTTTTCCAACAGGCGATGCGCGGCGGCAGCAATCGGCGTGCCCGGCGCTATCGACGGCTCGGCCACGGCCTGCGCCGACGGCAGCGCGCCGTGAAACGGCGGTGGCGGCGTGTTGCTGCGTGCGGGCACCTCGCCCGGCAGCATCTCCCTTGGCGCGGCGCCTTGTCGTGCCGGGTTGCCGAGCTCGTGCAGCGCTTCCTGGATGAGATTGAGCGCGCCGCCCGACGACGGCCCGGCATCGAGCGCATCCGCGAGCGCCCCGGCGAGCCCGGTGGCGCCGCGGCCGAGATCGTCGGCGATCGGCACGCGGGCCTGCGGCAGCAGGATCTCCTGAACGTCGAGGTCGGGCGTTGCCGGCGGCACGAGGCTCGGCGTCGTGCCGGCATTGGCAAGCGTCGGCCGCTCGAGCGGCGTGGATGCAGGCCTGGCGGTGTCGCCGGCACCAACCGACGTCAGCGCCTGGCGCAGCACGATCAGCGCGGCCTTCAGATCGGGCGCGCTGCCGCTTGTGGGCGCAACGCCCGAAGCAAGCGTCGCCTCGAGCAGCAGGCCGGATTTCTGGAAGCCGGTCTTGACGGCATCGCCGCTCAGATTCTCGTCGAGGCCGGTCTGCTGCGCCAGCACCTGTGCGATCGCGGCCTGAAGCTTTGGCGGCAGATTGGCGGAGGCGACCGCCGCGAGATTGGCAAACAGCGGCGCCTGGCTGCCCTGCACCGCCGCCGCGTTCTGGGCCGTTGCGGTGATGGTGACGCGCTCGAGTGGCGTCAGCACCGCCTTCGGCGCCGTGGCGACGGGCTGCGACGCGGCGCTGACGTCGGCCGCCCCCTGGACGCGCGGCGACAGCTGCACCGCATCGCCGTTGTCGGCGCCCGGCCCGACCAGCTGCAGGCGAACGCTGCCGTCACTGGTCTGCGAGACCGCAAGCTGCAGGTTCTGGCCCTGCTGCAGCGGCACCTCGGTCTGGACGTCGATCGACAGGCTCGCGATCGCGATCCGCACCAGATCGGCCGACAGCACCTTCAAGACCTGCGCATTGACGACGCTGCCCGCCTCGAGCGTGAGGTCTGGCGCAACACTGCCCGCCTCGTTCGAGGCAAGCACCGGCAGCACGGGATTGATGGCAAGTGCCATGTCGGAGGTCTCGGCCAGGCGGCAGGATCAGCCCGCAGGCTAGCCCGGCGCCGTAAACCCCTCGTTAACCGGCAGCCGGCTTGAGCTCCCTCAGGACGCCGGCGGCGGCCTTGAAGTCGACCCGCCGGGCGGCGCGGCGGGCAGCGACCTCCTCGTCGACGCCCCATTTCTCGATGTTCCAGTCCTCGTCGACATGCGCAGCGGCCCAGATCTGGTCCTCGTCGCGGACACCGTGCATCAAGGCCAGCGCCAGCAGCGCCGAGCCGGTCAGCGTCGTCACCACATGGAGCGCCGCGACCGACCATGGATCGGCCGGGAACGCCGCGCGCGCCGCCCTGATCGCGGGCTCGGGCTGGCCGACATGCATGACCCCCTCGGCCATCACGAAGTGGGCGCCGAGCGCATCGGCGGCCCAGAACAGGATCGGGTCCCAATGCCGGGCCTCGCGCGCCACCAGGGAATCCGGATGGCCGGCGCGATAGAACAGCAGATCGCTGCCGAGGAATTTTGCGGCGTCTTCGGCGACCTCGTCGACGCGATCGATCACCCCCTCGATCACGCTGTTGGCAAGCCGCGTCAGCGGCATGGTCATGGGATCGATGGTCTCGCCCTGCGCATTCCATTCCGCCGCGACCGCGTCCGCAATGGCGCGCGTCGGCACCACGATCGGCTTGCCGGACGGCGAGCGGATCTGTTTGCCGTCGAGCGTGATCGCAAATCCGCCGTCTGCGTCAGTGACGCCGGCGCCGGTGTAGAAACGCTTGCGCCGGGGCGTGCGGATGTGGCGCCGCACCGCCTCCTGCGGATCGAGCGGGGATTGTTCTGCGGGTTCGTCAAACAGTTCGCGCATCGCGCCGGCCAGCTTTCGTTCAGATGGATTTGCCCGCAAGATATGTCAGGGACAGCGGCAAATAAAGCTGATGGACGGATCAATATCCTCGCGGGTTTTTCGCCCGCCTCGGCGGTTTTCGAAGCAGCCACCGCCGATCCCGGGTTCCGTTGACCGGCCCGTCCGATGACCCCGGATTGTCTGGCAGAAGCGGATGTGGCTAAAGCCAGCCATCACGCTTGAAACGCGCATAGAGCAGACCGCAGGTGCCGAGGATACCGGCCAGCACATAGTAGTAGCCGTACTCCAACTTCAGCTCCGGCATGTGCTCGAAGTTCATGCCGTAGATGCCGGCAATCGCCGTCGGCACGGCGAGGATCGCGGCCCATGCCGCCAGCCTGCGGGTGATCGCCGTCTGTTGCGCCTGTCCGGCCATCATGCTGGCTTCGAAGACGAAGGCCAGAATTTCGCGGAGCGAATCGATATCCTCTTCGGCCCGCTTGGCATGATCGAGGACGTCGCGGAACAGCGGCTTCATTTCCTTGTCCATCGCGATCAGATCGGCATGCTCAAGCCGTTTGCAGACGTTGACCACCGGACCGACCGCGCGCCGCAGACTAAGCAGATCCCGCCGCAACCTGTACAAGCGGTCGAATTCCCGCCGGACGAGCGACCTCTGCAGCACTTCCTTTTCGAGCTCGTCTGCCTCGATCTGCACGCTTTCGATAACGGGTCCGTAATTGTCGACGATGAAGTCCAGGATGGCGTAGAGGATGTAGTCCTCGCCCTGCGAAAGCGAAGCCGGACACGACTCGCAGCGAGCCCGAACAGCCTTGTAAGAGCTCGATGCGCCATGCCGCACCGAGACGACGTAGCCGGTTCCGACAAAGATATGCGTCTCGCCGAATGCGATCTCGTCATCGACGATTTGCGCGGTGCGCGCCACCACGAACAACGCGTCGTCGTACTGCTCGACCTTTGGCTGCTGATGTGCAGTCGAGGCGTCTTCGATCGCCAGGGGGTGCAGGTCCAGCTGCGCCGCAACGCGCTCGAGCAGTGCCTTGTCAGGCTCATGCAACCCGATCCAGACCACATGGCCGGATTTCTTCGACCACTCGCCGGCTTCCTCGATCGAAATATCGGAAACCCGTCGCCCGCTGACGTAGACGCTCGCTGCCACTACGCCAGGCTCGCTCGGCGAGGCGCGCTCCGGCGCGGAATTGATTTCGACAGGTCGTAGGCGAGCCCGCTGTCTCAAGACTGTCGCTCCCTGCACGATTGAACTGCTGCAGACAAACGTCCGCGCCGCAGGTCTCGTTCCAGATGCATCAGATATGATCGCCCCGCAACCTGAATTCTGCAGGCTCCTATGTCATGCCTATACGGACCCCGGCCGATTCATATCGATTTCCTATAAGCAGGCTCGATACGGTGCCGATGAGAGCATTCTCGGGGCCGATGACCGGATTTGTTGACATAGCCGCCGTGGCCTTCGTCGGCTTTGTCACGACATCATCGACGATGCTCGGCGCGCTTCTTGGTCTCTGGGTGCGGATTCCAAAGAGTGTGCTGGCGACGCTGCTGGCTTTCGCGGCGGGCTCGCTGATCTGTGCGCTCGCCATAGAGCTTGCTCTTGAAAGCGTCCATGCCCTCCAGCATCAGCAATTCGGCCGGACCGAGGCCTGGCAATTCGTCGGCGGCGGCTTCGCGCTCGGCGCGGTGATCTACTATTGCGGCGCGATGTTCCTCGAGCAGCGCGGCGCGGCGGTCCGCCTGCCGACCCGCTTCTACGAATTCGCCGTCAATCAGAAGCGCAAGAGCTCGCAAGAGTTGATCGGACTGCTCAGCAAATCCGATCTGATGCGCCATCTTCCGCCGGAGCGCATCGAAGCGTTGCTGCCGTACATTGAAGTACGGACCTTGAACGCAGGCGACGACCCGTTTCGCGCGGGCGACAAGGGCGATGCGCTCTACATCGTCAAGCATGGCAACGTCGCCGTGTTGCCGGATCGCGGTGAGAACACCTCGTCGGCGGAAAAGCCGATCGCGCAGCTTTCGGAGGGCCAGATCCTGGAGGAGATGGCGCTTCTGACCGGCAATCCACGCAGCGCGACGATTCGCGCCACGATAACGACCGAGTTGCTGCGGATCGGCAAGGACGATTTCGAGCGGCTGATCCACGAAGATCGTGACCTGGAAGCCGCCGTCAGGCGCCTCAGTCACAAACGGGCCATCAGCAACCTCAGCTCCAGTGGGGTCAATCCCGCGACCTGGGCCGCGATCGCCGCCAGCAACGTCCATCACCTCACCCGGCGCGAGTCGGACACGTTGCGGGTCAAGACCGGCCATGGCGCGGGATTGGCGATCGTGCTGGGCAACATCCTGGACACGATCCCGGGTTGCCTTGTGATCGGGGCCAAGTTCGATGGAATGCAGACGCTGTCGCTCAGCCTCATCCTCGGCATGTTCATCGGCGGCATTCCGGAGGCGGCCGCAAGCGCCGCGATACTTCGCAAGGCAGGGTATAGCGCAGGGACGGTGCTGTTGCTGTGGTCGACCGTTGTGGTCGCCGGCATCGTCTCGGCGGTGGCGGGGCATGACCTGATCGGCAACTCCCCGTCGCTGGTTTCGACCTTCTTGCAGGCGGTCGCCGGCGGAGCGGTACTTGCCCTCGTCGCGCACGCCATGATCCCGGAAGCGATCCATCAGGGTGGATCGGTCATCGTGCTGCCGACGGTCGCAGGCTTCCTGTTTGCGTTGTATTTTGCGCTTTCGAGTGCGCCGCTGTAGCCAGCATTACGCCGGCAGGCTTTCGCTCAGAAGGATTTCCCTGCAAGATATGTCAGCAGCAACGGCAAATAAAGCTGATGGGACGGGTCAATATCCTCGCGGGTTTTTCACTCGTTGCGGTGGCCTTCGGAGCCGCCGGCGCCGAGGCCGGGTTCCGCACACCGGAATCGCTGATCCGCAACGTCTACGCCCATTACGGACAGGGCAGCGCGGCGTTTTCCAATGGCCTGCCGCGCGACGAGGAAACCGCCCGGCAATTCTTCGATTCCCCCCTGCGCGCGGCCTGGACCGCCCTGCACGACGCACCCTACGATTTCCTGGTGCAGAGCCCGAGCTGGCGGATCGGCCCGATCTCGATCGCGATCCTGCGCAGGCAGTTCGACCGGACCGATGCGACTGTCACGTTCGACAATGAGGGCCGCGCGGTCACGCTCAATTTCATCGTCGTCAACGGTCCCGACGGCTGGGTGATCTCTGATGTCGAGAGCCCACATGATTCGTTGCGACTGTTTCTGACCCAGTTCAGGCGCTAGGCAAGCGTCTGCGTTGCTGTAGAAGCTATAGGGCGGTATCGACGCAGAGGGATGGATCGTGGCCAACGAACCTGACAGTTCCAACGACGGGCCGCTGGATCGGGCCATCGCGATCCTGGTCTTCGTTGCCGAACAGAAGAAGGCGTTGTCGGCTGCCGAGATCGCCGCCGCGCTCTCCCTTCCACTTCCGACCGCGCATCGGCTGATCGGCAATCTCGAAACCCGAGGCCTTATCCAGAAGGCGCTCGGGACCAAGCGCTACGTGGTCGGAAGCAAGCTGGTGACGCTGGCCGCCAAGACGATCGGCGCAGCGTTCCGCACCGTGCGCCGCCACGCTGTGCTGAGCGCAGTGGCCGACCGCATCGGCGAACAATGCGAGATCGGCGTCGTCCGCGACAACGTCGTGGTCTATGTCGACAGCGTTCGTTCCAAGCAACAGCAGGCGTTGCAGTTCAATCCCGGCGAAGCGGCTCCGCTCCACTGTACGTCGACGGGCAAGATCTACATGAGCCGGCTGCCCGCGAAGGTCCGCGAGCGGCTGGTCAAATCGCTCCCCCTCGTCCGCTACACGCCGACGACGATTGCCGACCCCGACGCGTTGTTGGCTTTGCTTGACGAGACACGGCGCAGAGGCTGGGCGAAGACCAACGAGGAATTCGTGCAGGGTGTCGTGGGTTGCGCCGTGCCGATCGTCTCGCCGGCCGGCGATCTGATCGCATGCCTGGGCGTTTCAGTGCCTGCCGCGCGGGTCGGCTTCGCAGGGCTCGATGCCTTCATCGCTCCATTGCAGGAGGCGGCAGCGCTGCTGTCCGAAACCATCCTACAGGATTATGAAGAAGACCTGATAGATTCTCACTTTTCGGAATGAATACTCTCATTTTTTGAATTTGAACTCGATCTCGGGCAAATCCTGTGTATCCTCTGGGCAGTTGATTGAGCTGACCACGATTGAGGCAGCTCTCTCCAAGTCTGCATCAAGGCCACTTCGCCATCACCAGCACTGATCGCCGCCGCCGGCTATCCGGCGGAATGTTTTGCCGTGCCCAAAGCCCATGCCCGAGTCACCGGAGTGATCATGCGCCAGCACTACGACCTATCAGCCGTTCGCAAGGCCTTTCCAGCCGCCGAGCACGTGGTCTATCTCGACAGCGGCTTTCAGACGCCCCTGTCCCGTCCGGTGAAGGAGGCTTACGAACGCTTTCTCTGGGAAGGCTTCGAGAATGCGGGCCCCAAGCAGATCTGGCTCAATCGCCTGGAAGAGACCCGCGCGAAAGTTGCTGCTTTCCTCGGGGCCAAGCCGCATGAGATCGCCTTCACCAAGAACACCTCCGAGAGCATGAACATCGCCGCCAACGCGCTGCCGCTTCGGGCCGGCGACAAGGTTCTGATGATCCACGGCGATCATCCCAACAACGCCTACGCCTTCCTCAACCTGCGAAAGAAGGGCGTCGAGATCATCTTCATTCCGATGACTGAAATCATCGACGCGGAGAGCTTCCGGCCGCATATCGACGACAGGACGCGCGCGATCTCGATGTCGCACGTCACCTTTCACGCCGGTCATCGCTTCGATGTGGAGAGCGTCGGCCAACTCTGCGCGCAGCATTCGCTCTACTTTGTCGTGGACGTGATGCAGGGCATCGGCGTGGTGCCGATCGACGCCAAGGCCATGAAGGCCACGTTCATCGGCTCCGGCACGCACAAGGGCCTGCTCGTGCCGCAAGGGCTCGGCCTGCTCTACTGGGACGCGACGCGGACCGAGCTGGAGCCGGCCTATCTCGCGGCGGCAAGCCTCGCCGAACCGCCGCTCGACTTCATCGCCAGGCCGGACAACATGGCCCTGCCCGCGACTGCGGGCCGTTTCGAGCTCGGCAATTTCAACCTTCCGGCCATCCAGGCCCTGGGCGCAGCGATCGATCTCATCAACCAGGTCGGGATCGAGAAGATCCAGCAGCATTGCTTCGATCTCGGCGATTACCTGATCGAACGGCTCGATCGGCTCGATGTCGGTCTGGTCGGCCCGCGCGAGCGGCAGCACCGCGCGCCGCACATCTATGTCATCGCCTTGCCGGCTGCCGAATGGCTGGATTACTTCACGCAGAACGGCATCCGCGTCTCGCCCGAGCGCGACGGCATCCGCGTCTCGCTCGCCATGTTCAACACCACTGAAGATATCGACCGCCTCATCGAGGCGATCCGCGCCCGCAACGCGCCAGCAAGCCAGGCCCGTACGGCCGTTCTGTCAAAGCTCGGTTAGCCGGATCGGCTCTCCGTTCAATCTCCTTGTTTGAGCATGATCTTGTCGGAAAACCGGTTTCCACTTTCCCGGATCATGCTCTAGCGGCACTCCGAGACGCCGGAACGGCGCGCCACAGCTCGGATGCCGCTACTCTCCGGTGGCGAAGGATCACGTCATGCAGGCAGGCAGCAAAGTCCAGACCCCGAACAGGCTGACCACGTACATCATGGTGAGCCTGTTTCTCGGCATCGCCGTGGGTTACGCGTGCAACGTTCTCGCGAACCCGGAACAAGCCAAGGCGATCGCCGGCTATTTCGCGATTGTGTCGGACATCTTCCTGCGCATGATCAAGATGATCATCGCACCACTGGTGTTCGCCACCATCGTCTCCGGGATTTCCAGCCTCGGCGCCAGCGGCGGTGCGGTGGGACGCATCGCCGTCAAATCGCTGGCCTGGTTCATCACCGCCTCGTTGCTGTCGCTCTCGGTCGGGCTGGTGCTCGCGAACCTGCTCCAGCCGGGACACGGTCTCGGTCTTGCGCTGCCCGATGCGAATGCCACGGCCAATGTCCAGACCAGCGCCTTGAACGTCAAGGATTTCGCCGCCCACGTCTTCCCCATCAGCGTCGTCCAGGCGATGGCCGGCAACGAGGTGCTGCAGATCCTCGTTTTCTCGATGTTCTTCGGCTTTGCGCTGAGTGCGGTCAAAGGCACGCTTGCCCCTGATATCGCGCGGTCGATCGATCAGATCGTTCCGGTGATGCTGAAGTTCACCGACTACGTCATGCGCTTTGCGCCGCTCGGCGTGTTCGCAGCCATGGCCGCGGTCATCACCACGCAGGGGCTCGGCGTCCTCGTCACCTATGGAAAGTTCGTCAGCGCCTTCTACTTCGGACTGGTGGTGCTTTGGGCGATCATCATCGGTGCGGGCAGCGTCGTGCTCGGCGGGTCGATCAAGGAATTGCTCCGCCTGCTCCGGCAACCGATGATGATCGCGTTCTCGACGTCCAGCAGCGAGGCCGCCTTCCCGAAGATGATCGAGCAGTTGATGAAGTTCGGCGTCTCGGAGCGGATCACCGGCTTCGTCCTGCCGCTCGGCTATTCGTTCAATCTCGACGGCTCGATGATGTACCAGACCTTCGCCGCCCTGTTCGTCGCACAGGCCTTCAACATCGAGATGCCGCTCACCACCCAGATCGCGATGCTGCTGCTCCTGATGATCACCAGCAAGGGCATCGCCGGCGTGCCGCGCGCGTCGCTTGTCGTTGCCGCCGCCACCCTCCCCACCTTTGGCCTGCCGGCGGGCGGCCTGGTCCTGCTGATCGGGATCGACGCCTTCCTGGACATGGGACGGACGATGACCAACGTCATCGGAAACGGCGTTGCAACCGCCGTCGTTGCAAAATGGGAGAACGAACTGGGCGAGCCCGTCGAGCAAGACGCCAACTTCCTGTCGACGGCCGCCGCGGGGTAGCGCGAGATTGCGGCCTCGGCGGTTTGCTGGAACCAAACCGCCGTCGGCACGACGGCACATGACAGAATCGGCGACGACGAAAAAATATCCGACGGCTGCCGGCGCGTCGCGCCTTCTCCGCAATTGCGTCGGCGAATGGTCCATCCGATTGATCGCTCAGCAAGTTTGAACATCCTGCTCGCGTTCTGCGTCGAAGTGCCGCAAGAAGCTGTCATCTGCGTGTTAAAAACCTGCCAGATTTCGGCAACAACGCGCGGCTAGCCTTCCGATACCAAACAGAAGCATTTGTCGACCATTGCGGTCGCAAGACGTGGACTGACGTCACGCATGGCGTCGGTTGCGCGTTTGCGCGCCTATGTCGACGTATTGGCAGGGCGGCGTGGCACGACGACTTTCGACAGCTTGTTGTGTCATCGCTGCGGCTTGCCTCGGGCTTGCTGCGAGCGGCATGACCGCCTGGCTCGGCGCAACGGGTTTGCAGGACGCGCCGCGAACGCAACAGGACGTTTGTGCACGGCCGGAGCCCGGCAGCGCGCTCGAGGAACCCGCCGAATTGCGCAGCCGCGACGGCGTGCTCGAAACCGACCTCAGTATCCACGATCAGAAGCTGCCGGATGGAACGAGCCGCTATTGCTACCTGACACCGGACGGCAAGCCATCGCCGACGTTGCGCGTGAGGCCGGGCGATCAGCTGGTCATCCATTTCAAGAACGACCTGGTCGACCTCGACACGGCAACGCCTGCGATCGACCGCCCACTCGCCGGCGCACCGATCTGCACGACGAGACCGAAAGCCGACGTTTGCGCGAGCGGCGCGATGACGCCGATTTCGACCAATCTGCACTTCCACGGGCTGACCGTGCCGCCGGTCTGCCACCAGGATGACGTTCTGAAAACCTCGATCCAGCCCGACGATGCGCCGTTCGAGTATCGCCTGCGCATCCCGGACGACGCGCCGCCCGGCCTCTATTGGTATCACCCGCATCTGCACGGTTTCAGCAAGACCCAGGTGCTCGGCGGCGCCTCCGGCGCGCTGATCATCGAAGGCATCGAGCGCGCCGATCCGTCGCTGGCCGGCCTCCCCGAGCGCGTGCTCGTGATCCGCGACCAGGATCTGGTCAATCCGGATGCACCGCCGTCGAAATTCGAGCCGGTCATGACCAAGAGCCAGCTCGACAATGATGGCGACGTCGCCAATTCCGGCACCGGATTCGGCAAGCCGTCGAAGGATCTCTCCGTCAACTTCGTGCCGGTGCCCTATCCGAACTATCCGCCGGCCGGGCTCACGATGAAGCCGGGCGAGCGGCAGCTCTGGCGCGTGCTGAACGCGTCCGCGATCACCTATCTCAACCTGGCTTTGCTGGTCGGCCGCGCGCCGCAGCAGATCGGCATCGTCGGGCTCGATGGGGTGCCGTTGCAGTTCGAGGGCAGCCCGTCGCCCTCGGTGCAATGGGTCAACCATATCGGCCTGCCGCCGGGCGCGCGCGCCGAATTCATCGTCGAAGGACCGCCGGCCGGCGCGCAGGCCTTGCTGGTGACGCGCGCGGTCGACACCGGGCCCGCCGGCGAGAACGACCCCAACCGCGCGCTCGTGGCCATCACGACCTCAGTCAATGCGAGCGAACCGCAGGCCGCTCTGCCCGCGCACGCCGAGCCGCTGCGGAAACCGGACCGACCGTGGGTCGGCGACGTCGCACCAGTGCGCGTCAGAAAACTGTTCTTTTCCGAGCAGCCGGAGAACCCGAACGACCCGAACAGCCCGACCAAGTTCTTCATGACCCTCGACGGAGAGACGCCGAAGCCGTTCGATCCGCAATCTGATATTCCCGACGTCACCGTGCGGCAGGGCGACGTCGAGGACTGGATCATCGAGAACCGCTCGATGGAGCTGCATGATTTCCACATCCACCAGCTTCACTTCCAGCTGCTCGACTGGTCCGGCGTCGCCGTCAACGAGCCGTTCCTGCGCGATACCGTCAATGTGCCCTACTACAACGGCCGGATGCTGAAGTATCCGAGCGTGCGCCTGCGCATGGATTTTCGCGATCCCAGCATCGTTGGCACCTTTGTCTACCACTGTCACGTCCTCGAACATGAGGACGGCGGCATGATGGGACGGATCAAGGTCGTGCCGCGAGACACTGCAAGTTCCACCAAACCGCCTAATCTGCAAAAAGGAGAGCTTTAATGCGCGACAAGCACAGGTCACGTTGGCTGCAGGGATGCCGCCTTACCCTCAGCGCGCTTGCGCTAGGTCAGTTCACCGCCGGCCCGGTGCTGGCGGAGGACTGGAACCATCACGGTGGACACGAGACCCGGTCGCCGATCAAGCACGTGATCGTCATCATCGGCGAGAACCGCAGCTTCGACCACGTGTTCGCGACCTATGTGCCTGAGCGGCACGAGGAGAGCGTGTTCAACCTGCTCTCGCAGGGCATCGTCAAGCTCGATCACAACAAGAACGCGATCCCCGGGCCTAACTTCGAAAAGGCGCATCAGCAAGCCGCGACCGATACCGGCCTGAACGATGCGTTCTTGCTGAGCCCACCGAAGCAGAACTTCCCCAGGGATCAATTGCCGGCTCCGCTGGTCGGCGGCCCCAAGGTCTCCTACATCCCCAACAAATGCGGCAGCTCGCCGATCACCAGCTGCGAGGCGTCGCTTGCGCTGGCGCAGCAATCAGAATCCGGCCTGCCGTCCGAGTATTACCAATACCTGTTGACCGGCGGCACCGGTCAGACGTCGGCGACCCCCGACGCACGCATCACCAATGTGAGCGCGCTGCCGGCCGGTCCGTTCCAGCTCACCAACAGCGACACGATGCCCTACGACACCTATTCGGCAAGCCCGGTGCATCGCTTCTACCAGATGTGGCAGCAGCTGAACTGCAACCACTCGGCGGCCAGCCGCGACAATCCGTCGGGCTGCGGCGGCAATCTGTTCGCCTGGGTCGAGGTGACCGTCGGCGCCGGCGCAAACGGCGCGGCGCAGCCCTCCAACTTCTCGACGGACTATTCGCCGACGGCGACGACCACGGGCGAAGGTTCGACGGCGCTCGGCTTCTACAATGTGCAGAAGGGCGACGTGCCGTACTTCACGTCTCTCGCGCAGAAATACGCGATGAGCGACAACTTCCACCAGTCCGTCAACGGCGGCACCGGTGCCAACCACATCATGTTCGGTCATGCCGACATGCTTTATTTCAGCGACACCTATGGCAACGCCGCCGTGCCGCCGAATGGCACGCAGGTGTTCGGCGGCACGCCTGACGCCGGCATCGTGCATCAGATCGAGAACCCGAATCCGGCCTCGGGCACCAACAACTGGTACACCGAGGACGGCTACGGCGCCGGCGGCAATGGTGGCTTCCCGGCACCCTACCAGACGAGTCCGGTGTCCGGCGGCGGTTCCTACAGCGACTGCTCGGATCCGAGCCAGCCCGGCGTCAAGCCGATCCTGGACTATCTGAAGGGGCTCCGGATCAACGCGAATTGCGAACCGGGCCACTACTATCTCCTGAACAACTACAATCCGGGTTATTTCGGCAACGGCAAGAACGCCTACACCGACACCAATCCGTCCAACACGGCGTTCACGATCCCGCCGTCGACCCGCAAGAGCATCGGCGACAGCCTGAACGAGCGCAGCATCTCCTGGAAGTATTACGGGGACCAGTGGAACAACTACGTCAACGATCCCTACCAGCTCAACTGGGGCGTGGCCGGTCCGAACGCGGACGAGTATTGCAACATCTGCAACCCGTTCCAGTACGACACCTCGATCATGTCGCACCCGGACCAGGTCGCAGCCCATATCAAGGACTCGTCTGACCTGTACTCCGACCTCTCCAAGCATTCGCTGCCGGCGGTCTCGATCGTCAAGCCGAGCGGCTTCACCGACGGTCACCCGTCGTCGTCCAAGCTCAACCTGTTCGAGGGCTTCACGAAGAAGATCGTCGACCAGGTCGAGGCCTCCGACTATGCGAAGGATACCGCGATCTTCATCACCTTCGACGAGGGTGGCGGCTACTTCGACTCAGGCTATGTGCAGCCGCTCGATTACTTCGGCGACGGCACGCGGATTCCGCTGATCGTGGTGTCGCCGTTCGCGCGGCAGGGCCACATCTCGCATGAATATGCCGATCACGTCTCGATCGTCAAATTCATCGAGCGGAACTGGGACCTGCAGCCGATCACCCATCGCAGCCGCGACAACTTCCCGAACCCGGTTGCGGCGCCCAATAATCCCTATGTTCCGGTCAACAGCCCGGCGCTCAGCGATCTCTTCGACTTCTTCGACTTCGACGGCGGCGACCATCATCATGGCGGCGGCTGGGATCACGGCGGCGGCTGGGACCACTGACGACCGCACCTCGCGACACACCAATCCGCCGGCCCGAAAGGCCGGCGGATTTCATTTTCACCCAGCTGGATGTCCATAGCCTGCGCGAGCCTGTAAGGTGTCCGACTTCGTCTCTGTGGAAATCCTGCTCAATGACATCAATCGCTTTCCGCCAGGCTCGACGCGCCGACCTGCCGGCGATCATTGCGCTCCTCGCCGACGACGTCCTGGGGCAGCAGCGCGAGGATGCGAGCTCGCCGCCGAACCCAAGATATATCGATGCATTCGATACCATCCTCGCCGATCCCAACCAGCTGCTGGTCGTGGCGACCGCGGATGACGAGGTGATCGGCACGCTGCAACTCACCTTCATCCCCGGATTGGCGCGGCTGGGCGCCTGGCGCGGGCAGATCGAAGCGGTCCGGATTGCGGAGACGCACCGGAGTTCAGGCGTCGGCCAGCAGATGTTCGAATGGGCGATCGCGCAATGCAGGGCGAGAGGCTGCAACCTCGTGCAGCTCACGACCGACAAGGCGCGCCCCGATGCGCACCGCTTCTATGAGCGGCTGGGATTCACCGGCAGCCACATCGGCTACAAGCTGATGCTTTGACGCAAAGCCGGGCCTGCTCTGTCTATTTGCTCCGGTCACCACCAAGAAGATTCTTGTAGACCTTCCCATCCTTCATGATGACCAGGAAGTTCTTTGCCGGGTCTTCTATCAGCTTGATGTTGTCGATCGGGTCGCCGTTGACCAACAGAAGGTCGGCCAGCGCGCCTTCCTCCACCACGCCTAGCCTGCCTGGATACGGATTTCGAGGCCCGGACAGACCGAGCAATTCGGCATTCGTCGATGTCGCCATCGTGAGCGCTTCGGCCGGCGTATACCATCGCGTGAGCGTCGTCAGCATGGCGCCTTGCCGGTCAGCAAGCGCCTTCGAGAACAAGACGTCGGTGCCGAATGCCGTCTTCAATTTGTACTTCTTCGCAAAGCCGTAGACCCTGTCGGTGCCGGCAACGACCTGTCGCATCTTGTCCTGCTCCGCAGGCCCAAGGGCGCTGGCGCCCGACAGATCGACGAAGGGCTGGGTGCTCAGCCAAATTCCCTTCTCGGCCATCAGGCGGGCCGTCGCGTCGTCCATCAGGTGACCGTGCTCGACACATTTGGCTCCCGCCGCGATCGATCGCTGGATCGCGACCGATGTATAGGCGTGTACCGCTACATAGGTCCCCCAGTTCTCGGCAGCTTCGACCGCGGCGCGCAACTCCGGTTCAGTGAACGTGGACACATCGAGCGGACTGAATGGCGACGCGACCCCGCCGCCCGCGGTGAGCTTGACCTGCGTAGCCCCCTGCATGAGCTGCTCGCGCGCGCGCACACGTACCTCATCGGGGCTGTCCGCGACCATGGCGCCGCCTATCCTCTCCATGCGGCTGAGCATGCCGCCGATCGTTCTGGGCAGTTCGGACAGCTGCCGGAAGTCGCCATGGCCGCTGGTGATGGTGATCATGGCACCGGACGGGTAGATGCGCGGACCGGCGACGAGCCCCTCGTCGATCGCCCGCTTGAGGGAAAAGGCCGGCCCGCCCATGTCGCGAACGGTGGTAAAGCCGCGCATCAGCGTGGCCGTTGCTTCCGCGGCCGCAAGGAGATTGGTGTAGCCGACATCACCGGCTATCGCAGCCGCCGGCGTCGGGCGTACCAGCATCGCATGCCAATGCGCGTCGATCAGCCCGGGCATCAGCACCCGTCCGTCGCCGGCGATCACCTGCGCGTCGGCCGTGATCGCCGCAGTCGAAATCTTCTCGATCTTGCTGTTCCGGATCAGCACATTCGACGGCCCGGAGAGCGCGCCATTCTTGCCATCAAAGACGCGGACATTCTGGAACAGCACGCCAGTATCCTGCTGAGCTTGCGCAGGCAGCGAGCCAAGAAGGCTCAACCCAATCGAGGCGATCAGTGCAGGCACCCCGAAGCTTTTGCTCAAATCTGACATGTCCACGCTCCGCCTATGGCACATCGCTCGAGATTATCATTGATCTCGCTGTGTACGAGGGGCCGACCAGATTGCGGCTGGAAGGGATTGACGGCCTACCGGGCTGCTCTGGCAGCAGGCTGCAAAGCGTAGGTCAGCCATCCGACGCCATGAGACAGCAGATCGATCCCCAGCAGCAACCCGAGCACCCACAGCCCGGTTGCCGGAAACCCGGTCAGAATGACGAGGCCTGCCAGGACGCCAAACAGCCCGGAGGCCAGCATGATCCAGCCGGACTGCTGCCAATGGCCGATGCCGACCAGCATACGCACAACCCCGGAGACCAACAGCGAGAGACCGAGGACATAGGTCAGGATCAGCGCACTCGTCACCGGCTGGCTCAGCAGGACGATTCCACATGCAAGGTAGAGGACCCCGAGCAGAAGCTGCCACACGAATCCGCCCCAGCCCTTGGTCCAGAACGCGTGCAGGATTTCGAACGCGCCGGCGACGATGGCCGTCCAGCCGATGAAGATGGCGCTGATCACGGTGAAGAGCACGACATCGCCCAAGACCAGAAGGCCCGCGGCGATCATGACGAGCCCAAGCAGCACGCACACCCATAACGGCGGGCCAGGCAGGCCGCGGAGCATCGTGGAACTGTTCTCATAGGTAGCCATGTCATCCTCCTCGATCCCAGGCAGCTGCGGCGCATCCCAACTAGGCCGATCGCTCGCCCCCGCCTGTCGCTCCGTCGTCCGGTATTTCTCCCGGCCGGTAATCCGGCAGCCGGCCCGCGGGAATGACTGCGAGCAAGGCGAGGCCGGCCATGATCAACAATCCGATCTTCAACGCACGCAGACGCGCTTCGGTGTTGACCCGCACCGCTTCCTCGACCTGCTGCGGCGTACCGCTGGTGCCTTCGAGCACACTGCGCAGCCGGTCATTGCTGACGAAAGTGATGTTGCCGAGATCGACCTGACTCTGAAGCTCCTTGGTCAGCACCGGACTGGCCGCGATCCTGCCGAGCGCGATCGTACTCAACAGACCGACGAGAAGAGCTCCGGCAACCGCGGTGCCGACTGCAGCCGCCAGATTCTGTGTGGTGCCGCGCAGAGACCCGACGTCCCCGGCCAACGCCTTGGGTGAGGACGTGACCAGAACGTTGAACAGCAGCGTCACCAGGGAGCCCTGGCCAATGCCGAACAGCACGAGTCCAAAGAGAACGGGAAACTCGCTCCAGTCGTTGCGCACGACGAACGCGAGCCATAGCAACGCGACGGTGCAGAGGCCAAAGCCGAAGCGTCCGATCTGGCGAGGCGTCAGTTTCTCGTAGAGATTGACAATCAGCATCGCCGACAGAAAAACGGTCAGATTGAAGGGCATCATCGCGATCGCAGTCGCAATTGGCGAACGTCCCTGCACGATCTGGATGTAGAGCGGCACGGTAAAGTTCAGGGCAGCCTCGAGCGCCACGACTGCGAACAGCGCGTAGACGGCGCACCTTTCCTCTGCAGAGTCGATCACTTCCAACGCCAGCAGGGGCGTCTTCCCTGCGGCCTGCTGCCGATGCGTCCACATCAGGAATGCCTGCCCGAGTACAATGCCAAGCACGATCAGGACCGGTGCGGGCGAAACGCCCAGCAAGTCGAACGGCGCGTTAGGCGTCGCCAGGATCACCCCCCAACCGTTCAGATTATTGAACCCGAAACTGATGAAGATGATTGCGCTCGCGGCAAGGGCGACGCCGATCAGATCAATCTGAACATCCGGGCGACCGCGGTCGGGCCGCAGACGGAAACTCAGAGCGAAAGCGATCGCCGAAGCAGCAATGAGAATTCCGAACGCGGGGCGCCAGCCGATATAGGTGCCGAGCAACCCACCGACGACAAAAGCCAGCACGCCGGCGGCAGCCCGCGCCGAGCCAAGCGCACCAAGGGCCGTCGCTTGCTGGCGTCCGGCATAATTCTCGGCAATCAGCGCCACCAACGAAGGCACGATCACCGCGCCCGCAGCGCCGCAAAGCGCCTGAGCGGAGATCATCACCGACGCCGTGGGGCTGAACGTCATCGCGATCTGAGATATCATGAAGAGCACGACGGCAACGCGAAAGACCTGCACCGCCCCGAACCTTTGGGCGAGTTTCGCGCCGAGCATCACGAACCCGGCCACCAGCATCGAGTAGGCCACGATTCCGGTCGCGACCGTGGTCGGGGGCACGCCGAAGCTGGCCACCATTCCCCCCATGGCAACCGGCAACGACGCGACATTGAACGACATGATCATCTGACCGAACGCAATCGCGATCATGGGCACCCATGATGCACGCTCTTCCTGATGAACGTCGCCGATCGAGATAGCTTGCGTTGCCATCGCGTCCTCCAACCTGCCTGGCGTTGCGATCGATCGAGCCACGGCCCTACCGATCCTCAGAGCATCTTGTTTCACTCGTCCGGTTGGGACACGAACAGATCCATGCCCAGTCTTTGCGACAGGAACTTCGCGGCGAGCTGCCCTCGCACGCTGTTGCCGGCCGCATCCAGTGGCGGGGCGAAGGTGCCGAAACCACCTTTTCCCGGCGACACCGCAACGATACCGCCACCGATGCCGCTTTTGCCGGGCAGACCGATGTCGTACAGCCAGTCGCCCGACGTCTCATACAGCCCAGCCGTGACCATGACGGCCAACGCATAGTGGCACACGGCCGCATCGACCACCCGCTGCCGCGTGACTGGATTCACCCCGCCGTCAGCCAGCGTCGCGCCCATCACGGCGAGATCCCTGGCGCTCACATTGAGGGAGCACTGCCGGGTGTAGAGATCGGTCGCCTGTCGAGCGTCGCAGTAGATCCGGTCATAGCTCTCCAGCAGCCGTGCGATACTTCGATTGCGAAAATTCGTCTTTGAGGCCGACGCGTAGACTTCCTCGTTGAGCGGGAGCTTGCGACCGGCAAAGCGTGAAAGGCCGTCATGGATCAACCGCCATCGCTCTTCCGCGCTCGCACCCGGAACGAGGCTGGTGGTCGCGATCGCACCTGCGTTCACCATCGGGTTGGTGCGCCCGGCCCCGTGCTCGATTGCCGCCAGCGAATTGAACGGCAGCCCGGTCGCATTCGCGCCCAGTCTTGCGCGCGCCTCTTCAGGGCCGATGGCCTCGCACACCAGCGCGAACACGAATGGCTTCGACACACTCATGATCGAGAATTCGTATTCGATATCGCCGGCACCGTAGATGCGCCCGCTGGCACCGGCCACGCAGATGCCGAACAGTTCACTCGGCACCCTGGCCAGGGCCGGATAAACCTGCGAATTGGTGCCTTCGCTGTTCGACTTGAAGCGCAGATGAGCTTGGGAAACCAGCTCCTGCACCATCTCGGGATCGGGCAAGTGCCCCGTCGAGATGTAAGGCCGGTCCGCCTGTTCAGCGATCGAAGGTGGCCACATTGGCTTTCCTTCCCGATTTCGACCTTGTTGTTTCAGGTCCTCTAGTCGGCAACCAGAAGTAGGCGCTCAAAAAAACATGGTGTCAACGACCCGCTCTGACGGCGCTTGCAGTGTTTGTGCTGGTCCAGAACACTTTACGACAAATGTGCTGAATGCATTGCTTGTCGCGGAATTGCCGCGTTGCGAGATGCGCCGTTCAATCTGTCCCTGCGGTGCTCCGGCGCTATCAGGTAAGCAGCATTGCCCAATCAGATGCGCAATTGAATCAAAGAGAAGTCATCGGGCCATCAACGAGATTCCCATCGCTGGCGCTCGAGAGTACCATGGCCGCGTGCGGATGTGAGCCCGCCGCCTGTCCAAACAACACCGGCCCGCGGCGATGGCGGCAATGACCGCATCACTTGAATGGTGAGGTTGATCATGGTGGCGCGCGCAAGCGACGGACAGCTTCTGCTGGTAAAGAAGCTGGGTGGGCTCTTTGCTATCGTTCTTGGCTGCCTGCTGACAGCAGTGGGTGTGACATTCGAATCCACCAGCACAATTGTCGTCGGCCTGCTGTTTCTTGTGCTCGGGGCGGTCTTGCTCACGCTCAAGATCATGAGACGAAATCAAACTGGCCCGTTTGGATAGCCTTCCGGCGAAATAGACCGACCCAGCCGGGGCAATTTCAATTGTGGGGACTCGGCCGCAATCGCAACTGGCGAGCACGCCATTGCGGTCGAGGGGACGCTTGCGCATTTCGGTATATTGGAAATTTATCCCTGATTTGCCCGACGTGTCAAGTTGCCTTGTCGAACGCCGGCAGCCGCCAGCTACTTTGCATGGGGTTGTTTTCGATATTTTGGCAGCGCGCACCTGCGGCGGGGAGTTCCTCCACCGTCACCCGCAGTTATGCCGGCAAGGCACGATGCGCATCGTAGCAGGTGCTCGCGTTGCACTGCAGTGCGTTCTGCGGCCAGCCATCACGGCTTCCGATAGATCACATGACCCGCGCGGATGGTGGTGCTCACCTTCGCGAGATTGCCGACGTCGCTGAGCGGATCGCCGTCGAGCACCACGAGATCGGCGTCAAAACCCTGCTCCACCCGGCCCTTCTTCGCGGCCTTGAAGAACGTGGCCGGATTTGTGGTCAGCGAGGCCAGCACCTGACGCTCCGACAGTGCGCGATGCATCAGCTCATATTCCTGCGTGGTGTCGTATTGCGTGGTGAAGCCGACATCGGTGCCGAACAGCACCGTGCCGCCATTCTCCGAAAACTGCTTGAGCTGGTTGACGGTCGCGGCCACCATACGGTTGGTGACGTTGGGATCGAGCACGACGGTGGTGAACAGCGCCAGCGTCGGGATCAGCGCAGTCCCCTGCGCCTTGAACCGCGCCAGCTGGTCCTCGCTATAGGCGCGCTCGCCCGGCGTGGTGTGCGCAAGCACATCGACGTCAGCTACGATCACCGTTTCGACGCCGATCTTGTTCTGCGGGTGGGCGAACACCCGCCTGCCCTGCGCGTGCGCCGCATCGACGGCCGCCTTGGCGATCGCCGGATCCATGTTCACGACCGGCTTGTCGCCCATGAACGCGCCGGTGAACAGCTTGATGCCGTCCTCGCCCATCGCGAGCCAGTCGCGCGCCCACTTCGCAGCCTCCTCCGGCGTCGCAGCTTCCGGAAGCTGCAGCTCGGGCGGCAGGTACACAGGATGACCGCCTTTGGGGAAGACATTGCCGGCCAGCAGAATGTTGGGACCGGCGACCTCGCCCGCCGCGATGCGCCGGCGCAGCGAGAGCGTGTTGCCCGGATCGGAGCCGAGATCCCAGACCGTGGTGAAGCCCCAACGCGTCAGCATCTCCTGCATGTGCTGCGTCAGCGCCGCAGCGGGCGCAGCACCGGCATTGCGCCAGGAGTTCTGCGTGAAATGCACATGGCTGTTCCAGAACCCGGCAACAATGGTCTTGCCGCTGCAATCGATCACGCGCGCATCCGCGGGCACCTGGACATCGCCTGATTTGCCGACCGCGCTGATGACGCCGTCGGTCGTCACGACCACCGCATCCGGCAGCGCGGCCACATCGGGCGAGGCGTAAACGCTGCCGCCGCGCAGCACGACGGTCTCGGCATGCACCGCCACTGAGGCGAGAACCGAGCCAACAACAACAAGCGCGACGCGTAGCCAGGTCCCGATCATGGACAGCCCCTTTCAAGATTGCACGCCGGCAACGGCCGGCGCGCGGCAAGATAGAGGCTGCGCGCGGCGCGGTTTGATCGTTCTTGCTGTCTGAAACGGATTTGCGGGCGCCCGCCCGTCACTCCTCGGGCGCGTTCTCGATCGGGTCGAAGCGGTCGGCCTCGAGCCCGAGCAGATTCCAGGATTGCAGCATGTGCGGCGGCAGCGGCGCGGTGGCATCGATCACGCCGCCGCGCGGATGCGGAATCACGATGCGGCGAGCCAGAAGATGCAGCCGGTTCTGCAGGCCGCCGGGCAGCTGCCAGTTCTCCTTGTTGAAGTATTTTGGATCGCCCACGATCGCGTGATCGATATGCGCCATGTGGGCGCGCAATTGATGGGTGCGGCCGGTCACCGGCTTGAGCGACACCCAGGCGAGCTTGGTCGCCGAGGTCTCGACCACGGCATAATAGGTCACGGCGTGGCTCGCGCCCTCGTCGCCATGCGCTGCGATCCGCATGATGCTGTCCTCCTCGCTCTCCTCCTTGGCGAGGTAGGTCGAGATGCGGCCCTGCTTCGGCTTCGGCACGCCGGCGACCAGCGCCCAGTAGATCTTTCGCGCCGAGCGATGGCGGAACGAGCCGGTCAGAGCGGTCGCGGCAAAACGCGTCTTGGCGATCAGCAGGCAGCCCGAGGTCTCCCGGTCGAGCCGATGCACCAGCCGCGGCTTCTGCCCCTTGGCGTCGCGCATCACCTCCAGCATGTCGTCGACATTGCGCGTGATACCGGAGCCGCCCTGAACCGCCAGACCTGCAGGCTTGTTCAGCACCATCACGTCGGCGTCCTCGAACAGGGTCATGTCCTTGAGGTCTTGAAGGGTCTTCTTGGCGGCTTCGGAGAGGCTGGCCGCGGCCTTCGGCGTATCGAGCTTTAGCGGCGGAATGCGGACGCTCTGGCCTTCTTCCAGCCGGTCCTTGCTGTCGGCGCGCTTGCCGTTGACGCGCAACTCGCCCTTACGAACAATGCGCTGGATGTGGGAAAAGGACAGGCCGGGGAAACGCGCCTCGAGAAAGCGGTCGACCCGCATGTTGTTCTCGTCCGCCGTCACAACCACGGTCTGCACCTTGGTCGGTAGCGGCGGTGGCTCGGCGACATGCTTCTCGGGCTCAGGCACGAACGGCTTCGGCGCACGCTGCTTGTCGCCAAGCCGCACCGCTGGCTTGCCGCCCGGACGATGCGCCGGCCCCCGCTCGGCCGCCGAGCCGCGATGGGGACGCGCACCCTTGGGACGCGCGCCCTTGGCGCGGTCGGCAGCGGGGCGGAGGGGTCTCTTGACGCGGCGGCTCATGGGGTTGCAACTCCGAAGTTAAGCCGTTGGGTAGCGCAAATGCCGCGAATCGTCACGGCGAAATCGGTATAAATCCCGCGCAACACGGCCAGTTTCGGCCGCACGCGGCAAGCGACGGAGAGCCCTGGAATGAGACTGGCGGTATCGGCTTTGGCGGCGGCCCTGATGCTGTCAGGCCCGGCGCTGGCCCAGGAGAGCCCGATGCCGGAAGATCTGGCCTGGAAGCTCCTGGAACTCGGCCGCGTCGTCGAGATGCCCAAGACGGCCGCGCTCTACGCACCGCTGCAACAGAGGGAGCCCTATCAGCGCGTCAAGGTCGAGCGCGACGTCAAGTATGGCCTCGCCGATCGCCATCTGCTCGACGTCTTCACGCCGGACACAGCGTCGCCGCCACGCCCGGTGCTGATCTACATCCACGGCGGCGGCCTCATTGCCGGCAACAAGCGCACGCCCGGCAGTCCGTTCTACGACAACGTCATGTTGTGGGCCGCCAAGAACGGCTTTGTCGGCGTCAACGCCACCTATCGCCTGGCGCCGGCGTTTCCCTGGCCGGCCGGCACGGAAGACATCGGCGCGATCGTGCAATGGGTCGCGGAGAACATCGCGCCCCGCGGCGGCAAACCCGAACGCATCTTCCTGATGGGCCAGTCGGCCGGTGCCATCCATGTCGCAAGCTATGTCTCGCATGCCGAATTTCACAAGGTGAAGGGCGGCGGCCTCCCCGGCGCGATCATGGTGTCCGGCATCTACGATCTGACAGCCTCGCCGGCCGGCGACGCCGAGCTCGCCTATTACGGCTCCGACTCGTCGCGCTACGCCGAACGCTCCTCGCTGCAAGGCCTGGTTGCGAGCCCGATCCCGTTCCTGATCACCGCGGCCGAGCTCGATCCGCCGCGCTTCGTGGAGCAATTCGAACTCATGAAGCAGGCCAGCTGCAAGCGGCCGAGCGGCTGCGCCCGCAGCTTCATGCTGCCGCAGCACAGCCACATGTCGGAGGTCTATGCGATCAACACGTCAGACACACGGCTGACGGATGAGATCATGGAGTTCGTGAAGAGCGTCAAGTGAAGCGCTAGCCGCCCCGCTCCTTGCGCAGCCTGTCCCAGTAATCCAGCCGCTTGCGGATCTCGCGTTCGAAGCCTCGGTCGGGCGGATCGTAAAAAGTCTGGCGGCCCAGCGCTTCCGGGAAGTAGTCCTGGCCGGAGAACGCATCGGGCATGTCGTGATCATACTGATAGCCGGAGCCGTAGCCCTCCGACTTCATCAGCTTGGTCGGCGAATTCAGGATGTGCTTTGGCGGCAGCAGCGAGCCGCCCTGCTTCGCGGTCTGCATCGCCGAGCCGAACGCATTGTAGACCGCGTTCGATTTCGGCGCGGTGGCGAGATAGACCACGGCCTGCGCGATCGCGAGTTCGCCTTCAGGTGAGCCCAGGAAATCATAGGCATCCTTGGCGGCGTTACAGACACCCAGCGCCTGCGGATCGGCAAGCCCGATGTCTTCGACCGCCATGCGCACCACGCGCCGGGCCAGGAACAGCGGATCCTCACCGGCATCGAGCATGCGCGCGAGATAATACAATGCCGCATCCGGATCGGAGCCGCGCACCGACTTGTGCAGCGCCGAGATCAGATTGTAGTGGCCGTCGGCCGACTTGTCGTAGATCGGCGCGCGGCGTTGCAGGATGTCCTGCAACTGCTCGGCGTTGAACACCTCGCCCTTGCGCGCGGCGCGCCAAACCTCCTCGGCGAGCGTCAGCGAGGCGCGGCCGTCGCCGTCGGCCATCCGCACCAGCACGGCGCGGGCTTCCGCATCGAGCGGCAGGCTCTTGCCCTCGACCTTCTCGGCATTGGCGAACAGCCGTTCGATCGCGGCGGTATCGAGCGAGTGAAACACCAGCACGCGGGCGCGCGACAAGAGCGCCGCGTTGAGCTCGAACGACGGATTTTCGGTGGTGGCGCCGACCAGCACCACGGTGCCGTCCTCCATCACCGGCAGGAAGGAATCCTGCTGCGCGCGGTTGAATCTGTGCACCTCGTCGACGAACAGCAGCGTGCCCTTGCCGGTCTCGCGGCGGGCGCGCGCGGCATCGAACGCCTTCTTCAGATCGGCGACACCGGAGAACACCGCGGATATCTGTTCGAAATGCAGCTCGGTGGCGTCGGCCAGAAGCCGCGCCACGGTGGTCTTGCCGGTGCCGGGCGGTCCCCAGAACACCAGCGAGCCCAGCGTGCGCGTCTCCAGCATGCGGGTCAGCGCACCGTCGGGCCCGAGGATGTGATCCTGGCCGACGACGTCGGCCAGCGTGCGCGGGCGCAACCGGTCCGGCAGCGGGTGCGGAGCGTCCTGCTCCATCCCCGCCGCAGCGAACAGGTTGCTGGCCTCGCGCGGTTGCTTTGGGCTCACTTGGGGTTCATCCGCCGAGCGTCACGTTGATCTGCTGGCCGCCGCGCACCAGCGTGATGCGCCAGACCCGCGTCCCCGTCTTCGATGCCTTCTCGAGGTCGCTGGTCCGCGCGATCTTCTCGTTGTTGACGGCGAGGATGATGTCGCCCTTCTGGAAGCCGACATTGGCGGCGGTGCCGTCATCGGCGAGCTCGGTCACCACGACGCCCTCGGCGCCTGCGTCGAGATGCAGCTCGTCGGCCAGCGCCGGCGAGATGTTGGCGACCCTTGCGCCCTGGAACGGCGAGCGCGCAGTCAGCACGATCTCGTCACGGTTGGTATCGGGTGCGGTCTCCAGCGGCACGGTGAGCTTCACCGGCTTGCCGGCGCGCTGCACCTCGATCTCCGCGCTGCCGCCGAGCGGGCGGGTCGCGAAGCGGTAGTCGAACGCGTTGGGATCGTCGATCGCCTGGCCGTCGATGCCCACGATCAGGTCGGAGAGCTTCAGCCCGGCTTTCGCCGCCGGGCCGTTCGGCGCGACATTGGCGACCAGCGCGCCGGTCGGCAGCTTCAGCCCGAGCGTCTCCGCGATCTCCGGTGTGACCGCCTGCAGTCGCGCGCCGAGCCATGGCCGCTTCACATTCTTGCCACCGCCCTTCGCGGAGGCCACCACCACGCGCACCATGTTGGCAGGGATCGCAAAGCCGATGCCCTGCGAGCCGCCCGAGCGCGAGAAGATCGCGGTGTTGATGCCGGCGAGCCGGCCGGTCATGTCGACCAGCGCGCCGCCGGAATTGCCGGGATTGATCGCGGCATCGGTCTGAATGAAGAATTGATAATCCGTGATCCCGACTTGAGTGCGCGCCAGGGCCGAGATGATGCCGTGCGTCACGGTCTGGCCGACGCCGAACGGATTGCCGATCGCGAGCACGACGTCGCCGACCTGCAGCTGGTCGGAGTTCGCGAAATCCAGCGTCGCGAACTTCTCCTTGTTGGTCCCCTTCAGCCGCAGCACCGCAAGGTCGGTGCGGCTGTCCTTCAGCACGATCTCAGCCTCATATTCGCGCTTGTCGGCGAGCGAGACCTTCACCTGGTCGGCGCCCTCGATCACGTGATTGTTTGTGACCACGAGGCCCGAGCCATCGACCATCACGCCGGAGCCAAGCGAACGCTGCATCTGCTCGGGCTGCTGCCCGGGCACGCCGAAAAATCGACGAAAAATAGGATCGTCCAGGAATGGATTGCGGTTTTGCACGGTCTTGGCGGCATAGACATTGACCACCGCCGGCTGCACCCGCTGCACGATTGGCGCATAGGACAGCTGCAGCTCAGCCTGCGAGGACGGCACGCGGCGGTCCTGGGCCGCGGCCGGGCCGAGATTCCCGATGAAAGCCAACGTGAAGAGAGCGGATAGGGCAGCAAAGCGGACGGGTCGGAGCATTCTCACCTCTCGTGAAAAACGCCGGAATATAGGCGTGTTCGCCTGGCAATTGAAGGGCGCCGGGCCCGATAACTGCCCCCCGCCGCCGCGGTGCAAAACCCGTGGCAGCCGCGTTGAAGCGCGCCGCCAAACTTCTATGATGATTGTAATCTCACTGCGCCGCTCCGCTTGTTGCCCGCGGACAACAAGCGGAACTGCGATGCTAGGCAGCACTGTCGTGTGTCAGTCACGATCAACTCCTAGGACGTTTCAGTGAGTGAGTGGGGACTTCAAACACAACAGGGGTGCACAATGAGTGCGACAAAAGTTGGTGCAATCGCCATAGGGCTGGCAGGGGCGCTCGCCGCCTCGCCGGCCTATTCACAATCGGCCGGAGGCGGCAGCGATGCGGAGATCGCGCTACTGAAGCAGCAGTTGAAGATGCTCGAGCAGAAGCTCGACAAACTGCAGAAGCAGACCAATGCCAACACCGCGACGGCGGCCAGCGCAAACGCCAACGCGAAGGCCGCGGACGCCAAGGCTGCGCGGGTCGTAACCGCCAATGCCGCCATCCCGGTCAAGGGTCCGGTCGCGCCGTCCGGCGTCGTGGTGACATTGCCGAACAACCGGCCGACGATCTGCACCGCGGACGAACAGAACTGCATCGCGATCACGAGCCGCATCCACTGGGATGTCGGCGGTTACGACTATCGTCCGAACACCGCGGGCACGTCGCCGCAGAAGCTTGACAGCGGCGAGAATCTCCGCCGCGCCCGCATCGGCGTGATCGGCAAATTCTTCGGCGACTGGAATTACGCGCTGATCTACGACTTCGGCGGCTCGTCCGACGGCTTCGGTGGCACGGCGGCGGGATCGCTGCCCGGCGGCGGCACCTCCGGCGTCGAGAATGCCTATCTCAGCTATACCGGCTTCAAGCCGTTCGGCGGCAAGATGGCGATCGAAGGCGGCATCATGGATCTGGCCTGGACGCTCGACGAGTCCACCAGCTCGAACGACATCCTGTTCATGGAGCGCGCCTCGGCCGGCATCATCGCGCAGAACGTCGCGGCAGGTGACTTCCGTTCGACCGTCGGCAGCCGCTGGTGGAATGACCAGCTCTGGGTCGGCGCCTATGCAACCGGACCGACCACCGGCCAGATTCACTCGGCGTCCAGCGTCACCCCGCCCGGATCATCGGAGCAGTATGGCGCGGTCGTCCGTGTCGCCGGCAATCCGATCAGCGGGAATAACTATTCGGTGCATATCGGTGCCGACGCGGAATGGCTGATCCAGCCGCCGCGCAATCTGGTGACGCAGGCGCAGACGCTCACGCTCAGCGACCGGCCCGAGCTGCGCATCGATCCGACGACGCTGATTTCTACCGGTGCGATCGCCAACGTCTCCGGGGCGCAGGTCTACGGCGTCGAGGCGGCGGCGACCTATGGCCCGTTGATCGCACAGGGCGAGTACTACTGGTTCAACGTCGATCGCACTGCGAATACCGGGCTGCCGCCGTTCGGTGCGTCGAGCCTGAAATTCGACGGCGGTTACGCGCAGGTCGGCTATGTGCTGACCGGCGAGAATCACGCCTACAACCCGGCAACGGCCTCCTATGGCGGTATCAAGCCGCATGATCCGTTCTCGCTCGCCAGCGGCGGCTGGGGCGCCTGGGAAATCGCCGGCCGCGTGAGCCAGATGAACCTCAACGATCAGATCGGCCAGGCGGTCGGCATCGCCGGTGGACGGCAGACCGTCTACACCGCGGCGCTGAACTGGTACGTCAACAACAACGTCCGCTTCATGCTGAACTACCTGCACGGCGACGTCGCCAAGCAGGCGTCGGCGACTTCGACTGCGGATGTCGGCTCGAAGTTTGATGCGGTCGCGCTGCGCACGCAGGTTGCGTTCTGAGACGATCCGATCTGTCGTCAATAAACAGACGGCCGGGGCATCGCTCCGGCCGTTTTCATTTCAACTGCTCTCACGGCGTGGGCGCGCTACGACTGCCGCTCCAGCGTCTACATATCTAGACCGGCCTTATCCAGTTCGCTCCTCATTCGACCGGAAAAATCGACGATCTGCTGCTTGTCGAATCCGCAATATGTCGGAAGCGATTTCTCAGGGACATTTTGCGCGAGAGCAGCCCCGCAGCGAATTATGTATCTCAGCTCTTCTGGTGTTACCTTGATTTGCATCTCGTAATTCCCGGACAAAGGCATGGCATTGCTCACGCAGGAGCACGCTTCTACGCCGCGCGCTTGGACTTCTTCACGACGACCTCCGGCGCCGGCGCGCAGGACTGCCGCTCCTGATGGCCCTCGCCCCACGCCTTCAAAATATCGATCACCGGGCGCAGGCTCTCGCCGAGTTCGGAGAGCGTGTATTCGACCCGCGGCGGCACCTCGGCATAGACCTTGCGGATCACGAGACCATCGTCCTCGAGCGCACGCAGCTGCTTGGTCAGCATGCGCTGGGTGATGCCGGGCATCCGCCGCCGCAACTCGCCGAAGCGCTGGGTGCCGGCCTGCAGATGATACAGGATCACGCCCTTCCATTTGCCGTCGATCAGGTCGAGCGCCGCCTCGACGGCGCAGCCCGGCCGGCGCGCAAAATTCTTCCGTTTCATCGGTATTTTCCCAATAGTATACAAACAGGGACTAGTTCCCTGATTTTACAGTACTTGCCAAATGGACGCCAGCGCGACAGGTATCACGGCAGGCAATCGCCCACCACGGAGACAAGGCATGAAGGCCGTCGGATACCAAAAATCGCTGCCGATCGAGGCGGCGGATTCGCTCGTCGATTTCGAGATCGCCAAGCCCGAGCCGAAGGGGCGCGACATCAGGGTCGCGGTGAAGGCCATCTCGGCCAACCCGGTCGACTACAAGGTGCGCAAGCGCGCGGCGCCGACCGACGGCAGCTACAAGATCCTCGGCTTTGACGCGGCCGGCGTGGTCGACGCGGTCGGGCCCGACGTCTCCCTCTTCAAGCCCGGCGACGAGGTGTTTTACGCAGGCTCGATCCTGCGCCAGGGCACCAATTCGGAATTTCATCTGGTCGACGAACGTATCGCCGGCAACAAGCCGGCATCGCTGTCCTTCGCGCAGGCCGCCGCCCTGCCCCTGACCTCGATCACCGCCTGGGAATTGCTGTTCGACCGGCTCGGCGCGGTGCCGGGCAAGAGCCTCGACCCGCGTACGCTGCTGATCACCGGTGGCGCCGGCGGAGTCGGCTCGATCCTGATCCAGCTTGCCCGCCGCCTCACCGGCCTCACCGTAGTTGCCACCGCGACGCGGCCGGAATCGCAAAAATGGTGCCTCGATCTCGGTGCGCACGCGGTGATCGACCACTCGCAGCCGATGAAGGAGCAGATCGAGAAGCTGAAGCTGCCGCCGGTCGGCCTCGTCGCCAGCCTCACCTTCACCGACCAGCACTACAAGTCGATCGCCGACTTCATTGCGCCGCAGGGCAAGTTCGGCCTGATCGACGATCCCTCGGAGTTCAACGTCGCCGCGTTCAAGGGCAAGGCGGTGTCGGTGCACTGGGAATCGATGTTCACGCGCTCGTCGTTCCAGACGCCTGACATGATCGCGCAGCACCATCTGCTCAACGATGTCGCCGACCTCCTCGACAAGGGCGTGCTGCGCACCACGCTCGATCAAACCTTCGGCACCATCAATGCCGCCAATCTCAAGCGCGCCCACGCGCTGCTAGAGAGTGGCAAGTCGCGCGGCAAGATCGTGCTGGAAGGCTGGTAGTAGGATCGGGACGAATGCGTAGGGTGGTGGGTTAGGCGAAGCCGTAACCCACCACCTCTCCAAGGGCGGCGGGTGACGCTGACGCCAACCCGCCCCACCCGACTTCCCCACAGGCCGGCGCGTCGCTTTTGCCAAAGACGCGACATCACCTGTATAGTTTGCGCAACGATCACCCCGTCCTCAATCCGGCCAACGCGAGACGCGGCTGGAACGGTGGTGACGCCCACGGGGATGGGAGGAAGCCGATGAATTTGCTCACGGCCGATCCGTCGCGGATCGATCCGGAGTGGATGACGCGGGCGCTGCGCGAAGCCGGTGTGATCGACCAGGTCAGGGTCACTGATCTCGCCTGCAAGCCGGTCGGTAATGGCCTCGTCGGCGACTCCTATCGATTTCGTCTCACTTATGACGGAGAGGCGCCGAACGCGCCCCTAAGCGTCATCGGCAAATTCCCTGCCGCAGATCCCGACAGCCGCCGCTCCGGTTCCGCGCACATGCTTTATGTTCGCGAGGTCGCGTTCTATCGCGAGCTGGCGGCGACCGTCGCCATCAACACGCCGCGGCCGATCCTCGCCGAAATCGATCCGGCGACCGACGACTTCACGCTGATTCTCGAAGATCTGGCGCCCGCACGCCAGGGCGACCAGCTCGCCGGATGCTCGATCGCGGACTGCCAGACAGCGATGGCCGAGGCCGCCGCCCTGCACGCGCCGCGATGGAACGATCCGACGCTGGACGCGGTGCACTGCTTCGTGGTGGCCGCAGGCCGGCGCAAGGATTTCCACGCGACGCTGCCCGCCATCATCGGTCACTACAAGGAGCGATATCGTGGCGTGATCGAGCCGGAATTCCTTGATCTGATCGACCGGCTTCCGGACGCGGTCCCGCGCTACCAGTCGGAGCAATCGACGCCGCGAACCCTGCAGCATGCGGACTTCAGGCTGGATAACATCCTGTTCGACGTCCGCGGCAATACCCGACCGATGGCGACGCTGGACTGGCAGACGCTGACGGTTGGCCCTGGAATCGTCGACGTCGCCTATTTCCTGTCGGCCGGCATCGAACCGTCGGAACGGCGGCTTCACGAAGCCGATCTGGTGCGATCATATCATTCGGAACTGATCCGTCGCGGCGTGCGGGACTATGGTTGGGATCAGTGCTGGCGGGATTACCGGCGCTACACCCTGCATGGCATCATGATGGGCGTCGTCTCCGCGCTGAGCGTCCAGCGCTCCGAGCGCGGCGACGCGCTGTTCCTGAAGATGACCCGTGGCGCCTGCGCGCAAGCGTGGATCACGACGGTTTTGCATACTGGCAGGACTAGGGAGTACCGAAAGGGATCCGCGTGCTCAACAAACTCGACGACTTCCCGATCCACCAGACGCCGGAACCGATCGCGGTTCCCATCACCAGCGACCGCAATGTCTACGACCGCACCTGGTTCAACGGCTACACCGCCGACGGCGCGTATTATTTCGGCATTGGCATCGCGATCTACCCGCACCGCAAGGTCCTCGATTGCGCGTTCAGCGTCGTCGAGCGCGGCGGACGGCAGCACTGCTTCTACGGTTCGCGGCGGGCGCCGATCGAGCGTACCGAGATGCAGGTCGGTCCTTTCAGACTCGAGGTGCTCGAACCGATGCTGCGCACCCGGGTCCTGCTCGACGACAATGCGACGGGGCTGGCCTGCGACCTGACCTTTTCCGCGCGCACCGCTGCGATCCAGGAAGCGCGCCAGACGCTTTGGTCGGGCGACCGCCGCGCCATGGACTCGACCCGGTTCGACCAGTTCGGCCGCTGGCGCGGCGTCATCAGCCACCCCGATGGCGAGATCAAGGTCGACGATCGCTCATGCTACGGCACCAAGGATCGCTCCTGGGGCGTTCGCAATGTCGGCGAACGCGATGTCGGAGGCGCGCCGATGCCGCCGCCGAGCGTGTTCTTCCTGTGGGCGCCGCTGGTCTGGGACGACCACATCTCGCACGCCATCTTCTTCGATGGGACGCGCGGCGAGGCGCTGGTCCGCGAGGGCATCATCGCGCCGCTCTACCGGAGCGAGGCCGAGATCCCCGGCGTCGTCGACGGGCTCGACCGCCGCATGGCGACCGCGCGGCACCGCGTGACCTACGTGCCGAACACACGCTTGGCGCAGTCGGCTGAAATCGACCTGGTCGACGTCGACGGCCACACCAGCACGATCGCGCTCGATCCGATCCTCAAATTCCAGATGAAGGGCCTCGGCTACGGTCATCCGCAATGGGGCCAGGGCATGTGGAAGGGTGAGCTCGAGATCGGCGGCGAATCGTTCGATCCTTCGACGCTCGACCCGCTGGCGCGCGAGAACGTGCACGTGCAACAGGTGATGCGCGCCCGCCAGGGCGACCGGACCGGAATCGGCGTTCTCGAGCAATTGTGCTTCGGCCCCTACCGCCCGTCAGGCTTCAGCGAGTTCCTCGACGGAGCGAAAGGTTAGCTCGGCGGCACGCCCTCGACGAAGATCAGCCTGCGGTCGAGCGCAGTGCGGCGATGCTTGAGCGCTTCAGCGTATTCCGCTGAGGCGTACCACTCGCGCAGACGCGCCATCGACGGGAATTCGACGACGATGATGTTGTTCGGCGGCGGTCCGCCCTCAACCACGTCAGCAGCACCGCCGCGCACCAGATAACGCCCGCCATACTGCGCGATCGCCTTGGCCGCGATCGTGCGATAGGCCTCGAAACCTGCGGCATCCTTCACGTCGACCTCGGAAATCACGTAAGCTGACATGGCCGGACCTCATGCAATGGTGTTGACGATGCCGCCCTCGGCGCGCAGCGCGGCGCCATTGGTGGCGGAGGCCTGCTTGGAGCAGACATAGACCACGAGGTTGGCGATCTCCTCGGTGCTGGCAAAGCGCTGCAGCAGCGAGGTCGGCCGGTGCTGCTTGACGAAGTTGGAGGCCGCCTCCTCGACCGACTGGCCGTTCTGCTTCGCCAGATCCTTGACGAAGGTCTCGACGCCCTCGGACATGGTCGGCCCGGGCAGCACCGAGTTGACGGTGATCGCGGTGCCGCGGGTCAGCTGCGCCAGCCCGCGCGCGATCGCAAGCTGCGCGGTCTTGGTCGTGCCGTAATGGATCATCTCGGTCGGGATGTTGAGGCCGGATTCCGAGGAGATGAAGACGATGCGGCCCCAGTTGCGCTTCAGCATGCCCTGCATGTAGCCGCGCGACAGCCGCACACCGGACATGACGTTGACCTCGAAGAAGCGGCTCCAGTCCTCGTCGGGAATGTCGAAGAACGCCTTCGGCTCGAAGATGCCGGCATTGTTGACGAGGATGTCGACCTCGGGCAGCGCCGCCAGCAGCGCCTTGCAACCTGCCGATGTCGAGACGTCGGCGGCAATGCCGCGGAGCTTGGCGCCCGGAACCGCCTTGGCGATCGCGGTAACGGCTGCATCGACCTTGGCCTGGCCGCGGCCGTTGATGACGACCTCGGCGCCGGTCCCGGCCAGCCCCCTGGCGATGGCGTTGCCAATGCCCGCGGTCGAGCCGGTCACCAGCGCAGTTTTTCCGGAAAGGTCGATTTTCATGGCTTCATCTCCATTGATGCTGACCGAGATATCGGGCGCGGCATGATGCACCGCAATTGCATCTCACCGACGCGTGAGGAAGTAGAACACACCTCGTCGTCCTGGCTAAAGCCAGGACCCATTACCCCAGATGCGAATTGTTACGCGATGCTGGGGCCACAGTCTCTCCAACCCCAAATGTCGGTGGTTATGGGTCCTGGCTTTCGCCAGGACGACAAGAGATAGAACGCAGCCACCAACAAAAAACGGCGCCCGAAGGCGCCGTTCTCAAAACCTTGGCTCGAGACTGGCTTACGCCGCCTCGGCTTCCTTGTCCTGGGTCGGACCGGAGTCCTGGCCCTTGGCGTCGACGTCGCGATCGACGAACTCGATCACGGCCATCGCCGCGTTGTCGCCGTAGCGGAAGCCGGCCTTGATGATGCGGGTGTAGCCGCCCTGGCGGTCCTTGTAGCGGGTCGCCAGCGTGTCGAACAGCTTCCTGACCTGGTCGACGTCGCGCAGCTCCGAGATCGCCTGACGGCGCAGGGCCAGCCCGCCCTTCTTGCCGAGGGTGACGAGCTTCTCGACGATCGGCCGCAGCTCCTTGGCCTTCGGCAGCGTGGTGACGATCTGCTCGTGCTTGATCAGCGCGGCCGCCATGTTGGCGAACATCGCACGCCGGTGCTCGGCGGTGCGGTTGAGCTTCCGATGAACCTTGCCGTGACGCATTGACTTCTTCCTTCTTCAATTCTGCCGCGGTGGTTCAGCGACAAGTCTTGCAGGTGGGCATCCTGCGTTCGCCCATTAAAAAATCGTGGCCGGAGGTTTTCCGGCCACGACGGTGAAAATGGATCAGTAGTGGTCCTCGAAGCGCTTGGCGAGCTCGTCGATGTTCTCCGGCGGCCAGCCCGGCACTTCCATGCCGAGATGCAGACCCATCTGGGCCAGCACTTCCTTGATCTCGTTCAGCGACTTGCGGCCGAAGTTCGGGGTGCGGAGCATTTCCGCTTCCGACTTCTGCACGAGGTCCCCGATGTAGACGATGTTGTCGTTCTTCAGGCAGTTTGCCGAACGCACCGACAGCTCGAGCTCGTCGACCTTCTTGAGGAACGCCGGGTTGAACGCGAGATCGGGGATGATCTCCTGCGTGACTTCCTTGCGCGGCTCTTCGAAGTTGACGAACACGTTGAGCTGATCCTGCAAGATGCGCGCAGCGTAGGCCACCGCGTCATCCGGCGTGATCGCGCCGTTGGTCTCGATCGTCATGGTCAGCTTGTCGTAGTCGAGGATCTGGCCCTCACGGGTGTTCTCGACCTTGTAGGAGACCTTGCGGACCGGCGAGAACAGGCTGTCGACCGGGATCAGGCCGATCGGGGCATCCTCGGGACGGTTGCGTTCGGCGGCGACATAGCCCTTGCCGGTCGCGACCGTGAATTCCATGCGGATCTCGGCGCCGTCGTCCAGCGTGCAGATCTGCAGGTCCGGATTGAGCACCACGACGTCGCCGACGGTCTGGATGTCGCCAGCGGTGACGGCGCCCGGGCCCTGCTTCTTGACGACCATGCGCTTCGGGCCTTCGCCCTGCATCTTGATCGCAATGTCCTTGATGTTGAGCACGATGTCGGTGACGTCTTCACGGACACCGGCGATCGAGGAGAACTCGTGCAGCACGCCGTCGATGTGCACCGACTGCACCGCAGCGCCCTGCAGCGAGGACAGCAGGATGCGGCGCAGCGCGTTGCCGAGCGTCTGGCCGAAGCCACGCTCGAGCGGTTCGGCGACGACGGTGGCGAACCGGCTCGCGTCCGAGCCCGGCGTCACCTGCAGCTTGTTCGGTCGAATGAGTTCTTGCCAATTTTTCTGGATCGTCACTTTTTTCACCCTTTGCCAGTCGCAGGGCCAGTCGAATGGCCGAACCTGGCGTTGGAGATCGCGGAACAGTCCGCGCGGTCAATTCCAAAAACCATCGCAGGGCGGCAGACCGCCGCCCGCGACTTACAGATCAAACGCGCCGACGCTTGCGCGGACGGCAGCCGTTGTGCGGGATGGTGGTCACGTCGCGGATCGAGGTGACGGTAAAGCCCGCAGCCTGCAGCGCGCGCAGCGCCGATTCACGGCCCGAACCCGGGCCGGCCACTTCAACCTCCAGCGTGCGCATGCCGTGTTCCTGCGCCTTCTTGGAGACGTCTTCGGCCGCGACCTGCGCGGCGTAGGGGGTCGACTTGCGCGAGCCCTTGAAGCCCATGGTGCCAGCCGACGACCAGGCGATGGTGTTGCCCTGCGCGTCGGTGATGGTGATGGTCGTGTTGTTGAACGACGAATTCACGTGCGCGATGCCGGAGGCGATGTTCTTGCGTTCGCGGCGGCGTACGCGGGTGGCTTCCTTGCCCATTTCAAACCTTTCCTGTGATCTCAAGCGCCGCCGTAGTGCCAGCGGCTACACCTCAAAACGCAAATGGCGAGTAGCGAATTTCAATTCGCTACTCCCCACCTGCAATTCGCAAAGCTTACTTCTTCTTGCCGGCGATTGCCTTGGCCGGCCCCTTGCGCGTGCGCGCATTGGTGTGGGTGCGCTGACCGCGCACCGGCAGACCGCGGCGATGACGCAGGCCGCGATAGCAGCCGAGGTCCATCAGCCGCTTGATGTTGATGCCGACCTCGCGACGGAGGTCGCCCTCGACCAGATAGTCGCGGTCGATGACTTCGCGGATCTGCAGGACCTCCTGGTCGGTCAACTGATTGACGCGACGGTCCACCGGAATCTTGGTCTTCTCCATGATGTCGGCCGCGTTCTTCTGGCCGATGCCATGGATGTACTGAAGCGCGATCAGGACGCGCTTGTTGGTCGGAATGTTGACGCCGGCAATACGGGCCACGGACTTCTCTCCTGTCGCCGATCCATCACGGATACGGGCTGCTCAAGTTCTTGTTCTCTCGGGCTTGTGTCCACAAACGCGAACACGACGCCCTCCCCTCGTGTCCTTCGGGGCCCGGCATCGTCATAAAACTATCCAACTTGGATGCGAGGCTTATTAAAGGATTCATGTCGGTTTCGTCAACCGCTCCTAACGTTTAGCTCGCTTTTTCGTGAGCTTTTTTGCCGCCTTTTTGGCGGCTTTTGCCCCCTTCCGGGCATTCGCGGCACGAGAGGCCTGCTTTGCAGCCTGCCTTGCCGTCTTCTTGGCCGGTTTCTTCGCAGCCTTTTTGGCACCCTTGTTGGTACCTTTGGCCTTGGCGACCGCCTTTGAGGTCCCCTTGGCGGCCTTCCGGGCCGGCTTGGCGGCCGTTTTGGCCGACTTAGTTGCCTTCTTGGCCGGCTTTTTGGTCGTCTTCTTGGCCGTCTTGGTGGCCTTCGAAGCGCTCTTGGCTAGCTCGTCGGCCTTCGATTCGACGGCGCCGATCGCCGCCAGGATCCGGTTGATGTCACGGGTGACGTGCTCGATGGTCATCATGCCGTCGACCGTCAGGAGCTTCCGCCGCTCGGAATAGTAGTGAATCAGCGGTTCCGTCATCGACCGGTACTGCGCCAAGCGCTTGGTCAGCACTTCCGGCGTGTCGTCGAGTCTCACTTCCTCGCCGCGCGCGCGGGTCTCTTCGGCGCGCTTCTCAACACGCGCGAGCAGCGCGCTTTCGTTGACGCGCAGCTCGACAACGGCGTCGAGCTTGAGATGTCTTTTCCTGAGGAGCTCGTCCAGGGCCTCCGCCTGCGGTACGGTGCGCGGGAAGCCGTCCAGGATGAAGCCCTTCTTGGCGTCGGGCTCCTCGATCCGGTCGGCGATGATTCCCACTACAACCTCGTCGGGAACCAGGCCGCCATTGGCCATGATCTCCTTGGCCTGCAAGCCCACCGGCGTGCCTGCGGCAGCCGCGGCGCGCAGCATCTCGCCGGTCGAGAGCTGAACGATGCCGTGCTTGTGCACCAGCCGCTGCGCCTGGGTTCCTTTGCCCGAGCCCGGCGGCCCCAAAAGGATCAATCTCATATCTGTTTCGCCCCCCGGCTAGGTGGGCGAGGTCCGCACACCTGAGTTTTGAGTTTGAAGCCGCGCCGTGATCAGCGGCGACGGCCTCCCCTGAGCTTCGATTTCCTGATCAGCCCTTCATACTGATGAGCGAGCAGATAGCCCTGCACCTGCGACACCGTATCCATCGTCACGCTAACGACGATCAGGAGCGAGGTGCCGCCAAAGTAGAACGGGACCGAGGCGTAGGAAATCAGAATTTCAGGAATCAGGCAGACGATCGCGAGATAGATCGCACCGAGCACCGTGATGCGCGACAGCACGTAGTCGATATATTCGGCGGTGCGCTCGCCGGGACGGATGCCCGGGATGAAGCCGCCATGCTTCTTCAGATTGTCCGCGGTCTCGGTCGGGTTGAACACGATCGCGGTGTAGAAGAACGCGAAGAACACGATCAGCGCGAGATACATGAACAGGAACAGCGGCCGGCCGTGGCTGAGCTGCGTGGTGATCCATTGGAACCACTCCGGGCCCTTGCCGGCGTTGAAGTTCGCAACCGTGGTCGGCAGCAGCAGCAGCGACGAGGCGAAGATCGGCGGAATCACGCCCGAGGTGTTGAGCTTGAGCGGCAGATGCGAGGACTGGCCCTCGAACATCTTGTTGCCGACCTGACGTTTCGGATACTGGATCAGCAGCCGGCGCTGCGCGCGCTCCATGAACACGATGAAGGCGATCACGGCGACCGCCATCACGATGACGATCAGGATCAGGCCGGTCGACATCGCGCCCTGGCGGCCGAGTTCCAGCATGTTGGCGAGCGCCGACGGCAGCTCGGCGACGATGCCGGACAGGATGATCAGCGAAATACCGTTGCCGATGCCGCGCGAGGTGATCTGCTCGCCGAGCCACATCAGGAACATGGTGCCGCCGGTCAGCGTGATCGCGGTCGACAGGCGGAAGAACATGCCGGGGTCGCTGACGACATTGCCGGCGCCTTCGAGGCCGATCGCGATACCGTAGGACTGGAACGCGGCCAGGATCACCGTCAGGTAGCGGGTGTACTGGTTCAGCGTCTTGCGGCCAGCCTCGCCTTCCTTCTTGAGCGCCTCGAGCTGCGGCGACACAGTGGTCAACAGCTGCACGATGATCGATGCCGAAATGTACGGCATGATGTTCAGCGCGAAGATCGCCATGCGGTGGATGCCGCCGCCGGCGAACATGTTGAACATGCCGAGGATGCCGCCGGACTGGCTGCGGAACACCTGCTCCCAGATGTTGGGATCGATGCCCGGCAGCGGGATGTAGGTGCCCAGCCGATAAACAAGCAGCGCACCCAGGGTGAACCAGATGCGCTTCTTCAGCTCGTCGGCTTTCGCCAGCTGTCCGAAATTGAGGTTGGCGGCAAGTTGTTCGGCTGCTGAGACCATTTTCGGCTTTCTCCCGGAGCCCCCTTCGCCGACGCCCCCTTTGGGGAGTCGGCAGACACCGGACATTATCTGGTGCTCGGCCTCGATAAGTCCAATCATTCGATCTGCAGATTGCCCGCGCAGATCGCGGGCAATGACGCAGATGTTACGCCGCCTCGCCTTCTTCCTTGGCGGGGGCCAGGATCTTGACCGAGCCGCCGGCCTTCTCGACCGCGGCAATGGCCGACTTGGAGGCGCCGTGCACCTCGATCGTCAGCTTGGTCTTGATCTCGCCGCGACCGAGCAGCCGCAGGCCGTCCTTGGCGCGGCGCAGCACGCCGGCCCTCACCAGCGATTCGACGTTCACCGTGGCGGACGCGTCCACCAGCTTGTTGTCGATCGCTTCCTGCAGACGGTCGAGATTGATCTCGGCAAAGTCGAGCCGGAAGATGTTGTTGAAGCCGCGCTTCGGCAGACGGCGATGCATCGGCATCTGGCCGCCTTCGAAACCCTTGATGCGGACGCCCGAACGCGCGGTCTGGCCCTTGCCGCCGCGGCCCGAGGTCTTGCCCTTGCCGGAACCGATGCCACGGCCGACACGCATGCGCTTCTTGCGCGAGCCGGCGTTGTCGGCGATATCGCTGAGCTTCATCGCCCTTCTCCTTATCTCTGCTTACTCGCCGACGACGCGGACGAGATGCTGGACTTTGCTGATCATGCCGCGAACTTCAGGGGTGTCCTGAAGCTCGGCGGTGCGGCCGATCTTGTTGAGCTTGAGGCCGATCAGCGTCGAACGCTGCGAGTGATGGCGGCGGATCGCGCTGCCGGTCTGCTCGACCTTGATCGTCTTGCTGGCCTTGGCCATCGTCTTGAACTCCAGAAAGCGCTGGTCGCGCGGGTTATTCCGCCACCGCTTCGGCATCGCCGCCGACGCGGCGCGACTGCAGGGTGGAGACCTTGATGTTGCGGCGGGCCGCCACCGAGCGCGGCGAATCCTGATGCTTCAGCGCGTCGAAGGTTGCGCGAACCATGTTGTAGGGATTCGACGAGCCGATCGACTTCGCCACCACGTCCTGGATGCCGAGCGTCTCGAACACCGCGCGCATCGGGCCGCCGGCGATGATGCCGGTACCGGCCGGAGCGGCACGCAGGTAGACGCGGCCGGCGCCGTGACGGCCGGCGATGTCGTGATGCAGCGTGCGGCCTTCCCGAAGCGCGACGCGCGTCAGATTGCGCTTCGCCGATTCGGTCGCCTTGCGGATCGCCTCCGGCACTTCGCGCGCCTTGCCGTGGCCGAACCCGACCCGGCCCTTCTGATCGCCGATCACGACCAGCGCCGCAAAGCCGAAGCGCTTGCCGCCCTTGACGACCTTCGCCACGCGATTGATGTGGACGAGCTTGTCGACGAACTCGCTGTCGCGCTCTTCGCGATCCCTGCTCCGTTCGCGTCCGCCGCGTTCGCGTTCACCTGCCATGGTGTTTTCCAATCTCTAGGAGGCCCAAGCCTCTTTCCTTGTAATCGTTCGATTCGCTTAGAAGCTCAATCCGCCTTCGCGCGCCGCATCCGCGAGCGCCTTGACGCGCCCGTGATAGATGTAGGCGCCGCGATCGAACACGACTTCCTTGACACCCTTCTGCGCCGCGCGCTCGGCGAGCAGCTTGCCGACCGCCTTCGCCGCATCGATGTCGGCGCCGGTCTTGCCGGCGTCGCGCAGGTTCTTCTCCAGCGACGAGGCGGACGCGAGCGTCTCGCCCTTCTGGTCGTCGATGACCTGGGCGTAGATGTGCTTGGACGAGCGGAACACCGACAGCCGCGGACGGCCGCCTGCCGAGCGGCGAAGCGCAAGGCGCACGCGCTGCTTGCGCCGGGCATTCGTAACCTTGAGTGACATGACCGGCTCCGTTACTTCTTCTTGCCTTCCTTGCGGAAGATGAATTCGTTGGCGTACTTCACGCCCTTACCCTTGTAGGGCTCCGGCGGACGGTAGGCGCGGATCTCAGCGGCGACCTGGCCGACGCGCTGCGGATCGTTGCCGGTGATCGTGATCTCGGTCGGCTTCGGCACCGCGATGGTGATGCCTTCCGGGATCGCGTAGACCACGTCGTGGCTGTAGCCGAGCGCGAGCTGCAGGTTCTTGCCCTGCATCGCCGCGCGGTAGCCGACGCCGGTGATCTCGAGCTTCCTCTCGAAGCCCTTGGTGACGCCCTCGACGAGGTTGGCGACCTGCGCGCGCGCGGTGCCGTACATCGCCTGGGCGCGGTTGGTCTTGACGCGCGGAGCGACCTTGACCTGGCCGTTCTCGAACTTCACCTCGACGTCGTCATGCACCACGAACTGAAGCTGGCCCTTCGGCCCCTTCACCTTGACGGTCTGGCCCTCGACGGTCGCCGTCACACCCGACGGGATCGCCACCGGCCTTTTGCCGATACGTGACATCGTAAAATCCTTCCTCAGAACACCGTGAAGAGAACTTCGCCGCCCACGTTGGCGTCGCGCGCCTCGTGGTCAGCCATGATTCCCTTCGGCGTCGACAACACCGAAATGCCGAGACCGTTGTTCACGCGCGGCAGGTTCTTCACCGAGGCGTAAACGCGGCGGCCCGGCTTCGACACCCGCTCGATCTCGCGGATGACGGGCTCGCCGTCGAAATACTTCAGCTCGATCTCGAGCTCGCTGCGGCCCGAGGCATGCTCGACGCTGGCGTAGCCGCGGATGTAACCCTCGGACTTCAGCACTTCGAGCACGTTGGCGCGCATCTTCGAGCCCGGGGTCGAAACCTTGGACTTGGAGCGCATCTGCGCGTTGCGGATGCGGGTGATGAGATCGCTGATCGGATCGTGCGTAGACATGGTTCCGACCCTCCTTACCAGCTCGACTTCACGAGCCCGGGAACCAGGCCCTTAGAGCCGAGTTCACGCAGCGCGATGCGCGAGAGCTTGTTCTTGCGATAGTTCGAGCGCGGACGCCCGGTCAGCTCGCAGCGGTTGCGGATGCGCGTCGGCGACGAGTTGCGCGGCATCTCGGCGAGCTTCAGCGTCGCCGCGAAGCGCTCTTCCATCGGCTTGGTCTTGTCGGCGATGATCGCCTTCAGCTTCTCACGCTGCGGGGCAGCATTCTTCGCCATCCGCTTGCGCCGGTTATTCTTCTCGATCGAACTCTTCTTTGCCATGCTTGGCTCCTGGGTATCCGCGTTTGAGTGGCTTTGGCTCAGCTACTCACTGCCGGAACGGGAAATTGAAAGCGGCCAACAAGGCACGTGCCTCGTCGTCGGTCTTGGCGGTGGTGCACACCGTGATGTCCATGCCACGCGCTTCCGAGACCTTGTCGAAGTCGATCTCGGGGAAAATGATGTGCTCCTTGATGCCGAGCGAATAATTGCCGCGGCCGTCGAAGCTCTTCGGGTTCAGGCCGCGGAAGTCGCGGACGCGGGGCAGCGCCACGTTCACCAGGCGGTCGATGAACTCGTACATATGGGTCTTGCGCAGCGTGACCTTGCAGCCGATCGGCTGGTTCTCGCGCAGCTTGAAGGTCGCGATCGCGATCCGCGAATAGGTCACGATCGCCTTCTGGCCGGCGATCAAGCTCAATTCGGCAGCGGCGGTCTCGGCCTTCTTGCGGTCGTTGACGGAATCGCCGACGCCCATGTTGAGCACGACCTTGTCGAGGCGCGGCACCTGCATCACGTTGGCATAGCCGAACTTCTCGGTCATCATGCCGCGGATCTTCTTGTCATACTCCGCGCGCAGACGCGGCGTGTAAGCTGCTGTATCAGCCATCGATCTCTGCTCCCGAGCTCTTGGCAACACGAACCTTCTTGCCATCGGCCTGAATCTTGAACCCAATGCGGGTCGGCTTGCCGTCCTTGCCGACATACGCAACGTTGGACAGGTGGATCGGCATCTCCTTGGAGATGATGCCGCCTTCCTGGGTCTGGCTCTGCTTCTGGTGACGCTTCACCATGTTGATGCCGCGCACGAGAGCCTTGTTCTCGTCCGGACGCACCTCGAACACCTCGCCGGTGCGACCCTTGTCGCGGCCGGTGAGCACCATGACCTTGTCGCCCTTGCGGATCTTGGCAGCCATCACAGCACCTCCGGCGCAAGCGAAATGATCTTCATGTGGTTCTTGGCGCGCAGCTCGCGCGGCACCGGCCCGAAGATACGGGTGCCGACCGGCTCGGACTGATTGTTGATCAGCACGGCGGCGTTGCGGTCGAAACGGATGACCGAACCGTCGGCGCGGCGGATGTCCTTGCGGACCCGGACCACGACGGCCTTCATCACGTCGCCCTTCTTCACCTTGCCACGCGGAATGGCTTCCTTGATCGACACAACGATAACGTCGCCCACGGTGGCATAGCGGCGCTTGGAACCTCCAAGAACCTTGATGCACATGACACGGCGTGCGCCTGAATTATCGGCCACGTCGAGGTTGGTCTGCATCTGAATCATTGATGCACCTCGTCCTCTTTCTGCGCTTTAGCGCGCCCAAAATTTTCCTGAATTCCCTCGGCCAGGCCGAAGTGATCAGGCCGTTTTCTTGTGTTCGCCCCGGACCACGGTCCAGCGCTTCAGCTTCGAGATCGGCTTCGATTCCTCGATCCAGACCATGTCGCCCGGCTTGAACTGGTCGTTCTCGTCGTGCGCGTGGTAGTTCTTGGAACGGCGGATCGTCTTCTTGTAGATCGGGTGGGTGAAGCGGCGATCGACGCGCACCACGATGGTCTTGGCTTGCTTGTCGCTGACGACCACGCCCTGCAGAGTACGTTTCGGCATAGGCTTCCCTTACTTCTTCTTCGCGCGCAGCTGCGCGGCGATGGTCTTGATACGAGCGATATCGCGGCGGGCTTCCCGCATCCGCGAGGTGTTCTCCAGCTGCCCGGTGGCGCGCTGGAAACGCAGGTTGAAGCGTTCCTTCTTCAGGTTAAGGACCGCGTCTTCCCGCTGGTCGTCGCTCATCGCGCGAATGTCTTCAACTTTCATATCGGCCATGGCGATTACTCCGCAATGCGCGCAACGAAGCGCGTCTTGATCGGCAGCTTGGCGGCGGCGAGCGACAGCGCCTCCTTGGCGGTCTGCGCCGGCACGCCGTCGATCTCAAACATCACGCGGCCCGGCTTGATCCGGACCACCCACAATTCCGGCGCACCCTTGCCCGAGCCCATGCGGACTTCGGCGGGCTTCTTCGACACCGGCACGTCCGGGAACACGCGGATCCAGACGCGGCCGGCGCGCTTCATGTGACGGGTCAGCGCGCGGCGAGCGGCTTCGATCTGACGGGCGGTGACGCGCTCAGGCTCCATCGCCTTCAGGCCGAACTGGCCGAACGCCAACGTCGCGCCAGAGGTCGCAACGCCGTGGATACGGCCCTTATGCGCCTTCCGGAACTTCGTTTTCTTAGGTTGCATCATGGCTTTAAGCCCTCAAATTCCTGCTTTGCCTCAAGCGGCGTCGCGGCGCGAACGCGGGGTATTGTCGCCCTCGGCCATCTTCTTGTCCTGGGCCATCGGATCGTGCTCGAGGATCTCGCCCTTGAAGATCCAGACCTTGACGCCGCAGGTGCCGAAGGTCGTGAACGCGGTGGCAACGCCGTAGTCGACGTCGGCGCGCAGCGTGTGCAGCGGCACGCGGCCTTCGCGGTACCACTCCATGCGCGCGATTTCGGCGCCGCCGAGACGGCCCGAGCAGTTGATGCGGATGCCCTCGGCGCCGAGACGCATCGCCGACTGCACGGCGCGCTTCATGGCGCGGCGGAACGCAACGCGGCGCTCGAGCTGCTGGGCGATCGATTCAGCGACCAGGGTCGCGTCGAGTTCCGGCTTGCGGATTTCGACGATGTTGATCACGACGTCCGACGAGGTGATGTCGGCAACCTTCTTGCGCAGCTTGTCGATGTCGGCGCCCTTCTTGCCGATCACGACGCCCGGACGGGCCGAGTGGATCGTCACGCGGCACTTCTTGTGCGGACGCTCGATCACGATGCGGGCGACGGCCGCCTGCTTGAGCTCCTTGTGCAGGATCTCGCGGATCTTGACGTCCTCGTGCAGGAGCTTGCCGTATTCCTGCTTGCCGGCGAACCAACGGGAGTCCCAGGTCCGGTTGATGCCGAGACGCAGCCCGATTGGATTGATCTTTTGACCCATCGTCTTCTCCTGCGCCCTTCTTAGACGCTTGCCTCGGCCTCGACCTGACGAACCACGATGGTCAGGTGCGAGAACGGTTTGAACACACGGCCCGAACGGCCACGGCCGCGCGGAGCAAAACGCTTCATCACGATGCCGTTGCCGACATGCGCCTCGGCAACGACGAGAGCGTCGACATCGAGGTCATGATTGTTCTCGGCGTTGGCGATCGCCGATTCCAGGCACTTCTTGACGTCGACCGCGATCCGCTTGCGCGAGAACTGCAGGTCGGCGAGCGCAGCCGCAGCCTTGCGGCCGCGGATCAGTTGCGCCACCAGGTTCAGCTTCTGCGGGCTGACGCGCAGCATGCGGGCGACCGCCTTGGCCTCATTGTCCGCGAGGCTACGTTCGCGCTTTGGTTTGCTCATCGTCTATTCCTCAAGCCTTCTTGGCTTTCTTGTCGCCCGAGTGGCCGTGGAAGGTCCGGGTCGGCGAGAACTCGCCGAACTTGTGACCCACCATTTCCTCGTTGATCGCCACCGGCACATGCTTCTGGCCGTTGTAGACACCGAAGGTCAGGCCGACGAACTGCGGCAGGATGGTGGAGCGGCGGCTCCAGATCTTGATGACGTCGTGACGGCCGGACGCGCGCGCGGCATCTGCCTTCTTGAGCAGAGAACCCTCGACGAACGGGCCTTTCCAGACTGAACGAACCATGTCCGGCGTTCCTTACTTCTTCCGCTTGTGGCGGCTGAGGAGAATGAATTTGTTGGTCGACTTGTTGGTGCGGGTCTTCTTGCCCTTGGTCGGCTTGCCCCACGGAGTAACCGGGTGGCGACCGCCCGAGGTACGACCTTCACCACCGCCGTGCGGATGGTCGATCGGGTTCATGACGACGCCGCGGTTATGCGGACGCCAGCCGAGCCAGCGGGTACGACCGGCCTTGCCGATCGAGATGTTCATGTGATCGGGGTTCGAGACCGCGCCGATCGTGCCGCGGCAACGGCCGTGCACGAGACGCTGCTCGCCCGAGTTCAGGCGGACGATCACGTAGTCCTGGTCGCGGCCGACGATCTGGGCGTAGGTGCCGGCGGAGCGCGCCAGCTGGCCACCCTTGCCGATCTTCAGCTCGATGTTGTGCACGATCGTGCCGACCGGCATGTTGCCGAGCGGCATGACGTTGCCCGGCTTGACGTCGACATAGTTGCCGGCGACGACGGTGTCGCCCGCCGCCAGACGCTGCGGCGCCAGGATGTAGGCCAGCTCACCGTCCTGATACTTGATCAGCGCGATGAACGCGGTGCGGTTCGGATCGTACTCGAGCCGCTCCACGACCGCCGGCATGTCCACCTTGTCGCGGCGGAAGTCGACGGTGCGGTAGGCCTTCTTGTGGCCGCCGCCGCGGAAGCGCACGGTGATGCGGCCGGTGTTGTTGCGGCCGCCATTGCCGAGCTTGCCCTCGGTCAGCGCCTTCACCGGCTTGCCCTTGTAGAGCGCCGAACGATCGACCATGACCAGCTGGCGCTGGCCCGGCGTCGTGGGATTGTAGGTTTTCAATGCCATCGTCGTTGCGCCTTATAGTCCGGTAGTCACGTCGATGCGGTGGCCCTCTTCAAGGGTCACGATCGCGCGCTTGGAGTCCGACTGCGAGCCGAGATTGCCGCGGAACACCTTGGTCTTGCCCTTGCGGACGAGGGTGTTGACGCTCTTCACCTTGACGTCGAACAGCTTCTCGACCGCTTCCTTGATCTGCGGCTTGGTCGCCTTGCCGGCGACCTTGAACAGCACCTTGTTGTGCTCGGAGGCGAGCGTCGCCTTTTCCGTCACGACAGGCGAGATGATGACGTCGTAGTGGCGCGGATCGATGTTCTTCATTTGAAGCGCGCCTCCAGCGCATCAACCGCAGCCTTGGTCAGCACCAGCTTGTGGCGGCGGAGAATGTCGTAGACGTTGATGCCCTGGATCGGCAGCACGTCGATGTTCGGAATGTTGCGGGCCGCGATCGCGAAACCGTTGTTCAGCTCCGCGCCGTCGATGATCAGCGCATTGGTCAGGCCGAGACCCGAGAAGTGCCCGATCAGAGCCTTGGTCTTGGCGGCCTCGAGCTGCGCATTGTCGATCACGATCAGCCCGCCGTCCTTGGCCTTGGCCGACAGCGCATGCTTCAGCGCGAGCGCGCGCACCTTCTTCGGCAGGTCGGTCGCATGGGAGCGAACCACCGGACCGAACGCACGGCCACCGCCGCGGAACTGCGGCACGCGGGCCGAGCCGTGACGGGCGCCGCCGGTGCCCTTCTGCTTGTACATCTTCTTGCCGGTGCGCCAGACGTCGGCGCGGCCCTGGGTCTTGTGCGTGCCGGCCTGACGCTTGTTCAGCTGCCACTGCACGCAGCGCTGAATGATGTCCTTGCGCGGCTCGAGACCGAAGATCTCGTCCGACAGCTGAACCGAGCCAGCTTCCTTGCCTTCAAGGGTGGTGACTTTCAGTTCCATCTCACACGCCCTCCTTCTCGGCCACAGCCTCGGCAGCTTCGCCACCGGCAACCTTGAACTTGCCGGGCTTCGGAGCTTCCTTCGGCAGCGGCTTCTTCACCGCGTCGCGCACCGAGATCCAGCCGCCCTTGGAGCCGGGAACGGCGCCTTCGACGAGGATCAGGCCGCGCTCGACGTCGGTCGAAACCACGCGCAGGTTGAGCGTAGTGATGCGATCGACGCCCATGTGACCAGGCATCTTCTTGTTCTTGAAGGTCTTGCCGGGGTCCTGACGGCCACCGGTCGAACCGATCGAGCGGTGCGACACCGACACACCGTGGGTGGCGCGCAGACCGCCGAAATTCCAGCGCTTCATGCCGCCGGCGAAGCCCTTACCGATCGACGTACCGGTCACGTCGACGAACTGGCCGACCACGAAATGGTCCGCCTGGATTTCCGCGCCGACCGGGATCAGCGCGTCCTCGGACACGCGGAACTCGGCGACCTTGCGCTTCGGCTCGACCTTGGCGACCGCGAACTGGCCGCGTTCGGCCTTCGGCATGTACACCGTCTTGCGGGCACCGGAGCCGAGCTGAAGGGCGACATAGCCGTTCTTCTCGGTCGTGCGGTGGCCCAGCACCTGGCAGTTGCCCAACTTCAGCACGGTCACAGGGATATGCTCGCCGGTCTCCGTAAAGACCCGCGTCATCCCGACCTTCTGTGCGATCACTCCGGAGCGCATCGGCGTGCTTCCTGTCTTTCTGTCCGCAAGCGGCGGACGTAAAAATCCAAAACCTTAGAGCTTGATCTCGACGTCGACACCGGCGGCCAGGTCGAGCTTCATCAGCGCATCGACGGTCTGCGGGGTCGGGTCGACAATGTCGAGGAGGCGCTTGTGGGTGCGCATCTCGAATTGCTCGCGGCTCTTCTTGTCAACGTGCGGCGAACGGTTGACGGTGAACTTCTCGATGCGGGTCGGCAGCGGAATCGGTCCGCGAACCTGCGCACCGGTGCGCTTCGCCGTGTTCACGATCTCACGGGTCGACGTATCGAGGATTCGATGGTCGAACGCCTTGAGACGGATACGAATGTTTTGGCCGTTCATTGCCGTATTCTTTCTTTAGTGAGTGGCGAGTAGCGAACAGCGAATGGATCGATCCACTCGCTACTCGCCATTCCCTATTCGCGTACTTACTCGATGATGGCGGCGACGACGCCGGCGCCGACGGTGCGGCCGCCTTCGCGGATCGCGAAGCGCAGCTTCTCTTCCATCGCGATCGGCACGATCAGGTGCACTTCCATCGCGATGTTGTCGCCCGGCATCACCATCTCGGTGCCTTCCGGCAGATGCACGACACCGGTCACGTCGGTGGTGCGGAAGTAGAACTGCGGCCGGTAGTTGGTGAAGAAGGGGGTGTGACGACCGCCCTCTTCCTTGGTGAGGATGTAGGCCTCAGCCTTGAACTTGGTGTGCGGCTTGACCGAACCGGGCTTGCACAGCACCTGGCCACGCTCGACTTCCTCGCGCTTGGTGCCGCGGAGCAGCGCACCGATGTTGTCGCCGGCCTGGCCCTGATCGAGCAGCTTGCGGAACATTTCGACGCCGGTGACGATGGTCTTCTGGGTGTCGCGGATCCCGACGATCTCGATTTCCTCGCCGACCTTGATGATGCCGCGCTCGACACGGCCGGTGACGACGGTGCCGCGGCCCGAGATCGAGAACACGTCTTCAACCGGCATCAGGAACGGCTGGTCGATCGGGCGCTCCGGCTGCGGGATGTACTCGTCGACACTCTTCATCAGCTCGAGGATGGCATCGTGGCCGAGCGTCTTGTCCTTGTCTTCGAGGGCGGCGAGCGCCGAGCCCTTGATGATCGGGATCTTGTCGCCCGGGAATTCGTACTTCGAGAGCAGCTCGCGGACCTCGAGTTCGACGAGCTCGAGCAGCTCCGGATCGTCGACCATGTCGCACTTGTTGAGGAACACGACGAGCGCGGGCACGCCGACCTGGCGGGCGAGCAGGATGTGCTCGCGGGTCTGCGGCATCGGGCCGTCAGCAGCCGACACGACCAGGATCGCGCCGTCCATCTGGGCGGCACCGGTGATCATGTTCTTGACGTAGTCGGCGTGGCCGGGGCAGTCGACGTGGGCATAGTGACGGTTCTTCGTCTCGTACTCGACGTGAGCGGTCGAGATCGTGATGCCGCGCGCCTTCTCTTCCGGCGCTTTGTCGATCTGGTCGTAGGCGGTGAACGTCGCGCCGCCGGTCTCTGCAAGCACCTTGGTGATCGCTGCGGTCAGCGAGGTCTTGCCATGGTCGACGTGACCGATGGTGCCGATGTTGCAGTGGGGCTTGTTACGCTCGAATTTTGCTTTGGCCATTTGACTCTCCGTTCAGTCGTTAGTTGCTAACCAACGACAATCAAGCAAACTTTTTCTGGACTTCAGCCGACACGTTCGCCGGTGCTTCGGCGTAGTGATCGAACTGCATGGTGAAGGTCGCGCGACCCTGGCTCATCGAGCGCAGGTTGTTCACGTAACCGAACATGTTCATGAGCGGCACCATCGCGTTGATGACGTTGGCGTTGCCGCGCATGTCTTGGCCCTGGATCTGGCCGCGCCGGGAATTCAGGTCGCCGATGACCGAACCGGTGTAGTCTTCCGGGGTCACCACCTCGACCTTCATGATCGGCTCGAGCAGGACGGACTTGCCCTTCGTCAGCGCCTCGCGGAACGCGGCGCGAGATGCGATTTCGAACGCCAGCGCCGACGAGTCGACGTCGTGATACTTGCCGTCGACCAGCTGCACCTTGACGTCCACCACCGGGAAGCCGGCAACGACACCGGAGCCCATCACGCTGTTGAGGCCCTTTTCGACGCCGGGGATGTATTCCTTCGGCACCGCGCCGCCGACGATCTTCGATTCGAACTCGTAGCCCTTGCCGGGCTCGTTCGGCTCGACGACGATCGACACTTCGGCGAACTGACCGGTACCGCCGGTCTGCTTCTTGTGCGTGTACTTGACTTCGGCCTTCTTGGTCACGCGCTCACGGAACGCCACCTGCGGCGCGCCGATGTTGGCATCGACCTTGTAGGTGCGCTTGAGAATGTCGACCTTGATGTCGAGGTGCAGTTCGCCCATGCCCTTGAGAATGGTCTGGCCGGACTCCTGGTCGGTCGACACGCGGAACGACGGATCCTCCGCGGCGAGCTTGGCAAGCGCGACGCCCAGCTTTTCCTGGTCGGCCTTCGACTTCGGCTCGATCGCGATTTCGATCACCGGCTCCGGGAATTCCATCTTTTCGAGGATGACCGGCTTGTCGGGATCGCACAGCGTATCGCCGGTGCGCGCTTCCTTCAGGCCAGCCAGCGCGACGATGTCGCCGGCATAGGCTTCCTTGATGTCTTCGCGGTTGTTCGCATGCATCAACAGCATCCGCCCGATCCGCTCCTTCTTGTCGCGGGTCGAGTTCACCACGCCGGTGCCCGACTGCAGGACGCCGGAATAGATGCGGCAGAAGGTGATGGTGCCGACGAACGGGTCGTCCATGATCTTGAACGCAAGCAGCGCCAGGGGCTCCTTGTCGTCCGCCTTGCGCACGACTTCGTTGCCGTCGTCATCAATGCCCTTGATCGCGGGCACGTCGACCGGCGACGGCAGATAGTCGACGACGGCGTCGAGCAGCGGCTGAACGCCCTTGTTCTTGAACGCGGAGCCGCACAGCACCGGATAGAATGCACCGGTGAGCACCGCCTTGCGGATCAGACGCTTCAGTGTCGCCTCATCGGGCTCCTTGCCGTCGAGGAAGGCAGCCAGAGCGTCGTCGTCGAGCTCTACGGCGGCTTCCACCATCTTCTCGCGATATTCCTTGGCCTGCTCGATCATGTCTTCCGGAATGTCGACATAGTCGAACTTCGCGCCGAGCGATTCATCGTTCCAGATGACGCCCTTCATGACGACGAGGTCGACGAGACCTTTGAAATTGTTCTCGGCACCGATCGGCAGCTGGATCGCGATCGGCTTGGCGCCGAGGCGGTCGACGATGTCGGCCAGGCATTTGAAGAAGTCGGCACCGGTCTTGTCCATCTTGTTGGCGAAGACGATGCGCGGAACCTTGTACTTGTCGCCCTGGCGCCAGACGGTCTCGGTCTGCGGCTCGACGCCCTGGTTGGAGTCGAGCACGCAAACGGCGCCGTCGAGCACGCGCAGCGAACGTTCGACCTCAATGGTGAAGTCGACGTGGCCGGGGGTGTCGATGATGTTCAGACGCTTGCCGTTCCAGAACGCGGTGGTCGCAGCCGAGGTGATCGTGATGCCACGCTCCTGCTCCTGCTCCATCCAGTCCATCGTCGCGGCACCTTCGTGCACTTCGCCGATCTTGTGGCTCTTGCCGGTGTAATAGAGGATGCGCTCGGTGGTCGTGGTCTTACCGGCGTCGATATGCGCCATGATACCGAAGTTGCGGTAGTTCTCTATGGCATGAACGCGAGGCATAGGCTGTTCCTTAAATTCCGTGTTTCGCCGTTACCAGCGATAGTGCGAGAAGGCGCGGTTGGCTTCCGCCATCCGGTGCACGTCTTCGCGCTTCTTGACGGCGTTGCCGCGATTGTTCGACGCGTCGAGCAGTTCGGCCGAGAGGCGCTCCGTCATGGTCTTCTCGTTGCGCTCGCGGGCGGCCGAGATCAGCCAGCGGATGCCGAGCGCCTGACGGCGCACCGAACGGACTTCGACCGGGACCTGGTAGGTCGCGCCGCCGACGCGGCGGGAGCGGACTTCGATGGTCGGCATCACGTTCTCGAGCGCCTGCTCGAACACGCCGAGCGGGGGCTGCTTGGTCTTGGCCTCGATCATGCCGAGCGCACCGTAGACGATGTTTTCGGCAACCGACTTCTTCCCGGCGTACATCACCGAGTTCATGAACTTCGTAATGATGATGTTCCCGAACTTCGGGTCCGGAAGAACTTCACGCTTCTCAGCAGAATGGCGACGCGACATCTGATCGTTTCCCGCTTACTTAGGACGCTTCGCGCCGTACTTCGAACGACGCTGCTTACGGTTCTTGACGCCCTGGGTATCCAGCACGCCGCGGAGGATGTGGTAGCGCACGCCGGGCAAGTCCTTGACGCGACCGCCGCGGATCATGACCACCGAGTGCTCCTGCAGGTTATGGCCTTCACCCGGAATGTAGCCGATCACCTCGAAGCCGTTGGTCAGGCGCACCTTGGCGACCTTACGAAGCGCCGAGTTCGGCTTCTTCGGGGTCGTGGTGTAGACGCGCGTGCAAACGCCGCGCTTCTGCGGCGACTGCTGCAGCGCCGGCACCTTCTTGCGCGACTTCTGCACTTCACGTGGTTTTGCGATCAGCTGGTTGATCGTCGGCATGCAGCCTTCACCCTTTAGTTCGCGCGAAAGCCTTGAATGGCTCCGCAAATTTCTTCTCAGGACTAGCCGTCCCGTACGGCCCGCTCGACGCGGAACAAGCAACCGCGCAAAGCGAAATCGCGCCAACCACTCATCGCTGAGCGGAAAGCGCATCGACGCCACAGAGGACCGCGATCCCGGACCGTTCAGCGTTCGCTGTTCGGTCCGCCACCGAGGTCATGCATCCGAATTCACTCTCAAGAGGACGTGCTCAAGAGAACTAAAATCGTCCTGGCATTGCCTAGCTATCATCGACAGCGTTTGAGCGGCATTCGTCGAGGTTGGTGCCCGTCCGGCTCCTAAAAAAGGGCCTTCGGGTGTTCCGTTCCGACGCTGGCGTAGCTCACCGCCTGTCGTTAAGTGGCCGCCTTGTATAATCGAGAGATAGTGAAGTCAAGCAAAACGACAAGCAAAGAAACGCCTCTGGCGCTTGCAGATTTTGCATTTCGCCGCGGCACGGCGCGCGACGGAATAGGACAGCCTGCGCACCTCCCCTCGCCCTTTGACCGAGTCGCGGGCCACCCGGCAGAATCATATTATACCCGGATAAAACAAGAATAGAAACAACTCTCCCCAACTTAGACCTGAAGGCAAACTTCGAAACTAAGCCTTTATTTGCCATTCGCGGCGCAAAAATCGGGGTCTACGGCCACGGAACTCACTCATGCGGTACACCGACATCGCGATCATCGGCGGCGGCCTTGCGGGCTCGATCGCGGCCGCCATGCTCGGCCGTGCCGGGATACCGAGCATCCTGATCGACCCACATCAGGTCTACCCGTTCGATTTCCGCGTCGAAAAGATCGCCGGCGACCTCCAGCTCGAGCGATTCGCCAGGACCGGCCTTGCCGAATCCGTCCTCCGTTCGGCGACGCTGGACGGCGAGAACTGGATCGCGCGATTCGGCTATCTGCTCGACCGGCAGCCGAGCCGGCAATACGGCATCATGTACGACGCGCTGATCGCGGCGATCCGGAACGAAATCGCGGGGCCGGCGGAATTCATCAGCGACAAGGTCGCCAATGTCGCGACCAGCTCCGAGCGGCAGAAGGTCGTGCTCTCCGGTGGCGAGGAGATCTCGGCGCGGCTCGTGGTGCTCGCCAACGGCCTCAACGTCGGGCTGCGCCGGACCCTCGGCATCGAGCGGCTGGTCACGAGCCACAGCCACTCGATCTCGCTCGGCTTCGATTTCGTCCCCGTCGGCCGCCCCGCGTTCCCGTTCGCGGCGATGACCTATTTCTCGGAGCGGCCGAGCGACCGCATCCCCTACATCACGCTGTTTCCGGTCGTGAACCGGATGCGCGCCAACCTCTTCACCTACCGTCAGGCCGACGATCCCTGGCTGCGCGCGATGCGGCGCAATCCGGTCGAGACGCTGAACGCCGCGCTGCCGCGGTTGCGCCGGCTCACGGGCGAGTTCGACGTCGTCGGCGACGTCAAGATCAGGCCCGCCGATGTCTATGTCAGCACCGGCTATCGGCAGGCCGGCGTCGTGCTGGTCGGCGATGCCTTCGCCAGCACCTGCCCGGTCACCGGCACCGGGACCGACAAGGTGTTCACTGACGTGGCCCAGCTCTGCAACGTCCATATCCCGGCCTGGCTTGCGACCGACGGCATGGGCGAGGATAAGATCACCACGTTCTACGACGATCCGGTCAAGACGGAATGCGACGCTTGGTCGAACGGCAAGGCATTCAGCTTCCGCGAGGTCTCGATCGGTACCGGGCCCTACTGGCAAGCCCAGCGCTGGGCGCGCTTCTTCGGCTATATCGGCCGGAGCTGGCTGCGCCGGCTGCACGGCCCACTGGCGGCATCGTCAGCAGCCCGGCCGGCCAATCGCTTCCGGCAGCGTCCGCACGCAGCCGACAGGGCGTAAGGGCCGGATCGGCTGAAGAGCGCGCCCGGACATCAGCGGCAAGGCGGCGTGGGCGTCACGCCTCCTCGTCTTCGCCCTCATCCTCCTCGTCGTCATCGTCATCGTCGTCCGCGTCGTCGTCATCCTCGTCGTCTGTGCCGTGATGTCCCTGGTCGTCCCACAGCTTGCGGTAGACGCCGTTCCTGGCCAGCAGCTCCTCGTGCGAGCCGCGCTCGATCGCCCTGCCGCTTGATATCACGATGATCTCGTCCATCTCGACCACCGACGTCAGGCGGTGGGTCGACCAGATCATGGTGCGGCCCTCGGCGACCTTGAGCAGCGTGCGGTTGATCGCCGCTTCCGTGGTCTGGTCGAGCGCCGAGGTCGCCTCGTCGAGCAGCAACACGGACGGGTTGCGGATGATCGCGCGCGCGATCGCGATGCGCTGGCGCTGGCCGCCCGACAAGGTATCGCCGCGCTCGCCGACCGGCGTGTCGTAGCGCTGCGGCAGGCCCATGATGTAGCGATGGATCTCGGCCTTCCTGGCGGCGTCCTCGACCTCGGCATCGGTCGCGCCTTCCTTGCCGAGCCGGATGTTCTCGCGGATCGACATGTTGAACAGCATGTTCTCCTGGAACACGACCGCCATGCTCGCCCGCAGCGATTCGCGCGTCACCCGGCGGATGTCGACGCCGTCGATCGCGACACGGCCCTCGTCCGGCACGTAGAGCCGCAGGATCAGGTTAATCAGCGTGCTCTTGCCGGAGCCGCTGGGACCCACGATCGCTATGCTCTTGCCGGCATTGAGCTTGAGGCTGAGATTGTCGAGCACCGGCGTCTGCGCCCCCTCATACTGGAAGGTGACGCGGTCGAATGAGATGTCGTTGGTGATCCGCGGCAGATCCGGCGCGCCGGGACGATCGGCGCCGCGGGTCGGCTCGTCGAGCAGTTCCTGGATGTGCCGCACCGCCGCCGCCGACGAGATCGATACCGGAATGAAGTGCATCAGATGGGCGATGTTGTACGACACCTCCCAGAACGCGCTCTCGAAGGTCACGAAGGTGCCTACCGTGATCTGCCCCTTGGTCGCGAGATAGGCGCCGATCGCCAGCACCACGAGGTGAAGCAGCAGCACCGAGATGGTGACGGTGCGCTCCACCATGGTCGACAGGAACATCGCCGAGGCGGCCTTGGCGCGGACGTCGCGGTTGCGCATCGTGAACCAGCCGAGCGCCCGGCGCTGCAGGTTGAACGCTTTGACCACCGCCTGGGCGGCGACGTTCTCCTGCACCATTCCGAGCAGCGCCGCCTCGTTCTGCTTCTGCTCGTAATTGGCCTGCACCGCCTTCGGCGTCAGGATGCGCGGCCCGATCAGCGTGATCGGAAACACCAGCAAGGCGACCGCGGCGAGCTGCCAGTTCAGGAACAGCATCAGGATGATGCCGGCGACCAGCTCAAAGCCCGGCAGCGCCGCGCTGTTGGCGAAGGTCTTGATCGAGCCCTCGAAGGCCGACAGATCAATCGAGAAGCGCGACAGGATCTCGCCGCGCTTGGTGCGTGCGAAATAGGCCGACGGCAGGTTCTGGACGTGGTCGAAGATACGGGTCCGCACATCGGCAATGATGCCGGCGGCAAGCCGCGCATCCCAGCGCTCGTACCAGACCGCGATGATCGAGGTGACGATGCCGGCCACCGCGAGCACGCCGAGAATCTTGTAGAGGGCTCCGAAATCCTCCTCGCCGAGGGCGTCGTCGATCAGGAATTTGAGGCTGAGCGGCATGATGACGTTGAACAACGTCTCGACCAGCACGCCGATGGCGACGAAGGCGAAAGGCTTCTTGTAGTCCGCCAGGATCGGCCTGACGAAGCCGAAGATCGTAGAAAGCGCGCCGGCGGCTTCCTTGGCGGTGAAGACGACGAGGTCCTCGTCATCATCATCGTCATCGAGCTCAAGCTCGTCGTCCTCATCCTCCTCGTCATCATCATCCGGCGCCGCGGCCGCTTTCGCGGAAGCCGCCGCCGCAGGCAGACCGGTCACGATGACGGGCTTCTTCTTCAGCTCGGGATCGCCGGCATCGGCCCGACTTGGATCGTCTGATGCAGGAGGTTTAGGCGCCATGAAACCAACCGATGCTCCACGGCCGGCATGACCGCAAAATCGAAACCGCGGCGGCGATCCTAAGCGATCAGGATGCATTCGGCAAAGCGTTTGCAACGATCGCTGCGTGTTCGCACCGCCCGTCGATTCGGGATCGGAGCCATGCCGCCGTTTGACAGTTGTCTGACGCAAGGTGGCCGCCTTGCGCCGAATGCCCGCTCGTCGCTGCCGCTAGTCGTCGAGGTCGGCCTCGACCTTGTCGAAGAACGAATAGCGCAGGCTGTCGGAGTCGGCGTACCACTGCCCCGGCCCCTTGTTGGCGCCCAGCGTCAGCGCCCACAGCTGGTCGGTGCAATCGCGGCGGTGCATCGACAGGTCGAAGCCGTTGCCGAAGAACAATTCAGACCACTCCCACCAGGTGCCGAGCTTCTTCACCCCGCGCAGCAGGTCGTAGCGATCGATCACCGCCGGCGCCATGTCCGAGGTCACCGACGCGAACACGAGGCCGGTCTTGACCACGCGGTTGAGCTCGCGCACCGCGCGCACCACCTGCTTCTCGCCGAGATGGCACAGCGAGGTCTCGAACACGAAGTCGAACTCATTGGCCTTGAACGGCAGGTCGGCGATCGAGCCGAGCTTGTTGTACTTCTTCAGCGCCTTTTGCGTCTTGCCGTGGATGTAGCGGTTGTTCTCGATGCCCCAGGCATCGATGCCGCGCTCGCGCAGCGCGCCGACCAGCTCGCCGCTGGCGGAGCCGGCGATCAGGAGCTTGTAGCCCTTCGCCCTGCCCCACACCGTCTTGATCAGGTCGGTCAGATAGGCCGGGTCGGTGAAGTTGCGCCAGGCTTCGCTGTAGGGGCCGGCGCCGCGATAATTGTCGAAATAGCCGCGGTCGATCTTGTCGGAGACCTCGGCGCTTTCCTGCGCGCGGGCGCGCCGCAATCGCATCATCTCGGTGACGACGATGTCGGTCGCCGCATCGGAGGAATCGAGCAGCCCGTTCAGCGTCGAATCGAACAGATAGTCGCCGACCACCACGATGCCGGGATGCTCCTTCGGCTCGGGACGGTGGTTGGTCATGACGTCGCGCACCGGCAGGCCGCCCGGCAGCGCGTTGACCGACGACAGCCAGCGATGGATCTTGCCTTCGAGGAAATGCGCGCGGGCATCGCCGAGCGAGGCCGGCAGCGACTTCAGCGCGGCATCGAACAGTTCCTGGTCGCTGAGATTGGCGAAGGCGAGCGCGTCGGAGCCCGCGATCAGCCAGTTCAGCACGCCGTGCTTGCCGACGTCGTGGCGCGCGCCCTCATTGTAGACGCAGCAGCCGCCGAACGCTTCCGACATGAACCAGGCGCCCGGGACCTTCTCGCCCCAGAACGGCTCGTCGAACAGGATCGAGACGCGCAGATAGTGCGCGGGCCGGTCGAAATAGGCGACGTGCTTGACCATCGACTTGCGCAGCTGCTCGCCGTCCCAGCGCATGGTCGCGAGCCAGGAGTGCGGCAGGCAGACCAGCACGAGGTCGAAGTCGCGCGTCTCCGGCCCCTTGCCGTTCATCATGTTGAGCTGGTAGCGGCCGCTTGCGGTCTTGCCGACCTTGAGAACGCGATGGTTGAGCTGGATGTCGGCGTTGACCTCCGAGCGCAGGCAATCGATCAGCTGCTCGTTGCCGTTCTGGATCGAATACAGGCCGATATAGCCGTCGACGTCCATCACGTAGTTCTTCAGCGCGTTGAGGCCGTTGGTGTTGTGGCTCTCGGTCGCGATGTCGGAGCGCGCCATCACCTTGAAGAAGCGCCTGGCGGTCGCGTCGTCGACCTCCTCGTCGAGGATCTGCTCGGCGGTCTTGTAGGCCCAGGGGTGCTCGTTGTCGTGGGCGCCGATCCCCTCGTAATATTCGTGCGGCGACACCATGTCGCTGCAGCGCTTGCGGAACGCCTCGATCGCGGCCGCGGTCTTCGCGCCGTATTTGCGGCGCATGCCCGGCACGTCGGCGAGCAGTTCGCCGTCGAGCTGGACCTGCTCGGCATCCATCGGGATCGTCTGCAGGCCGAAATGCTGGATCAACTCGCGCAGCGGGTCGGGTCCCGTCATCGAGTAATCGTAGATCTCGGCAACGCCGGCCTCGTACATCGCAGGCGCGGTGTCGAATTTGCGCGTGACGATCTTGCCGCCGAGTCGGTTCGACGCCTCGAAGATGGTGACGCGGCAGAGATCGCCGAGTTTGCGTTTCAGATACCAGGCGCTCATCAGCCCCCCGGGGCCGCCGCCTACGATAGCCAAGTCGAGCATATGGATTCCGTCGTCTCCGGCACGAGCCAAACAGCCGGTCTAAGTCACCTTAGCAAAAGCACTTTTTTGCCTGAAGGAAAGATGAACAAACTGCGTCCCTGCACCGCAGCAGGGAAAGAAAGCAGCAAAAAGGCCGGCAAAACGCCGGCCTTCTCGCCATTACCGTAGTCTTGCGGATGCCTATTCCGCGGGCGGCAGCGCCAGCGGCTCCGCTTCCGGAGCCGTCGGCACGATCGCCGCCTGCTGCTTCTCGCGCTCGTCGAGGATCAGCTTGTCGCGCTTGACCGCGACTTCGCGGATCCGCGCCATCGAGGCGCCGGTGCCGGCCGGGATCAGGCGGCCGACAATGACGTTCTCCTTGAGGCCTTCGAGCGGGTCCACCTTGCCGTTGACGGCAGCTTCGGTGAGCACGCGCGTGGTCTCCTGGAACGACGCCGCCGAGAAGAACGAGCGGGTCTGCAAGCTCGCCTTGGTGATGCCGAGCAGAACCGGCGTACCCGTGGCGGGCTTCTTGCCCTCCTCCTTGGCCTTGGTGTTGAGCGCGTCGAACTCGATCTTGTCGACCTGCTCGCCCGAGATCATGTCGGTGTCGCCCTGGTCGGTGACTTCGACCTTCTGCAGCATCTGACGGACAATCACCTCGATGTGCTTGTCGTTGATGAGCACGCCCTGCAACCGGTAGACCTCCTGGATTTCGTTGACCAGATAGGCAGCGAGTTCCTCGATGCCCTTGATCGCCAGGATGTCGTGCGGCGCCGGATTGCCTTCGACGATGAAATCGCCCTTTTCGACGATGTCGCCGTCCTGAAGGTGGATGTGCTTGCCCTTCGGGATCAGGTACTCGCGCGGCTCCTCGGTCTTGTCCATCGGCTCGATCGAGATGCGGCGCTTGTTCTTGTAGTCGCGGCCAAAGCGGATCGTTCCCGCCGTTTCCGCGATGATCGCCGCGTCCTTCGGCTTGCGAGCCTCGAACAGTTCCGCCACCCGCGGCAGACCGCCGGTGATGTCACGCGTCTTGGCGCTCTCGGTCGAGATACGCGCCAGGATGTCGCCGGGCATGATCTTCGCGCCGATGTCGACCGACAGAATGGCGTCGACCGACAGCATGTAGCGGGCATCGCCGCCACGCGCGAGCTTCAGCACCTTGCCGTCCTTGCCCTTGACCACGATGGCCGGGCGCAGGTCCGAACCGCCGCGCGTCGTGCGCCAGTCGATGACCACGCGCTTGGCGATACCGGTGGACTCGTCGAGCGTTTCCGAGATCGACTGGCCTTCGACCAGATCCTCGAAACCGATCGTACCCTCGACTTCGCTCAGCACCGGGCGGGTATAGGGGTCCCACTCGGCGATGCGCTGGCCGCGCTTGACCGTGTCGCCTTCGTCGACGTGCATCTTCGAACCGTACTGAATACGGTGGGTTGCACGCTCGGTGCCGTCGGCATCGACGATCGCAACGACCATGTTGCGCACCATCGCGACCAGATTGCCTTCGCTATTGCGGGCGATGGCCTTGTTCCGGATCACGATCTTGCCGTCAAAGTTCGATTCGACGAACGACTGCTCGTTGAGCTGCGCCGCGCCGCCGATGTGGAACGTGCGCATCGTCAGCTGCGTACCGGGCTCACCGATCGACTGCGCCGCGATGACGCCGACGGCCTCACCGTGGTTGACCGGGGTGCCGCGGGCCAGATCGCGGCCGTAGCACTTGGCGCAGATGCCGTTGATCAGCTCGCAGGTCAGCGCCGAGCGGATCTTCACTTCCTGGATGCCGGCCTGCTGGATCGCGTCGACATGGGTCTCCTCCATCAACGTGTCACGCTTGATGACAATCTCGTTGGTGGCGGGATCGCGCACGTCATCGCAGGCCGTGCGGCCCAGGATGCGCGAGCCGAGCGAGGCGACCACGGTGCCGGCATCGACGATGGCGCGCATCTTGATGCCGAGCTTGGTGCCGCAATCGGTCTGCGTGATGATGCAGTCCTGCGCGACGTCGACCAGACGGCGGGTCAAATAGCCCGAGTTCGCGGTCTTCAACGCGGTGTCCGCGAGACCCTTGCGGGCGCCGTGGGTCGAGTTGAAGTACTCGAGCACCGACAGACCTTCCTTGAAGTTGGAAATGATCGGCGTCTCGATGATCTCGCCCGACGGCTTGGCCATCAGGCCGCGCATGCCGGCGAGCTGGCGCATCTGCGCCGGCGAACCACGCGCACCGGAGTGCGCCATCATGTAGATCGAGTTGATGTCGGCATCCGCCCCCGCCGCCGTCTTCTTGGTGGAGGAGATCTCCTTCATCATCGCCTTGGCGACTTCTTCACCGGCCTTCGACCAGGCGTCGACGACCTTGTTGTACTTCTCGCCATGGGTGATCAGGCCGTCATTGTACTGCTGCTCGAAATCCTTCGCCAGCGTACGGGTCTGGTCCACGATCTTCCACTTCGACGCCGGCACGACCATGTCGTCCTTGCCGAACGAGATGCCCGCCTTGAAGGCGTTGTAGAAGCCGAGCGCCATGATCCGGTCGCAGAAGATCACGGTCTCCTTCTGACCGCAGTGACGGTAGACCTGGTCGATCACGCCGGAGATCTCGCGCTTGGTCATCAGCTTGTTGATGATGTCGTACGAGATCTTGGTGCTCTTCGGCAGCAGATTGCCGAGCATGACGCGGCCGGCGGTGGTCTCGATCCAGCGCTTGGACAGCTTGCCTTCCTCGTCGAGGCCTTCCCACCGGTACTTGATCTTGGTGTGGAGGTGGATGACCTTCGAATGCAGGGCGTGCTCGAGCTCGGCCATGTCGCCGAAGATCTTGCCCTCGCCGGGCAGGCCTTCGCGCATGATCGAGACGTAGTAGAGGCCGAGCACGATGTCCTGCGACGGCACGATGATCGGCTGGCCGTTCGCCGGATGCAGGATGTTGTTGGTCGACATCATCAGGACGCGCGCTTCCAGCTGCGCTTCGAGCGACAGCGGAACGTGCACGGCCATCTGGTCGCCGTCGAAGTCGGCGTTGAAGGCGGCGCAGACCAGCGGGTGCAGCTGGATCGCCTTGCCTTCGATCAGCACCGGCTCGAACGCCTGGATGCCCAGGCGATGCAGCGTCGGCGCGCGGTTGAGCAGCACCGGATGCTCGCGGATCACCTCATCGAGGATATCCCAGACCTCCGGACGCTCCTTCTCGACCAGCTTCTTGGCCTGCTTCACCGTGGTGGACAGGCCCTTGGCGTCGAGCCGCGAATAGATGAACGGCTTGAACAGCTCGAGCGCCATCTTCTTCGGCAGGCCGCACTGGTGCAGGCGCAGCTCGGGACCGACCACGATCACCGAACGGCCCGAATAGTCGACGCGCTTGCCGAGCAGGTTCTGGCGGAACCGGCCCTGCTTGCCCTTCAGCATGTCGGCGAGCGACTTCAGCGGGCGCTTGTTGGCGCCCGTGATGACGCGGCCGCGTCGGCCGTTGTCGAACAGCGCGTCGACGGCCTCCTGCAGCATGCGCTTTTCGTTGCGGATGATGATATCGGGCGCACGCAGCTCCATCAGCCGCTTCAAGCGGTTGTTGCGGTTGATGACGCGGCGATACAGGTCGTTGAGGTCGGAAGTCGCGAACCGGCCGCCGTCGAGCGGCACCAGCGGACGCAGGTCCGGCGGAATCACCGGCACGACCGTCATGATCATCCATTCCGGCTTGTTGCCGGAGACGCGGAAGGCCTCGACGATCTTCAGACGCTTGGCGAGCTTCTTGTGCTTGATGTCGGAGTCGGTCTCCGCCATGTCGGCGCGCAACGTCGCCTCGAGCTTCTCGAGCTCGAGACCCTTGAGCAGCTCGCGGATCGCCTCGGCGCCGATCATGGCGGTGAAGCTGTCCTGGCCGTACTCGTCCTGCGCCTTCAGATACTCGTCTTCCGACAGCAGCTGACGGTCCTTCAGCGCGGTGAGACCCGGCTCGAGAACGACGTAATATTCGAAGTAGAGGATCCGCTCGAGATCCTTCAGCGTCATGTCGAGCAAGAGGCCGATGCGCGACGGCAGCGACTTCAGGAACCAGATGTGGGCGACCGGCGCCGCCAGCTCGATATGGCCCATGCGCTCGCGGCGGACGCGCGACAGCGTCACCTCAACCGAGCACTTCTCGCAGATGATGCCCTTGTACTTCATCCGCTTGTACTTGCCGCACAGGCACTCGTAGTCCTTGATCGGCCCGAAGATGCGCGCGCAGAACAGGCCGTCACGCTCCGGCTTGAAGGTGCGGTAGTTGATGGTCTCCGGCTTCTTGATCTCGCCGTACGACCAGGACAGAATCTTCTCCGGAGACGCGATCGAAATCCGGATCTGGTCGAAGACCTGAGCCGGCGTCGTCGGATTGAAAAGATTCATAATCTCTTGATTCATGGTCTTCTCCTCGCGTGCCGATCGTCACCGGCAGCAAATTCGAAACTTTTATTCAGCGCGCGCCCCGTCCAACGTCCGAGCGGAGTGCGAAGGCCCGGCGCGTTTTGCGCCGGGCATGATCACTGCGTTACTCGGCCGCTTCCGACGTCGTTCCCGGTCCCACCTTGGAATTGTGCAGGTCGACGTTGAGGCCGAGCGAGCGCATTTCCTTGACCAGCACGTTGAACGATTCCGGAATACCGGCCTCGAAGGTGTCGTCGCCGCGCACGATCGCCTCGTACACCTTGGTACGGCCGGCGACGTCGTCCGACTTCACGGTCAGCATCTCCTGCAGCGTGTAGGCGGCGCCGTAGGCTTCCAGCGCCCAGACCTCCATTTCGCCGAAGCGCTGGCCGCCGAACTGCGCCTTGCCGCCCAGCGGCTGCTGGGTGACGAGCGAGTACGGACCGATCGAACGCGCGTGGATCTTGTCGTCCACGAGATGGTGCAGCTTGAGCATGTAGATGTAGCCCATCGTCACCTTGCGATCGAACTGATCGCCGGTGCGGCCGTCATAGACGGTCGACTGGCCGGAGGCGTCGAAGCCGGCAAGCTTCAGCATCTCCTCGATGTCGGCCTCCTTGGCGCCGTCGAACACCGGCGTTGCGATCGGCACGCCGTGGCTCAGATTGCGGCCGAGCTCGACCAGCTCGTTGTCGTTCAGCGACTTGATGGTTTCATCCTCGCCATAGATCTTCTTCAAGGTCTCGCGCAGCGGCTTGAGATCCTGCTTCTGATAGTAGGCGTCGATGGTCTGGCCGATGCGCTTGCCGAGGCCGGCGCAGGCCCAACCGAGATGGGTCTCAAGAATCTGACCGACGTTCATGCGCGAAGGCACGCCGAGCGGATTGAGCACGATGTCGGCATGCGTACCGTCCTCGAGGAACGGCATGTCCTCGATCGGCACGATCTTCGACACCACGCCCTTGTTGCCGTGACGGCCGGCCATCTTGTCGCCGGGCTGGATCTTGCGCTTCACCGCGACGAAGACCTTGACCATCTTCATCACGCCGGGCGGCAGCTCGTCGCCACGCTGCAGCTTCTCGACCTTGTCGAGGAAGCGCTGCTCGAGGCCCTTCTTCGACTCGTCGTACTGCTTCCGCATGGCCTCGATCTCGGCCATCAGCTTGTCGTTCGGCGAGGCGAACAGCCACCACTGCGACTTCGGATACTCGTCGAGCACCGCACGGGTGATCTTGGTATCCTTCTTGAAGCCCTTCGGGCCGGCGATGCCCTGGCGGTTCTCCAGCAGCTCGGCGAGGCGGTTGTAGACGTTGCGGTCCAGGATCGCCTGCTCGTCGTCGCGGTCCTTGGCCAGACGCTCGATCTCTTCCCGCTCGATCGCCAGCGCACGCTCGTCCTTGTCGACGCCGTGGCGGTTGAACACGCGGACTTCCACGATGGTGCCCTGCACGCCCGGAGGCACGCGCAGCGAGGTATCGCGGACGTCGGAGGCCTTCTCGCCGAAGATGGCGCGCAAGAGCTTCTCTTCGGGCGTCATCGGGCTCTCGCCCTTCGGCGTGATCTTGCCGACCAGGATGTCACCGGCGCGGACTTCCGCACCGATGTAGACGATACCGGCTTCGTCGAGGTTCTTCAGCGCTTCCTCCGAGACGTTCGGAATGTCGCGGGTGATTTCCTCAGGGCCGAGCTTGGTGTCGCGTGCCATCACCTCGAATTCTTCGATATGAATCGAGGTGAAGACGTCGTCCTTCACGATCCGCTCGGAGAGCAGGATCGAGTCTTCGAAGTTGTAGCCGTTCCACGGCATGAACGCGACCAGCACGTTGCGGCCGAGCGCGAGCTCGCCGAGATCGGTCGACGGACCGTCAGCGATGATGTCGCCCTTCTTGACGATGTCGCCGACCTTCACCAGCGGACGCTGGTTGATGCAGGTCGACTGGTTGGAGCGCTGGTACTTCATCAGCCGGTAGATATCGACGCCCGACTTGGTCGGATCGAGATCCTCGGTGGCGCGGATCACGACGCGGGTGGCGTCGATCTGGTCGATCACGCCCGAGCGGCGCGCGGCAATCGCCGCGCCCGAGTCACGGGCGACCACGCCTTCCATGCCGGTGCCGACGAACGGCGCCTCGGCGCGAACCAGCGGCACCGCCTGGCGCTGCATGTTCGAGCCCATCAGCGCGCGGTTGGCGTCGTCGTTCTCGAGGAACGGGATCAGCGCCGCGGCGACCGAAACCAGCTGCTTCGGCGACACGTCCATGTAGTCGACCTTGTCCGGCGTCACCGGCAGCACTTCGCCGGCATGACGGCAGACCACCAGATCGTCGGTGAAGCGGCCCTTGGCATCGAGCGGCACGTTGGCCTGCGCGACGCGGTAGCGGCCCTCTTCCATCGCCGACAGATAGACCACCTCGTCGGTGACCCGGCCGTCCTTAATCTTGCGGTACGGCGTCTCGACGAAGCCGTACTTGTTGACGCGCGCGAACGTCGCCAGCGAGTTGATCAGGCCGATGTTCGGACCTTCCGGCGTCTCGATCGGGCAGATACGGCCGTAATGGGTCGGATGCACGTCGCGGACTTCGAAGCCGGCACGCTCGCGGGTCAGACCGCCCGGGCCAAGCGCCGACAGGCGCCGCTTGTGGGTGATTTCCGACAGCGGGTTGGTCTGGTCCATGAACTGCGACAGCTGCGAGGAGCCGAAGAACTCACGCACCGCGGCAGCCGCCGGCTTGGCGTTGATCAGGTCCTGCGGCATCACGGTGTCGATATCGACGCTCGACATGCGCTCCTTGATCGCGCGCTCCATGCGGAGCAGGCCGATCCGGTACTGGTTCTCCATGAGCTCGCCGACCGAGCGCACCCGGCGGTTGCCGAGGTGGTCGATGTCGTCGATCTCGCCCTTGCCGTCACGCAGATCGACCAGCGTCTTGATGACAGCCAGGATGTCTTCCTTGCGCAGCGTGCGATGGGTGTCGGGCGCATCGAGCTCGAGGCGCATGTTCATCTTGACGCGGCCGACCGCGGACAGGTCATAACGCTCACTGTCGAAGAACAGCGACTGGAACATGGATTGCGCCGAATCCAGCGTCGGCGGCTCGCCCGGACGCATCACGCGGTAGATGTCGAACAGCGCGTCCTCACGCGTCAGGTTCTTGTCGGCCGACAGCGTGTTGCGGATATAGGCACCAACATTGACGTGGTCGATGTCGAGCAGCGGCAGGTCCTTGTAGCCCTGCTCGTTGAGCACCTTGAGCGACTTCTCGGTGATCTCCTCGCCGGCTTCGGCGTAGATTTCACCGGTCTTCGGGTTGACGAGATCCTCGGCGAGATAGTTGCCGACCAGTTCCGCGTCGGACATCCGCAGCGCCTTGAGGCCCTTTTCCTGCATCTGGCGCGCGCTGCGCACGGTCAGCTTCTTGCCGGCCTCGAGCACCACCTTGCCGGTGTCGGCGTCGATCAGGTCGTTGATCGTGCTGTAACCGCGGAAGCGGTTGGCGTCGAACGGCACGCGCCAGCCTTCCTTGGTCCGCTTGTAGGTGATCTTCTTGTAGAAGGTCGACAGGATCTGCTCGCCGTCGAGACCGAGCGCATACATCAGCGAGGTCACGGGCAGCTTGCGGCGGCGGTCGATGCGCGCGAACACGATGTCCTTGGCGTCGAACTCGATGTCGAGCCAGGAACCGCGATAGGGAATCACGCGCGCGGCAAACAACAGTTTGCCGGACGAATGGGTCTTGCCCTTGTCGTGGTCGAAGAACACGCCGGGCGAACGGTGCATCTGCGAGACGATCACGCGCTCGGTGCCGTTGACCACGAAGGTGCCGTTCATCGTCATGAGCGGGATATCGCCCATGTAGACGTCCTGCTCCTTGATGTCCTTGACCGACTTGGCGCCGGTTTCCTCGTCGATATCGAACACGATGAGGCGCAGCGTCACCTTGAGCGGCGCAGCGAAGGTCATGCCGCGCTGGCGGCACTCGTCGACGTCATATTTCGGCTGTTCGAACTCGTAGCGGACGAACTCGAGCATCGAGGTGCCCGAGAAGTCCGAGATCGGGAACACCGAGCGGAACACCGCCTGCAGGCCCTCATCGAGGCGACCGCCGGCCGGCTCGTCAACCATCAGGAACTGGTCATAGGACGCCTTCTGAACCTCGATGAGGTTCGGCATCTCGGCGACTTCCTTGATGTGACCGAAAAACTTGCGTACGCGTTTGCGACCGGTGAATGTCTGCTGCGCCATCGTGGCCTCTCATTTTCGTCGCCTTTGTGGGGCGAACCTTCCGGGAGCGACTGCCATCGGCCCCGGGTTGAATTTTCGAATCGTCCCGAAGGAACGAAGCGCGAGGTCAGGAATTAAATCCCCAGCCCGGCCCCTATTTCCTCCAAAACGCAAAACGACGCGCGGGGCGCATCACTGCACCCGCTCGTCCAAACGCTCCGCTTTACGGACTGAAAAAGCCCGAAATCTGACTGTCTCCCAACGGCTTACGCCGAGAACCCTGCCGTTCTCGCCGCCGACCGTGTTTTTTTGCTGCCAACCCGATATGGGAAGGCAATAAAGGAGATTCGAGGGTTAAGTCCACGGATCCCCACACTTTCTTGTGTCCGGCGCGTCCGCGACAAGCCGCCGCACGCCGTTTGCATGGCCCGGGAGCGCCCTGCGGCGCTCCCGGATCGTGCATTACTTGAGCTCGACCTTGGCGCCAGCCTTCTCGAGCTGGGCCTTGACCTTCTCGGCCTCGTCCTTGTTGACGCCTTCCTTGACGGGCTTCGGAGCGCCTTCGACGAGGTCCTTGGCTTCCTTCAGGCCCAGGCCGGTGATGGCGCGGACTTCCTTGATGACTTCGATCTTCTTGTCGCCGGCAGCAGCCAGCACGACAGTGAACTCGGTCTTCTCTTCAGCCGGAGCAGCGGCAGCACCGCCACCGGCCGGGCCGGCCACCGCAACGGCGGCAGCGGCGGAGACGCCCCACTTTTCCTCGAGGAGCTTGGCCAGTTCGGCCGCTTCGAGCACGGTGAGGCTCGAGAGGTCGTCGACGATTTTCTGCAAGTCAGCCATTGATCTGTTTCCTTAAACGTTTGGTTCGAACCAGGTTTTGAGATTAGCGAAGGGTCAGGCCGCTTCGCTCTTTGAGGCATGAGCCTGAATGACGCGTGCGAGCTTGGCCGCAGGCGCGTTCGAGAGCTGAGCGAGCTTGGTCGCCGGCGCTACGAGGAGGCCCACGATCTTGCTGCGCAGTTCGTCGAGTGACGGCAGTGAGGCAAGCGCCTTCACGCTGTCGACATTCAGGACGGTCTTACCCATCGAGCCGCCAAGGATGACGAACTTTTCGTTCGCCTTGGCGAATTCGACGGCAACCTTTGGCGCCGCGACCGGATCGTTTGAAGTAGCGATCACAGTCGGCCCCTTCAGCAGGGAACCGATGGCAGCGACGTCAGTGCCTTCAAGAGCAATTTTGGCGAGACGGTTCTTCGAGACCTTCACCGACGCACCCGCCTGCTTCATCTGCATGCGCAGCTTCTGCATCTGGGCCACGGTGAGGCCGGAATAGTGAGCGACGATCGCAACGCTCGTGGCCTTGAAGGCCTCGTTGAGCTGTCCGACCGCCTCTTTTTTTGCCGCTCGTTCCACAGCAAGCTCTTTCCGGTTGGCGGCCTTATCCGCGAAGGCAGGACCGCCGGGTTGCACCCATCGTCCCGCCCTAAACCTGATCCTGGGGGCGCAAGACCCTTCGGACATGCCGGGCAAGACGACATCTAGAAGCCTGCCCTCCCAAAGCCTTGCGGCCATGGGCTGTCGAGGTTCGAACCAAACCCAGCCTCCCAGCCGCGACCAGGCCGCGACGTGGAGCACAAAATCCGGTCTTCACCCGTCTATGCAGGCCATGCGATTAAGCCGTTGAAAACACGAAGTTCTCGCGGGCGCCTGCAGTCTTGGACAGGATCGGGCTATCGGCCGAGGCCGAACGCCCTGCTCTCATTCCGTTGGAGGCGACGGGTTTCCTTCCTTTCGAGCATCCTTGCGGGCATGCGGAAAGGAATGATCTCCTATCACCTCAGGTTTTCGGAATGCGAGCACGGACCTGCCAGCAAGTGCCAGCACGCCCGGAAGGCGCTATGTAGCTGGTCCTGCCTCACTTGCCAAGAGCAAAATTCAGACCAGTTCACCGATCTGTCCCGGCCCAGCGAAAATTTCTCCTACACAACGTCACATGACGGCGGTGTGGCTCGTCTGGGCGCTGGAGGCTCGCATGAAACGATGGATTGCAGGAATTCTCGCCCTCTTCAACCTCGGCAATGGGCTGGCGATGCTGTCAGCCGGTTCCATCTGGTGGTCGCTGGTTCCCGGCGCCGCCGATACCGGCCCCTTCAACCCCCATTTGGTTCAGGACGTCGGCATCGCTTTCCTGGCAGCCGGGCTCGGTCTCGCCGCACGAGCCTGGCGGCCGGCCTGGTGGCCCGCGGCGGTCGCGGGCGCCGCGTTCCTGGCGGGCCATGGCCTGCTGCATCTTGCGATGATCGCCGGCGGCCATGACCGCCATGCCGCGTCCGACCTGATCGCGGTGATCCTGCCCGCGGCCCTCGCACTCTATTCCGCCCTGCCAAGCCCGAGAGAACAATCAGGAGAACACCATGCGTAGTTTCATCGCGCGCCGTATGCTGCGCGCCTATTCCAAGCGCTACGGTTACGACACCAGCTATCTCGAGATGATGCTGAAGCAATCGCCGACGTCATTCTTCACGTTCGCCGGCGCGATGAAGGCCGCAGCCTGCCGCGAGGTTGCGCCCGTCGAAGCCTGCTTCGCCGCCAAGCTCACCGGCGCGCTGGCCGAAGATTGCGGTCCCTGCGCGCAGCTGGTCGCCGACATGGCGATCGAGGCCGGGATGGCGGAGCGGCAGATCACGGCCGTGCTCAGGCGCGACGTTGACGCGATGTCGGCGGACACCGCGCTCGGCTTCCGCTTCGCGGATGCGATCGTGCAGCGTTCCACGGAGGATGACGCCTGCCGCGACGCGGTTCGCGCGCGCTGGGGCGAAAAAGGCGTGATCGACCTCGCCATGGCCCTGCAAATCGGACGTATCTTCCCCATGATGAAGTTGGCGCTAGGCTATGCTAGGGAGTGTCGCCGCGTGACCGTGGCCGGCCATCAGATCGATGTCATCAAGCAGGCCGCCTGAATCCGACCCGCTCGGCCCGTATCGGGCGCGGCTGACCGGGCTCGCCTATCGCATGCTCGGCAGCCGCAGCGACGCCGACGACGTGGTGCAGGACGCCTGGCCGCGCTTCGCCGCGGCCGACGGCGTTCACAATCCCGAGGCGTTCCTCGTCACGGTGGTGACCCGGCTCTGCCTCGACCGGCTGAAGAGCGCCCGCGCCCAGCGCGAGGTCTATGTCGGCGCATGGCTGCCCGAGCCGGTGTTCGACGAGAGCCTGTCGGCTGAAGCAGCGACCGAACTTGCCGACGATCTCTCCTTCGCCCTGATGCTTGCGCTCGACACCTTGTCACCGCTCGAGCGCGCCGCGTTCCTGCTGCACGACGTGTTCGACCGGCCGTTTGCGGAAGTCGCGCGCACGCTCGAGCGCAGCGAGGTGGCTTGCCGGCAGCTCGCGGCGCGCGCCCGGCGGACCGTGCGCGACAGCCGCCCTGACCCGGCGGCTCCGCCCGAGGGCCACGCAAGATTGCTGACGGCATTCTGCCAGGCCGCAGCCAGCGGCGACGTCTCCGCTCTGGCCGATCTGCTGCGCGAGGATGCGATCGCGATCACCGATGGCGGCGGCCGCAAGCTGGCGGCGCTGAACCCGATCAAGGGAGCCGAGAAGATCGTCCGCTTCATCATCGGCATTGCCGGCAAGAATGCCGGCAGCGAGGTCCGTGTCGAGCCGATGATGGTCAACGGCAGCGCAGGCGCGCTGGTCCTGCTCGATGGCGAGATCGACCACACGCTCAGCCTGGCGATCGACGCCGCAACCAACCGGATCGCGGCGATCTACGTCGTCCGCAACCCCGACAAGCTGCGCCACGCGCCGCGCCGGAATTGACCGCCGGTCAGGACGCCGACGGCACCGGATAAGCGAGCGGCGTGCCGGCGAAGAACGCCTCGAGATTGGCGAGCACGCAGTCCTGCATCGCCACGTGGGATTCCAGGGTGTGGCCGCCGATATGCGGGGACAGCACGACGTTCGGCAGCGCCGTCAGTTCGTCGGGCGCGTGCGGCTCCCTGGCAAACACATCGAGCCCGGCGCCCGCGATGGACTGATCGGCAAGGGCCGCAACCAGCGCCTTCTGGTCGACGACGGAGCCGCGCGAGATATTGACGACGATCCCGCTGCTGCCGAGCCGGCGCAGGATGTCGGCATTGATGGCATGGACCGTATCAGCACCGGCGCGCACCGCGATCATCAGCACGCTGCACCAGTCGGCGAGCGCCTCGAGGCTCGGAAAATGCTGATACGGCACGTCCTGCCGTGACCGGCTGAAATAGCCGACCTCGGTTTCGAACGCGGCAACCCGCGCCGCGATCTTGCGGCCGATCTCGCCGAGGCCGTAGACGCCGACCTTGCGGCCGCGCATGCCGGCCTGCGGCCGCATCATCGGCGACGGCTTGGCGCCGATCCAGTCGCCGCTGCGGACGTAGTTGTCGGCGACCGGCAGGCGGCGGGCCGCCGCCAGCATCAGCGTCACCGCGATATCGGCAACGGAGGCGGCATTGGCGCCGGGGCTGTGGCCGACCGCAATTCCGCGCCTGTCGGCGGCGGCAAGATCGATCCCCTCATATCCGGTGCCGTAGCAGATGATCGCGCCGAGCTTCGGCAGCAGGTCCATCGCCTCACCGCCGAGCGGGGTACCGCCCGCCGTGATCATCGCCCGGATATCGCCAAGCTCCGCCGCCGAAAACACCTCGGTCAGCCGCCTGCCCGCGGCATTCAAAAGCTCGTAGCGCTCACCGAAGCGCACCAGTTCGTTTCTGGGAAAGCGCGAATAGACCAGGACCTTATCGGGCATTGTTGTTGTTTCCTGCGAGAGGCCTCACCCGGAGTCTTTTCCGTTCCGGTTGAATCGGAACGGGCTCTGGATTTTTGTTTTGACGCGTTTTCTTCACGCGAACCGGTATCCACCTCGCTCGAAAACGCTCTGGCAAAACAAAGGGGCGGAACCGGTTGCCCGATCCCGCCCCTCTTTATCTCGTCACGGCCAAAGACCTCAGCCGAGGATCGTGCCCGGCTCGACCTTCACGCCCGGGCCCATGGTGGAGGAGACCGCCACGCGCTGGATGTAGGTGCCCTTGGAACCCGCCGGCTTCGCCTTGGAGACCGCATCCGCGAGCGCCTTGACGTTCTCGACCAGCTTGTCCTCGGAGAACGAGGCCTTGCCGATGCCGGCCTGCACGATGCCGGCCTTTTCGACGCGGAACTCGACCGAGCCGCCCTTGGCGCCCTTCACGGCGTTGGTGACGTCCATGGTCACGGTGCCGATCTTCGGGTTCGGCATCATGCCGCGCGGACCGAGCACCTTACCGAGGCGGCCGACCAGCGGCATCATGTCGGGGGTGGCGATACAGCGGTCGAAATCGATCGCACCGCCCTGCACCTTCTCGACCAGGTCCTCGGCACCGACGACGTCGGCACCGGCGGCCTTGGCTTCCTCAGCCTTGGCACCGCGCGCGAACACGCCGACGCGCAGCGTGCGGCCGGTGCCGTTCGGCAGGTTGACGACGCCGCGGACCATCTGGTCGGCGTGGCGCGGATCGACGCCGAGATTGATCGCGATCTCGATCGTCTCGTCGAATTTCGACTTGGCGCGCTCCTTGACCATCTTGATGGCATCCGCGAGCGGGTAGAGCTTCTCGCGATCGACGCCCTCGCGGGCCTTCTTCAAACGCTTTCCGATTGCCATGGCCCGTTACCCCGCAACTTCCAGACCCATCGAACGGGCAGAGCCCTCGACCATCTTCATGGCCGATTCGATGGTGTCGCAATTCAAGTCCTTCATCTTCTTCTCGGCGATCTCGCGCACCTGCGCCTTGGTCACCTTGCCGGCCTTGTCGCGGCCCGGAGCTTTCGAACCGGACTGGATCTTGGCAGCCTGCTTGAGGAAGAACGACATCGGGGGCGTCTTCATCTCGAAGGTGAACGAACGATCGGCGTAGATCGTGATCACCACCGGGATTGGGGTATTCTTCTCTTCCTTCTGGGTCTGCGCGTTGAACGCCTTGCAGAACTCCATGATGTTGAGACCGCGCTGACCAAGCGCGGGGCCGATCGGGGGCGAAGGATTCGCCGCACCGGCCGGGACCTGAAGCTTCAGGTATCCGGTCACTTTCTTTGCCATTTATCACTCCTGTTGTGCCGGACGGTGCCGGCGGTTTCAGGTTCCGTGGTTCGGTTGAAGGGGCTGGCGACCGCCTCCTCCCTCCCACGGCCTCTCACTTGACGGGGGGCATATACCCCACGCCGTCCGGTCAGACCACCTTTTCGACCTGACCGAATTCCAGTTCCACGGGGGTCGCGCGGCCGAAGATCGACACCGCGACCTTTACGCGCGAGCGCGCCTCGTCGATTTCTTCCACCACGCCGGAGAACGAGGCGAACGGGCCGTCGGCCACGCGCACATTCTCGCCGATTTCGAACGACACCGACGCCTTCGGACGCTCCACGCCCTCCTGCACCTGGTGCAGAATCCGCATCGCCTCGGCTTCCGAAATCGGCATCGGCTTGTTTTCCGCGCCGAGGAAGCCGGTCACCTTCGGGGTGTTCTTGATCAGATGGAACGCCTCGTCGGTCAGCTTCATCTTCACCAGCACATAGCCCGGGAAGAACTTGCGCTCGGCGTCGATCTTGCGGCCGCGGCGCACCTCGGTGACCTTCTCGGTCGGCACCAGAATCTGCTCGAAGAGCTCTTCCAGCCCGCGCTGCTTGGCCTGCTCGCGGATCGATTCCTGAACCTTCTTCTCGAAGTTCGAGTAGGCGTGAACGATGTACCAGCGCTTGTCCATCAATTGGGTTCCCATGCTCATCAGTGGATGCCCAGGATCAGCGTGATCAGATAGCGGATGATCTGATCCGCGGCGAAAAAGAAGACCGAGGCCAGCGCCACCATCACGAACACCATGATGGTGGTGATGGTCGTCTCGCGGCGCGTCGGCCAGGTGACCTTGGCGGTCTCCGAGCGCACTTCCTGCAGGAATTTGAACGGGCTGAAAGCCATCGTGGGATCCGCGTCCGTGACCGGACGATTGTAACGTTTCAAGGAATCCGAACAGCCGACCTTACGGACCCAGCCCTCGTTTGAAGGTTGAGCCGATAAACGAGCTCGAATGTTCGGGGAATTAGGCCGCGCCGGATATCCGCCATCAAAGCGGGCCGGCTGCGAGTGCCGCGTATCTACTGCGGGACCGGCCAAACGTCAAGGTCGGCGAGGTCGCGCCCCACGAGGGCCAAGCGCGGGCCGAGCGGGCATTGATCCCTTCAGTTCAACGGCTTAGCCGGGGCGCCGGGGCACCTCCGGGACTTCCCGCCGGGGATTGGCGCCAAGAAGGAGCCCCTGTCGCGTGCGATAACGCACACCGCCCCGCTTCGTCTAGGCCAGGAGGGACTTCAGCGGCAACAGCATCGATACCCGCAATCCGACCGGCTCCCGCGGCTTCAGTTCGATGCTGCCGCCATGGCGTTTGGCAATATCCTGGGCGATCGACAGTCCCAGCCCAAAGCCGCCGCTATCCTGCCGCGCGCTATCAGCCTTGAAGAAGGGTTCGAACACCTTGTCGCGCAGCGCCGGCGGGATGCCGGGCCCGTCGTCAACCACCTCGATCTCAATCTGGTTCGAGTCCTTGGGACGGAGCGCGACCGCGACCGTGCTGCCGTGCTTGACTGCGTTCTCCACGACATTGGTGACGGCGCGCGACAGGGCGCGAGGCCGACAGGCATAGGGAAGACGCGGAGGCCCGGCGTAGGACACCGCGTGGCCCAAATCGGCGAACTCGGAACAGATGGTCTGCAGAAAGCTCGGCAGATCGATGTGCGAGACTGCCTCCGAGCGCGCATCGTCGCGAAGATACTCCAGCGTCTCGTTGATCATGCGCGTGATCTTGGCGATATCGCCCAGCATGGCCGGGCGCAGAGTATCTTCTCCGACACGCTCGGCGCGCAACCTGAGCCGCGTCAGCGGCGTCCGCAGGTCATGACTGATGGCGGCCAGCATGCGGGTGCGGTCGTCGAGCAGCGCGCGGATCCGGGTGCGCATGTCGTTCAGAGCGTCGGCGACCTGGGCGATTTCAAGCGGACCGCGCCGGCGTAGCGCCTCGGGAGCCCGCGGCGAGCGGCCGAACGAGGTGGCGGCGCTCGCGACTTCGGCCAGCGGCGCGATCACCCAGCGCACGGCATAGACCGACAGCAGCAGCATGGATATCAGCAGGATGATTGCCCCTCCGGCCGCCGGGCGGAGCAGAATGGACCAAAAGCCGCCATTGACCGCGACGTCGGCCATCAACGCGTGGCCGTTGTCGAGCTTCACGACCACCTGTGACGACGAACCTGCCGGATGGCGCAGCTCCTCCAGCAACTCAATTCCAGACTCGGCCGCCAGTTGCCGAAATGCTCTTATGGAAAACGGCCGCGTCTCTCCGGCCGTCCGCGGCACGAGTTCGCTCAAGGCGACGCGCCTGACGTCGAGACCGCCGCGCCTGGCCGCGGCCAGCAGTTCATCCGCGTCGGTTGGTGTCTTCGTGGAACGCAGCAGCTGCGCGACCTCCGAGACCCGCCCCGCAAGAAACTTCTGCGTGTCGTTGATCGAGGGAGAATCGAACAGAAAAATCACGGTCACCGCTGCGAGCGTGATGCCGATCAGTTCCGAGAGCGCGACGAGGCTCATGAGTTGCGCAGCGATGCTGCGCGGCATCAGCCGCTGCGCCCATCCCATCAGATCTGCTCGACCGCAGGCGTGAAGAGGTAACCGCCGAGCCGCACGGTCTTGATCATCGAGCGGTCCTTCGGATCCGGCTCGATCTTCTGCCTGATGCGGCTGATATGAACGTCGACGCTGCGCTCGACCGAGGCGATCAGGCCGCCGAAGGCCTGCTCGATCAGTTGCTCGCGCGACAGCACCTGCCCCGGATTGCGGCAGAACGCCAGCAGCAGATCGAACTCGGCCCCGGTCAGCGTGATGCGGACACCGGCGGGGTCATGCAGTTCGCGGGTGGTGGGGTTGATGCGCCATCCGGCGAAGGTCAAGGGACGCGGCCGCGAGCGCGACGCAGTGCCGCTCTCGACCCGGCGCAACAGTGCGCGGATGCGGGCCACCAGCTCGCGCGAATTGAACGGCTTGGTGACATAGTCGTCGGCGCCGAGTTCGAGGCCGAGGATGCGGTCGATGTCCTCGCTCCGCGCCGTCACCATGATGATGGGAATCGAGGAAGACATGCGCAGGCGCCGGCAGATGCTCAGCCCGTCCTCGCCCGGCAGCATCACGTCGAGCACGATGAGATCGAAGCTCGCGCGCTTGAGCAGCGCATCCATCTCGATGGCCGAACCGACCAGCATCGCTCTGAAGCCGTTGTCCTGGAGGACCTCGGCCAGCATGCGCGCGATATCGGCGTCGTCCTCGACGCAGAGGATGCGCGCGTTGGTGACGGGGAAAGCCACGAGGTCGTATTCCAGGATTTGCATCACGGTATTTTAGAGGCGCCGGCCTCACATGCGCAGCGTGCAAATATAGCGTTTTGTTAAGCCTGCACGTCCAAATGTGGCTCAAATAGGTCGCGCGGTTTCACGGCCTACATCTGACTTAATATCTCTTAATCCCGACCCGGGCGGCCCTGTTCTATCGTGACGTGCGATCGTTCGTGGGGTGAGCGGTCGTTCGAGGGGTGACATGAGATTAGAATTTCAGCCGGGCGTTGCGGCTGATGCGCAGGGCACGGGCCGGGCGTCGCGCGATGGCTTGCGCAATCGGTCATCCTCACTTGCCGGCGCTGCGGTTGCGATGGTGTTGTTGTCGGGCTGCGCCAGCGCTCCTATGACCCGAGGCGGATCATTGGCATCCTACGACAACCTCGCGCAATCCGACGGGCTGCTGGCGAAGTCGCTGGTTCGCGTCAACAAGGACGACGTCCTTGCCGCAAAGACCATCCATATCGTTCCTGCGACCTTCTCACAGGGCGCGTCACCTACGCTGTCGCAAGAGCAGAGGAAGCTGGTGGCCAATGCCATCGATCGTTCGCTCTGCGTCGGCCTGAGCGAGCGGCTTCAGGTCGTTGCGCTCGATCAGCCTGCGGATCTCACCGCATACGCGCGCGTCACGCAGGCGGCGCCCACTGACGAAGTCGCCGCGGGCGCTTCCAAGGTGGTCGGCATCCTGCCGACCGCGCTCGGCGCAGGCGTCCCCGTGCCGGTGCCGCGGTTGCCGGTCGGGCTCGGCAGCCTGACGGTCGAAGCCGAGGTGCGGGATCCGGCCAGTCGCCAGCAGGCGGCGATGATCTGGGCTCGCGGCGCAAATTCATTCACCAGTTCGCCGATGGTCTCGAGTGCCGGTGACGCCTACGAACTCGCTTCCTCGTTCAGTGACGACTTCAGCAAGCTCGTCGTCACCGGAGCTACGCCGTTCGGAAAGCCGCCGGACCTGCCATCGTTCGACAAGATCGGCGCGTCGTTCGGCGGCAAGCCGAAATACGCGGCCTGCGAAGCGTTCGGGCGCAATCCCGGCCTGGTCGGGATGGCCGCCGGCAAGCTCGGATTGCCGCCGGAGTGGTCGGACAAGGGAGCGCCGACGGCTGGCCAGTGATTGCGTTTGCCCTGACGCGCGCCGAAGCTTCGGATCATCCCCCTGCCCGTGTCCTAGCCGGCAAAGCTCTTTTGGACCGCCTGGTCCAGCGTAGCCCCGCCGAGATAGCGCTGGCGCAGCTCGCGCTTGAGCAGCTTGCCGCTCGGGTTCTTCGGCAGGCTGTCGACGAAGATGACCTGCTTCGGCACCTTGAAGTGGGCCATCGACGCCGCGCAATGCTTGATGACGGCCTCGGCCTCGAGGCTCGCGCCGGCCTTGACCACCACGATCGCGGTCACCGCCTCGATCCAGCGCGGATCGGGCAGCCCGACCACCGCCACCTCCGACACCGCAGGCAGCCGGTAGATCATCTCCTCGACCTCGCGGCTCGCGACGTTCTCGCCGCCGCTCTTGATCATGTCCTTCACGCGATCGACGACGGTGATGTAGCCACTGGCATCGACGGTCGCGAGATCGCCGGAATGAAACCAGCCGCCGGCGAACGCCGCTGCGGTCTTGACCGGATCGTTGTAGTAGCCGGACAACAGATGCGGCGAGCGGTGCACGATCTCGCCGACCTCCCCGACCCCGACGTCGGTCATGTCGGAATTCACCACCCGCGTCTCGACATTGATCGCGGGCTTGCCGGCTGATCCCGCCTTCGGCAGCTGGTCCGCCGGCGCCAGCACGGTTGCGAGCGGCGCGATCTCGGTCTGGCCGTAGAAGTTCCAGAACTTCACATCGGGCAGCCGGCGCTGCAATTCGAGCAGCACCTCGACCGGCATGATCGAGGCGCCGTAATAGCCCTTGCGCAGGGTCGACAGATCGGTGCCATCGAACGAAGGCGAGCGCAGCATCGCGATCCAGATCGTCGGCGGCGCGAAGAACGCGTTGATCCTGTGGGCTGAGATCAGCGCCAGGACATTGTCGGGCACCGGCTTGCCGGTAATGAGACTGGTGGCGCCGAGATAGATCGCGGGGCCCAGGAAGACGTCGAGCTGCGCGCAGTGATAGAGCGGCAGCGCATGCAGCACGGTGTCGTCGGTCGTCATGCCGCCGTCGATGATGCAGCTGACATACTGCCACATGACAGCTTCATGGGTGAGGATCGCACCCTTCGGCAGCGACTCGGTGCCGCTGGTGTAGATGATCTGCGCGGGATCGCGGCTGTCGACCGACACGTCCGGTGCCGACGCGTCGCTGTGCAGCAGGCTGTCGAGGGTCGTGATGCCTTCGGGCGCGGTGGCCGGATCCTCCCCCGGCAGCCAGATCAGGGTCTCGACCGCCGAGCCCTTGGCGGCCGCAGCGTGCGCGGTCTCCACGAAATCCGGCCCGACCGCGAGCAGTTTTGCGCCGGAATTGGCGAGGATGAAATTGATCTCGTCCGGATTGAGCATGAAGTTGATCGGCACCAGGATCGCACCGATCCGCGCCACCGCGAAGCGCAGCGCGGCGAAGCCATGCGAGTTGCGCGACAGCACCGCGACCCGGTCGCCCTTCGCGACGCCAAGCGCGAGCAATCCGCGTCCGAGCCGGTTGCAGATCGCGTCCATCTCCGCAAATGTCCAGCTCACCGCGCCGCAGATCAGCGCGGTCTTGTTGGGGTAGCGCTTGGCCGACCGGCGCAGCAGATCGCCGATGCTGTGCTCGCGGGCGCGCTGGATGGTTGCTGCGATGTCTCCGCTCATATGTCCCTCCCGAATGTGCTTGTTGTCGTTGTCTTGGCTTGGCGCCGCTGTCGCTACTGCCGTGCGGCGTAGGCGTGCTCCATGTAGGTGTGCTCGACCGAGCGATCGAGCGAGGCGATCTTTTCGAAGCCGCGCCGCCAGTCCTGCAAATGCCGGCGCGTCCACAGCACGCCGGCCTCCTTGTCGTGCCGCCTGATCGCATCGAGGATGTGGCGATGCGCCTCGACGAGGCGCGCGCCGCCCTCGGGCACGCCGCCGACGATCATCTCGGTGGTCGGAAAGAACAGCTGCGCGGCGGGCTCGCGGGCGAGCTGCAGCACGCGGTTCTGCGAAGCCTTGGCCATCAGCAGGTGGAATTCGGCATCGAGCTCGGCAAGATCAACCGGATTGCCGACCACCGCCGCGCTGCGTTCGAGATTGCCGGCAAGCTCGGCGATGTTCTCGTCGGTCGCGCGCTCCACCGCGCCTTCCACGCTCGCGACCTCCAGCGTCATCGACGTCTCGAACAATTCGCGAAACGTCACCTCGTGCAAGATCAGCGCACGCGACAGCCGGGTGGCGAGCTTGTTGTAGCGCGGCAGGCAGGCCTGCAAGCGTCGGCTGGAATCGCGGCGGATCAGCCCGCCCTCCTCGAGCACGCGAATGCCTTCGCGCACCGTCGAGCGGTTGACGCCAAACTGCGCGACCAGCTGCTGCTCGGTGCCGATCGGCTCGCCCGGCTTGATCCGGCCGTTGATGATCTCGCGTTCGATCGCGTCCGCGACCTTCTGATAGGCCGGCGCGACATCGATGCGCCGGAACAGCGGCGTGGCGGCCATCCTTGGCTCCCTCGGGCTCCCGATTGTCGTTTGTCGGACAAAGGATAGGCGAAGGCATATGGAGCGTCAAATAGGCTTTTCTGCTGTCTGAATGTCGCACCCGGCCGGCAAGAATTGACAGCGGAACCGGGCAAATCTAGCTTTGTCGGACAAACTTATAAGAACACCGAGCCGCTAAGAAAATCTGGGAGGTCCATCATCATGAAATCCATCGTCACGAGTCTGTCTGCCGCCGGCCTGATCGCAGCAGTGCTGGCGGGGCCAGCGCTCGCGCAACAGGCGCCGCTCAAGATCGGCGTGCTCACGGATTTCCAGTCGGTCTATTCGGACATCGGCGGCGCCGGGAATGTCGAGGCCACCAAGATGGCGATCGAGGAGTTCGGCGGCTCGATGTTCGGCAAGCCGATCGAGCTCGTCACCGCCGACGCCCTCAACAAGGCCGACGTCGCCGCCACCATCACCCGCAAATGGTACGAGGCTGAGAATGTCGACATGATCATCGACATGCCGACCTCGGCGACGGCGCTCGCCGGCATGGAGATGTCGAAGCAGTTCGAGAAGATCATGATCGTGACGGACGCGGCGAGCTCCGATATCACCGGCAAGTCCTGCTCGCCCTACACGCTGCATTGGACCTACGACACCTATGCCAACGCCCACACCGTCGGCAGCGCGATCGTGAAGAATGGCGGCGACAGCTGGTTCTTCATCACCGCCGACTACGTCTTCGGCCATTCGATCGAGCGCGACACCGGCGACGTGGTCCGCGCGGCCGGCGGCAAGGTGATCGGAAGCGCCCGTCATCCGCTCAACACGCCGGACTTCTCCTCGTTCCTGCTGCAGGCGCAGTCGTCGAAGGCCAAGATCGTCGGCCTCGCCAATGGCGGCGGCGATACCATCAATGCGATCAAGCAGGCCGCCGAATTCGGCATCGTCGCGGGCGGGCAGAATCTGGCCGGCATCGTGATGTTCATTTCCGACATCCACAGCCTCGGGCTGAAGCTCGCGCAGGGCCTGATCATCACCGAGGCCTACTATTGGGATCTCAACGACCGCACCCGCGCCTTCGGCAAGCGCTTCTTCGAGCGCATGAAGCGGATGCCGACGATGAATCAGGCCGCGACCTACAGCGCCACCCTGCACTACCTCAACGCGGTGAAGGCCGCCGGCACCAAGGAGACCAAGCCGGTGCTGGCGAAGATGCGCGCGACCCCGGTCCGCGACGCCTTCACCGACAACGGCGTGGTGCGCGAGGACGGCCGCATGGTGCACTCGATGTTCCTGTTCGAGGTCAAGAAGCCGGAGGAATCGAAGGCGCCGTGGGATTACTACAAGGTGCTCGCCGAGGTGCCCGGCGACCAGGCGTTCCGGCCGCTGAAGGACGGCGGCTGCCCGCTCATCAAGTGAGTGAAGACAATCATGGCCGGGGTCCGGGACCTCGGCCAACACCTTCAAATGATTAGGGAAAATCTGGCAGGAGTGGCAGGGCTCGAACCTGCGACCCCCGGTTTTGGAGTTCGCGAGGGCTCGTTTTGAGCAGTTTGGGCGGGACAAACTAGGACGGTTTGGTCGGGGTTTCCGGCCCAAAACGCCGCTTATCGGGCGGTCCAGTCGGTCTAGTTTCCTTGGATCCAACTGAGTTTGGGTCCAAATTTGGGTCCAAACAATGGCCCGGCTAATCGCAAGGCAAACGACAGCTCGCAGGCGCCACCAGGGTGCTTATGAAAGGGCCTTATGCGGTCACCCACCCGAATTTTTAGCATCAAAAATCGGAGTGCCTGTGAACAAGCGTCTTTGCCTGGTCAATTACATCTTCTCGCGCAGCGTCATCGAAAGTCGTTGGCGCAATGCACTCTCGAATATCGGCGCCGGGCAGTGTCACGAACACTCGCCAACCCTTCCGGAGCTTCTTCACCTTGAGGACGGCCCCCTTGTAGAGCAGATGATCCTCACTTCTTCGCGGCGGCTTTTGCATTTTCTGCCTTGATAGACTTCAAAAGGTCGACCAGCTTCTGAGAGTACTTTCGCGTTTCGCTCTTGCTGCCCGACTTAAATGCGAAGTGATAATCATTATCAGACTTCTTGATGTCGTAACCGAGCTGCTCGTTAGCTTGAGCGATTAGGCCATTAAGCGAGGGCCAGTAATCGTAGCCCAGCTTTTTTGCGACCTGCGATAGGAGAAACGGATACTCAACATTAGGATTAGTAATGTTGCTTATGCCGAGCAACATTCCGAGGGCACCTGTATCATCCGTAAGGTGCTCTATCTTCTTGTAATCTAGCTCAACATTGTTCTTTGCAACATCGTGCCTGACTAGATCAACAACGCGCGATGCCAAGTGCCGGAGTATTTTAAGGTTAACGGGAACCGGCGAACTCAGGTCGGCGAGGCCCTGCAAAAACCACTCGAAGTCCGATGTGACCACAGCACGCAACCGCAACGGATTTGTGCCATCGCCAGGCACCACGTGCTCTTCTTTGAGGTGAGTAAGCGCCGAAACATCCGGCACCCACTCGATGTAGTATACGTTCTCGAGAAGACCTCCCTTCTCTCTCATCGCTTCACCCAAGTCAGCTATGATGGAATTGACGTTGCTATCCCCCAATCCGTATCCAACGATGATCACGGGATACTCCGCGAAGTAGGTCATCATTTTGCTACTGATATATTTGCGCTTGCGCGCAAAGCGCTCGTAATCCTCATGGGTTAGAACCAGCGTCGTAGGGTCGGTGACCGACCCATGAATTTTATACAACTCTCCCACAATACTCATTGACATGGGAATGATGCGTTCGCCCAGCACCACTTCAAAGTCGTCATATAGATTTTCAAGAACGGTATCGAAATTGGTCGTTATCACTGCGTGGGGCGAGCAGCGTTTGAACAAATCCAACTCGGCTTTGCTTTTCGCGTCTTTGGCGAATTTCTTGAAGGTCTTTAGATGCTCCGCCGCCAAGTGTTTCAAAAAAATGGATTTGTCCAGTCCGGCCTGAAAATACTCCGAAGGAAAGTCATTCTTACCCTTCGACCAAGCCCATTCGTGTACGGGATCGACAAGAAGAGAGCCAATCGTGCCGGGATCATTATTGGCCTTTTGGCTGATGAAGTTGAAAGCGTCATCATTGATGCCCACGATCTGCGAAATGTGCCTGAGGAGCTCGAACCAACTCGGCGCACCAAGATAACGACGGCTAATGCCCGCACCAGCAAAGAGGACCGGTCTGGTGCCCGTGCTATTCAGCAACTCTTTCAAACCAAGAAGAACCTTTGCTTTGTAGGCGTCGTATTCGTTCTGCGTAACCACCACCCCTCCTACCCTGCAAGAACCGCGACAATCTCCTTGAAGTGTTCAGGATCAAGTCGACCACACTGACCTGCAACAGCCTCGATGAAGGGCCGTGCCCCAGTGCCCCGAAAGCTGCGCTATGCTCACAACCTTAGCGCGCTCCGTTCAGTTTCTCAAACCCCTCGCTCGGCTTGGCAGCACGTCGACCGAGCTAGAAATCGCGCCGTACGCGCTTCATTCGAACGGGATGGGCGGCGGCTCACTTTTCGGGAACGCGCCCTAAGCTTTCGATCGCGATCAGGCTGTCCCGGATCTGTCTGAGAACGCTTGAACATCAGCGCAGCAGCTCTGGCAGATCAAAGAGAAGCTTGAGCGCCTCAGACCACCCGACGTCCGAGAAAAGTCGAAGTATCTGAACGAGACGAGCGCGCCTCGCGTCGTCTTCAAAGATTGAGCGATGATCGGCGATGTAGCGTGTGATCATACGTACGATGACGGGCGCGGCGAGACCCTCATGGTGATACCCTTCGCGCGCGCCGGCACCGACTAAAAGCGCATGCAACGCGTCGAATACCTTGGCAGGATCGCCGGGAATAAGAAATTCGTAGAGTTCAACCAGATGATGATGCGTTGCTGGCTCGTGTGAGTTGGCGAGCAGCCCTAGCATCTGATCATAATCGACCAGAAACAAGCGCATCGCATCTGCGCTTCCCAGCCCAATAGCTTTTCCATTGGTGTACGCGCCAGATCCAAAGTATAGCTGCTTCATCAAAAACCCGATGACGCTCTCCGCGCCGCGATAGCGGGTGACCGCCTCGTCGCGCACCTCCCTTCCAGATGTCTCCGAAACGGCGGTGGCGTGGCTCTGAACGGCGGTGGTCGAGCATGCCTGCAGGATCACCATTGCAGCACGTTGTGCTCGGTCAGATAGGTCCTGATCTGCTTCCGCGGACGCGTAACGTGCGAAAAACGCTTCACGCAGCATCGAAAGAAAAGACGTTAAGAGCTCTTGATATCTGATCGGATCACTGGACCAGCGAGTAAGCCATCCAAGTGCCGTTGAGCGTCCTTGCCGGCACCACAGCTCAGCGCAAAGATGACCTAGCGGGGCTGCGACCTGGTCGCGACCACTGGCCACCTTCCGCTCGCCGACGAATACCCTGGCCAAAACCGTTTCTATAATTGCTTCGCAACGATCAACCTCCTGCCACGTAAATCTCCAGAGAACCGAATTGAGAAAGGAGCCGAGCACTCCCTCGTGTGTTTCCTTACTTCCGATCCTTTCGGCGAGACGCCACATTTGCTCGGGCGCGATCTGCGAAAGAACTTGCAAATTTTGTGCAGTCTGCAAACGGACCTGAGGAACTGGATCGGCCAATATCTCAGTAAACATCTCGACGATCTCGTGGTGTTCAACGCCGAAGCGGGCTGCTAGACGTACATACGAGCTGGCGGCGTAGACCCGAACCTCCCAGTTGCCCCAACCCAGTCCTGATTTGTCATCCTTGCTTGGCTCTGGAAAGCGGCTTGACCACAAGCGACGGAGAAGAGCGAGGAACTCGCTAATCGTCGGCAAGCCCGATTTGCCGGGCTCATACGTGCTCGCGCCTGCGAGACGTTCGGCGGCGTTGCTTATGTGGCCCCACACCGGCTCTTCGACGCGCTCATGGACTTCGCCAGCATGAGCATCGAATAGCGCTATCGTTGCAACAGTAGCTGACCATAGCTCCGCTAACTTATCCGCATCGCTATCCGCCGGCGTTGCTTGGACAAGCTCGTATAGAGCCTCCGATTGCGCCAGCATCCTTGCGTCTACACCATCGTCGACGTTGACGCCCTCGCTAGATAGGAGGCTCCTCGCCACTCCGCGGGTCGAGCCCCAACTCGTCATCGTCGAACGCAATGGCGGATTTCCACTGAGTTCATCCGCGGCCGCGAGGTCGGCGCGTAGTGCGCGCATCGCGTCCGTCGTGAGCGCGGTCTCGTCGACTACTGAGAGCAGCCGCGCAAGCGTACGCCGCCACCAGCGCCGCTCGCCGTCATTATCGAACAAATCGGGTCTTAACGCTTCAACCTCGAACGCTCTCCGGTCATCCACCGAGCGGACCGAATAAGCCGCAGCCAAAAAGCGGACGGCATCACGGACGATGTCCTCATGAGCAAGGAGGTTCGGATTGGTCGCGTAAGGCCAAAGGAGGTCGACAACTTCAACTACGCGCGCCGCGCCAACGCCAAGTAATCGCGCCCAAACCGCGGGGCTCGAATAGCCTGACGCCGCGGCCTCGATGCTTTCGGAGAATGCGCCAATCGAGCAGCCGCGCAGGAACGCCACATAATGGGTAAGAACGTCATAGTCTTGATCAGGGCGATACCTGCCCGGATCGTCCCAGCTATTGAAACCACGCTCCATTCCTATGAGGTCGAAGGTTGGCCGCCCAGCTACAGCTACGTGGTTGCGATCATAGCCACCGGCCGCCCCACGATCGGCATCGCCAATCGCCGCCTCGATCGCAGCCCTTGTGCCCCACTTAGCGGACAGCTCAAGCAAATGACTGGATTGGCGCGCCAAATTGTACCGACAACCGCTATAATCCTGACGACGGTTTGAGGACAGGGCCATGATGCGGCTAGGCTGGCCGCCCATGAAAGACTTGCTGTCGTCGGTGATGTCGCGCGAATAGAATACGCGGAAGATTTCAACCGCGAAATCAGGATCGGCCCGTGCAATCGGCATGATCTGCTCGGCGAGCCAGGTCGCCTCCTTGTCGGCGTGCGCCGAGAAGTGCGGATCGCGAAGCGCGCGATCCAACAGAGCGCGTGACGCTACTGGATCCGATGCGAAGCTTTTGCCGACAAAGCGGATCGCGTTGGTGGTAATGATTTGCATCGAAGGATTAGCTGCCCACGCCAACGTCAGTAACGATCGCGCCGCATGACCAAAAACGTCAAGCAACAGCGGTTGTGCTAGGTCGCCCTTATTAAACAACATCATAAGCAAAGAATGGGAAGCATCGGATAGCGCGCGCGAACCAGCGTTTGCGGCCGCTTTAGCAATCGTTGCCCAGGCTATAGCTTCATCGGCCGCCACTGCGCCTCTTAAATCAACTGCAAGCCCGACAAAGCGGGCCAGCCGGGATAACATCGTGGCAACCGGTTCTTCGCTTCCGCGCTCGGCTAGGAGCGCAGCGAGCCCCATGACGTCAGATATGTCCCCAACGCGCTCGATAGCCGTGCGAAGCGCGGCGTTCGCCAGAACTGGGTCGACATTCGCCTCCGCGTAGACGTCTGCGATAAAGTGCCACACGGCCGATTTGCCATCACGATCCGAGCGCCAGAGCCGCTCAACCGCAAAGCGGAGCCCAGGCGCAAGCATTAATGCAATCGAGCTATCGCCGCCGAGTTGCCCGATCAGCCTCGACGGGTCATCCCAATCGAGGAAGAAGCGGCCAGCGACATGATCAAAAAGTACGTGATGGGAGAAGCTGACTAGGTCGCCGGCATCGCTGAGCACGCCTGAGCGAATAACGTCGTCGAGATGCTCATGTCCGATGACGACTTTTCGGATGGCCAAGCGACGGCGCCGAACCATCTCATTCACGGTCGCGGCGGCGGCCTGTTGGACCGATGTTCCGATAAGACGACGATCTTCATAGGCGTCGATCAAGTCCGATTGGGTAGAAACAGTGCGAATGCTGTCAGGCGTTGCTCCGTCGGTTATCAACTGCGCTGCGAGGGAGAGGTTAAACACGTTGCGCAGCAAGTCTCGAAGCATGCTGGGAGCAGCTGTGAGCAAATCGTCAAGCGCAGGAGCGTTCGCGCCGGCGGCCGTTAAATCAGCGTCGGTTAATCGCGGAATTTGAAAGTGGCGAACCGTGCCAAGCGAAGGGTCGGAAAACGCCGGATCAAGCGGCGATCCCCGCATGGCGTCGCGAAAGCGCCGTCCGTTCCTAAGGTCGAAGGTGCGGATCGAAGCCGCGATCGTCCAGCCTGCCTCTTCCAGGACGCTCGCTTGCTCGATTAGCTGAGCAAAAACGCCCTCAGCGGGGCCTCCACGTGCGGCGTCGAGCGCATCGACAACGAGGAGCTTAGGTTCCGCGCCCGGCGCCGCTGCGAGAACGTCGACCAAGGGATGGTCGAGATGAAGCTCGGATTGCAGATCGGACGCTATTCCGACGCCAGGAAAGCGATCGACCGAAAGGAACACTACCACTTGTCCAGCGTCGCGGCGCGCCCTCGCTAGCGCGACTAGGGCGCCGGTCTTACCGGCGCCTGGTTCGCCAACAACGATAAGCGATCCGCTTGCGAGGGCGGTAGCGAGCGGGACAGCACTTTCCCGCGGAATAGGAATACCACCCGCAATCGGCAGACGGGTATGAACGGTCAGCCGCTCCAATTCGGCGTCGCTTGTGGCGGCAATACGGCTGAGGTCTGCATCATAATCAGGCGCGCCGACGTCGTTGTGCCCGCGTGCACGCAAAGCGCGTAGTAGGCCGCTGCGATTTGCCGGCGCACCACTTCCGATCAGATCGCGAACGATGGCCTTAAGATCACGCAAGGGCCCGTCACCTGCGGCGTTGGAGCCATAGAGGCGGGCTCCGATAATACGCGATGCTTCGCGCCAATTATCGTCACCTTCGTCCATCGAAAAACGCACGATCCGAAATAGACGCGCCATCAGCACTAGGTCGTCGTCGGTCAGCGTGCCTCCCGATAGCGTTGACCACGCAGTTCGAGCATGGGTCTCGAACAACTCAAGTGCATCGCTTTCCGCCTTGGATCGCTGCGCTTTAGTGTCGGCCCAAGAGCCTCCCAGATCGAACGCTCGACATCCTTTTTCGAGATCGTTCAAGGACTGCGGTGCGCCAACGCCAACCGAGAGCACAGCCCGCGCCTTTGCTGGATCCAGGACGTTGCCCGCCTTCTGGGAGGCGCTCACAAGTCTTGTAAGCTGCGCGATCGTTTTGCCGAGCGGACTAGATGGTTTCGGTGAAAGGCCTGCTGTGGTCTTGCTTTGCAAATCAATCCAAGAGCCATCGTCTAGGACGATGTGGGTGTCATCTAGACCTTCATCAGTCTCGAGACGCATTTCGATAGGCAGCGCAGTATTTATGAGGCCAAACCGACCACCGATCGGCAATCGTGCAAGAAGATGCGCCGCCGCCCATGTGGCGACCTCGGCCTGAAAGTCCATGCCCGTCTCGGTCGCGCGACCTCCGGCATGCCGTTTTGCGGATTTAGGCACTTACAAACCTGCGGTTGATGTCACGGCAAAGCAAATAGCACGCGGCGATCAGTACAGTCGCCCCCGCTCGCGTCCCGCCGACGGCACAAGCCGATTTATCCACACCCACCACGTTCGGTAGTTCAGCGGTGGCCATCCCCACAACTGCTTGATAATTTGCAACGCAGCGCTCGCTTCGGTTTGATGCCTCCATGAGCACGAAATCTCGCGAGATGATCTATGGCGCGTCCGTCCGTGCGGCGGCTGAGCGGGCACGGGAGGCCCGCAAGCAGTCCGATAGACTAGCCGTGGAGGCATGGAACGTCCGCATGCTTGCCTTTCGAGGGCCAGCGCAGCCGTCGCCGGCGCTCGGCGACGCGCTCAATGCGGGCTACCGCTACCTGGAAGTGAAATGCCTCGGCTATGAGACGCATCAAACAGTCGCGCTCGACATGTGCGACGGCCGAAGACCACGCCGGTCCATGAGCTAGAGCGCTACATGCGTTGCAAGGGCTGCTCGGAGGTCCGAGGCTATCTCTACAAACGCAGCTATCTCGTCGCGCTGCGACCCACCAAGATTTCCACCAACAATCCGCCGTCGCACCGGTGGCCTGAGGAACGATGATCCAAGAAAGGTTCGGCGCACAATGACGCCCTCGCGGTTGGAAATCGAAGAGCAGCAGAAAAAGGATTGGCTGAACGAGCACCTGCCTTATGAATTGATGATGGCAAGGTACTCAGTTGCCCAGTTGAGCCAAGCCACCTTCTGGCTCGACTGGAATGCGTTTCTAGCGTCGTTCGCTGTGTCGGCGTGCAATCTGGCCGCCTTTCTGACCAATGGGGAGAAGGGAAACAACTTCAGAGCCCACGACTTCATCGAGGGCTTCAGGTCAAGAAAGGGTGACCTCGCAAACACATTCGCAATGCTTGAGCCACAGGTTTTTCACCTCGGCAAGGCAAGGCCGACCGACGATGGAAAGTTCACGTTGCAGGAAGCGATCGCGATCCATGATTGGATCGAAAGTGAAATGGAGAAATTCATCCGGCAACTTGGATCATGGCGTGAGCACTGGAACGAGCAACGCGCAACACCCGTGGATCGCCCTGCCGGCCCAATACTTCAGATAACAGGGTTACAAGCTCAAGTTCAGACGGCATCTTCGTCTGATCCGGTCATCGTGACTTACGAACCTCGTCGTAAATAGGCATGTGCAACCTCTACAGCATAACGACGAACCAGGCCGCGATCATCAACCTGTTTCGGGTGATCAACCGCTACGTCGGCAACTTGGCGTCACTGCCCGGCGTCTTCCCAGACTACAACGCACCCGTTGTTCGCAACACTGACGCCGGGACCGAACTCGCGATGATGCGATGGGGAATGTCGCCCCCGCCGCGTACGGGCGGCCCGCCGGTGACGAACATCCGCAACACATCATCGCCGCACTGGCGCGGCTGGCTGAAGCCGGAACACCGCTGCCTAGTGCCGTTCAACAGCTTCGCTGAATACGCGCCGGAGTTGAACCCGGCGACCATGAAGAAAGACGTCGTTTGGTTCGCATTGACTGACGACCGGCCGCTGACGGCGTTCGCTGGCATCTGGACAGTGTTCAAGGGCGACCGCGGCACCAAGTCGAAGCCGATCGCCGGCCCTCATAACGTCTACGGTTTCCTGACGACGGCGCCGAACGCCGTCGTCGCCCCGATCCATCCCAAGGCGATGCCGGTCATTCTGACGACCGACGAAGAACGTGACGTGTGGATGCGCGCGCCGTGGGATGAGGCAAAGGCGCTGCAGCGGCCGTTGCCTGACGACGCACTCAAGATCGTCGCCCGTGGCGAGGCGAAGGAAGACGTCTCGGTATCGTCATGAGGGCAACAGGCAAGATGTTCAGCCAAGCGCAGCTTTAAGATCGAGCTTGGCCCGAAACGGCACGCTCTTTTTGCCGACAAGCGCCGTTCCATCGACCATTGCCACGCCGTCGCTATACGTACCTGTGAAGCCGCACGTTACTTCACGACCGCCGAACAGGAAATTCACACCGACCGCGTCGGCGTGTTGGCCGGTCGTCAACTCGCCGCGCCACTTTCCGTTCGTGAACGTGTACGAACCTGAGTAATAGAAGTGGCTATCGCCGCCCAAGATGCGGCCGTCGAGAAGAACGATGATGCCGGTAGCATGCGCGTTTGATCCGTCAACCATCACGATCCGGATCGAGTATAGGCCGTTCTTGACGTCTGACATGCCAACGCCCTCCCCAGGACCGAAAATAACCTCGTCTGACTATTGGGGCGATGGCTACTATCGTCGCAGCCGCTTTCGAGGATTACAGAACCGTCTCGATCAGGCCCAATGTCTTCGCTTCCTGCGCCTCCAAATACCAGTTCGACGGCGCCTTCTGCATTACCTCGTCGATCGTCACGTTGGATCCCAGGATGAGATTTTGAAAGCCCTCGTTCTGCATAGCGATCGAGCATTCGATTTCGTTGAGCGTTGCCCTCACGACGGCGATGCAGGTCGTTAAAGGGCCATCGATCACCAAGCTCTTTGAAAGCTTTCGCTCATGGATCATCAGCCGCGTGCCGCGCGCGAGGTATCGGTTCGGCCGCGCGAAGAAGCTCATGAACGTAACGCCCGCGGAATAGATCACCGCCTTGCCAAGGAACACGAACCGTCTCTGCGGCTCCATCTCGCTCGCGAACCGCACGTCCTCGCCCATCATTCGGGCGACCTCTGGATCGCCGCCTAGTGTCGTCAGTTCGATGACGACAAGGTCTCTATCGGCAGCGTTGTCGAACTGGGCTCGAAATGCGGTATACATATTGTAGTCGACGACGCCTGAAAGGCTGATCGCCGGCGACTTGAAGGCGGTGGCAGGCAGGGTCGCTGGTTCCATCGCTCGATCCTGTTGTAGTGGTCGTGGTGTCAGCCCAACATGCAGATGCCGTGCCGAGAAATGACTACTCTTCCGGTAACCGATACAAAACCCGGTCGCGGCGCGCGGTCATGCGCCAAAGCCCGGCGATCGCCGAAAGACCGATCCGTAGGACGAGTACAATCAATGTAATCTGGAGCCAGATCAGGCCGCCTATCTCCCGGAAGACGAATTCGATGCGAGGTCCCCAAGGGGGCGGAATGGCGTCGCCGATCGCTTCAATGCCGCGCTGGAGAATGCGTTGTGCGCCGGTTAGCAGTTCCGGCTTCTCGTAGAAGGCGGCTACGATCAACACCCATGCCAGGATCGCTGTGATCGTGCGGAAGGAATGCACCTTCAAGTGATAGCCTAATCCGGGTTGGTCGTTACCGCGCGTTCTCGCCATCCGCTCCGCCAATCCCCTCGCACTCGCAGCAAAGGTTGGTCACAACGTATCCGGGGTCCGCAGCGGCGATCCTTTATCCTCGTTGAGCAATTCCTGCTCGGCCAGATGCCAGAACTCCTCATCCCGTTCTTCCGGTTTGCCGGCCTTCTCCCAAAGCTGATAGGCGCGCGCCGCTACTGCTTCGTCAATCCGTCTGTTCATTGGGCCTCTCCTCCCCCTTAAACGGAGAGATACTTTATGCGTTCCTTCGATTATGCGCCCGACTATGAGACCATCGGAGAAGACGTTGCCACCTTACCGCCGGGGACACCACTCGGACCGTGGCCCACACGATCGAAGGCGGCCGGGCGCCGGGTGGACCGCTTGACCCACGAGGGCGTTGGGCGCGCGAGGCTCCTTTGCAAGCGCTTACCGTCGCGGTCCTAGTCGGCGTCCTGTTTGGCCGCCGGGCGCGGCTGAAGGATTAATCGCAGGCCGCGACCGCAAACGAGCGGCGACCTAAGACAGCGCCGATCCATGAGCCGGAGCACGACGCGCGTCGCTGTTTGCCTTCTGCTTCGATTTTTCATCCTGGGAAACCCCATTTCCCTTCGCAGATAGTCCCTCGGAGGAACCTGCGGTCGCGGCGCCGGTTACCGTTCACAACAAATTTGGAGGGAAAGCCATGTGGAGAATTGTAGCTGCGCTCTCGCTACTAACACTGCCAGCTTTCGCCGACGACAAGGGCGTCGATCCCGAGGCCCTCAAGGAATGTCGTCCCATCGGCCAATCAGCCAGGGGCGAACTGATCTACGGTATGGATTGTGAAGCGCTTAAACCAGAGAACCGGGTCGAGGTTCTGCCCAATATGCCGAAGACAAATATGAAGGACACGGTGATCCCGAAGCCAGGGGGGGTGCAAACTCCGGAAACAACCCCAACGACGGGCGAGGTAAAATAGCCGATCCGAGGAGCCCGCGATGAAAAAGCCTGAGATCAAGCCCGGCGATTTCCCAGTCGAAGCTGACAAGAATATTGTGAAGACTAACAGGGGAAGACCTATCGCAACCGCGAAGGACGAGCCGTTAGCGGAAGA